>NZ_JACMTR010000002.1:3219907-3540709 GCF_014267175.1 Pseudonocardia sp. C8
GGGACCCGCGCCCGGGCTCGGGCCCGGGCCGGGTCAGGCCGGCCGGCCACCGGCCGGGCCTCCCGAGGCACGGCCCCGGCCTCGGAGCAGGACGGCCGGTGGGTGCCGTCGGCGCTGTCCTGCCCGATCGGCGCGGGCACGGTCGAGCTCCCGGCTCGGGTGATTGACCCCGTTCCCGGGTCTGGGCCAGCTCGGTGGCCGGTCAGATCAGAACGGCGGGGCGTCATCGTCGGCGGGTTGCCCCGGTGGGGCGCGGTCGCTGGTCGGCGTGTCCGGTGGTGGTCGTGGCGCTGGTCGGGGTGTCGGGTCGAACAACGGTCGCTCGTCGAGTTCGGGGTCCGGTGGTCGGGGTGGGTCGTGGTCGGCGCTGGGGTCGGGGATCGGGTCGCCGAGGGGTTCGCTGACCGGTTCGCCGCGGGTGAGGTAGATGTGGCCGAGGGGGCTGCGCCAGCGGAACACTCCGGGTGCGGGTTGGTGCAGCTGCCAGCGTCCGGCGATCTTGAGGGCGTGGTGCAGGACGCAGAGCGGGCCGAGGTTGCCGGTGACGGTGTGGCCGCCGTGGCGGTGGTCGTGGGTGTGGTCCTGCTGGGTCTTGCGGGCCGGTCGGCGGCAGCCCGGGAACGTGCAATGGCGGTCCCGGATTTCGATGTGGCGGCGTAGCGCGGGGGGTGGGAACCGGTCGCCGGCGCGGGCGTCGAGGTCGGCGTGGAGCTGGTCGCGGCGGGCGTACTGGGCGGCCAGGTCGGCGAGCAGGGGTGCCCAGCCGGGTGGCGGGTCGGCGGCGAGTGCGGCCAGCAGGTCCGCGGGGATCTGGAGTTCGACGGTGCCGCCGTGGGCCTGCCGTGTCCGTGGCCGCGGGCCCTCGCCGGTCCTGGCTGCCCCGCCGGTCCTGGCCGCCCCGGTGGCCCCGCTGGCCCCGGTGTGGCCGGTGTGGCGGGTGGGGTCGGTGGGTGGGCGGTGGCGGGTGGTGCCGGCCAGGATGAGGTGGCCGTGGGGGTCGGTGATCGCGAACCGCCACTCGGCGTGCCGGTGGCGGGCCACGCAGGCCCGGGCGGTGGGGGCCAGGACCGGGCCCAGGCCGGGGATCTCGGCGGGGTGGTCGTCGTGGCCGAGCAGGGTCGCCAGCCGGATCCGGATCTCGATACCGGGCCGGGCCGGCTCCGGGACCGGCGTGGACGCCGCGGAGCCAGGGCCGTCGGATCCGACGCCACCACCACCTTCACCGCTGCCATCGCCGCCACCATCGCCGCTCCCACCGCTGTCGCCGCCGGCGGTGCTGTCGCTGCCGCCTGCGCTACCGCTGCCGCCGGTGCAATCGGTGCAGCCAATGCCGCTGCCGCTGCGGTCGGTGCTGCCGCTGCCACCGGTGCTGCCGGCGCTGCCGGTGGCGTTGCCGCGGCGGCCGGTGCTGCCGGTGGCGTCGCTGCCGCTGCCGCCCGAGCTGCCGCCGCCGGTGCTGCTGCCGCCCGTGCTGGCAGCGGTGCCGGTGCTGTCGTCGCTCCCGCCGGCGTTCCCGGCGGGGCCGGTGCTGTCGTGCGGGCCCGGATCGCGGGGGCCGTCCCCGCCACCACCGTCGCCGCCCCCGCCCTCATCCTCCTCGCCGTCCGCGCCGTCGCCCTCGCCGGTGTCGGCGGCACCCGCGGGATCGTCGGGGTCGGGGTCGGTGGGGTCGTCGTGCTCGGTGGCGCGGTCGAGCATGGTGGTGATGATCTGGTCCTGGGTCAGGGTGTGCAGGCTGCCGTCCAGCAGCGCGGTGGCCAGGTCGGCCCGGATGCACGACAACGACGCCGGGTGCCCGGCCGCCCGGATTGCCCGGGCCAGCCCGTCGAGGCGTTCGCAGGCGGCCTGGGCGGCGGTGGGGTCGAGCCCGCTGGCCGTGATGGTGGCGGTGCCCTCGGGGTCGAGGTAGCAGATCACCCGCCGCTCGCGCAGGGCGCGGCGGTAGCGGCGGCGGGCGGCGTCGGGGTCGATGGCGATCACCCGTCGCTGCAGCCGGGCCCGTAGCTGCCCGCTGGTCCAGCCCGAGGCCTTGGGCAGCAGGTCGGCCACGATTCTGGCGTTCTGGGCGTCGGAGAGCGGTTCGAGCAGGTCGGCGAACACCGCGGCCCGGCCCTTGTCGATGTCTCCGGCGGCCAGGGCGGCGTGTACCGCGGGTAGGCGGTGGACCAGCATCTCGGCCAGGGCGTGTTCGCGGCAGGCGGTCAGCTCGGTCACGGTGAGCGCGACCGCGATCTCCATCCGGCAGTCCGGGTCCGGCTCCGGCAGCCGGGTGGTCGACCACAGCGGTGCGTCCGGGTCACAGCGCCCGACCGCGGCCATCGCGGCCAGCTCGTGGGCGTCGACGTACGAGCGCAGCCGCCGCAGCGCCTGCAACAGCGTGACGGTGTCGCCGTTGGGCACCCGGTCCGGGTCGAGCCCGGCCAGCAGGGCACACAGTTCCGGGCCGGGCGGGATTTCCGCCAGGCCGTCGGGAACCGTGCCCACCAGCATGCCTCGAACATACATTCGAGGTACGACAGTATCGACGCGCTCGAACCCGGTGTGATGTCTCAGGACATGGGTGACAGCTCTGCATCAGGACATCGGTGACGGTTGATGTGTCAGGACTTCGGTGACGTTCCCGGGTTCTTCGGGCGTCTTCCGCGGGGGCGGCCGTTGCCGACGTAGCGGATGCCGGGAGCGGGTCGGGTTCGCTCGACGAGGATCTCGCCGTCGAGGTCGGTGACGATGATCTTGTCGCCTGGTTGGTCTCCGTCGGTGACGATGAGGACCTGTCCGAACGCGTGCTCGCCGCCGATCTTGTAGTGCACCTTGTCGAGGTAGAGGACTCCGGCGGAGTTCACCGTTCTCAGCCGTGTGCCGGCGGGCAGGTCTGCGGGCGGGGTCGGCCGGGGCGCCACGACGGGGGCCGGTGGCCGGTAGACGGGCCGGTCCGGCTTCGGGCGGGGTGGGTCGGCCGTGGCAGTGGCCTCCCACGCAGCCAGCGGTGTGATCCGTCCGGGCAGCCCCTGGTGAGGGCGCTCGGAGTTGTAGAGGTGGTCGAACGCGTCGATCTGGGCCTGGAGCTCGGCGAGTGTGGCGGCCAGCGGCTGCTTGTCGAGGTAGCGGAACAGGGTCTGGTGGAAGCGTTCGTTCTTGCCCTGGGTGGTCGGCTTGTGCGGCTTGCCGGTGATCGCCTCGGTGCCCAGCGCGGCGACATGTGCCACGAGCCGGCCGACCATGCCCCGTCGCGACGGGTTGAGCGCGAGCCCATTGTCCGACAGCAGCCGTTGCGGCACGCCGTGGGCGGCCACGGCCTTGTCGAAGACCGCGATCGCGTCCTTGGCGGTCTCACCGGCCGCGGCGTGAGAGGCAAGCGCGTAGCGGGAATGGTCGTCGATGAGCTGGAAGATCACGCACTTGCGACCGCCGGTCAGCACGTACTCGGTGGCATCGAGCTGCCAGCACGCGTTCGGCGCCGGGTAGACGAACCGCCGCCACGCCGAGCGGGGCTTCTTACGCGGCTCGCGTCGGGCGACACCGGCCTCACGGAAGATCCTTGCCAACGACGCCGTCGAGGGCACCGATCCCAGGCCCATCGCGCACATCTTCTCGTGAACACTGATCGGGCCGTGGTCCAGACCGGACGCTTCAAGCGCGGCCCGCACCGCAACAGCGTGGGCCTTGACCTGCTCGGTCAGCTTCGACGGACTCGATCCCGGACGCCTGGACCTGGGCACGAGCACTGCTGCGGGCCCGTCAACGCGAGCGCGCTTCCGCAGCTCATAGAACGACTTGCGCGAGATGTTGTGCTCGATGCAGAACGTCGAAACCGCCCCCCGCGGCGCGTCATCAGGCCACTGCGAGATCGCGAGGCGGACACGAGGGTCGATGGGGTCATGGGCGGCCACCGCCACAGCCTCACGACGGAAGTGTCACCACCAACAACACCCACAGCGTCACCGATGTCCTGACACAGGACCGTCACCGATGTCCTGAGACATGACACGCGCTCGAACCCGGTATCAGGGAGGCGAGCGAGGAGCACCCGCGGGGCCTCCCGTTCCCCTCGGCGACGCCGGCGAAGGCGGCTGCGATGCCCCCGCGGTCGGCCACGTATCACCGCGCGCGAAGACGGCCGCGACGCTGGTCGGCCGGTTCGGGGTCGTGGGCGGAGCTGCTGGACGCGGTCGGCACCGCCGGGGACACCCGGCTCGCGGCCGGGGTGCGGGCGAAGCTGGCCGCGGCCCGGGCGTACCTCGACGTCGTCGAGCCGGTGGTGCGAGTGGTGCCCGACGCACCGGTGGAGCTCAGCCATCCCGAGGTGACGTTGCCGGTCGCTCCGGCCGACCCGCAGCGGCTGGACGAGCTGGCCGCGCGGTGGTTCTGGAGTCGTCGGTGGAGCGGTTGCGGAAGGCGCTCGCCTCGGCGGCCGGCTGAGGTCGCCGGCCGGGTGGCGGACGGGCGGCGAGGGCGCGTCCCACCGGCGCGGGCGGCGTCAAGGACGTGCAACCGCCCGCTGCGGCAGGTCGATCAGCACGAACCCGCCCTCACCGGGCCGGAAACGTGCAGGTCAACCGACTCCGGCGAGTCGATCAACACGAACCCGCCCTGACGACGGCGGAAACGTGCTGATCGACCGACACCGGCGAGTCGATCAACACGAACACGCCCGCGCCGGGCCGGAAACGTGCAGATCGACCGACGCGGGCGCGTGGATCAGCACGTACGCGCCCGGGCGACGGCGAGAACGTGCACCTCGACCGACCCGGGCGAGTTGATCAACACGAACCCGCCCCCGCCGCGGCGAGAACGTGCACCTCGACCGACACCGCTGAGTCGATCAGCACGAACACGCCCGCGCCGGGGCGGGAAACGTGCAGGTTGATCGCCACGGACGAGTTGATCAGCACGAACTCGCCCAGGTCACGGCGGGAACGTGCACCTCGACCGACACCAATGAGTCGATCAGCACGAAACCGCCCTCACCACGGCGGAAACGCGCAGGTCGAACGAGCGTCGAAAGTCGATCACGCCGCCGACGGCCGGGAGGTCCGTCATCGGGACTCCCCCGCGCGATCCCGGCCGGCCAGGTCACGACGCTTGGTCGGCAGCGCGGCGACGATCCCGGCGAGCGCGGCCAGTATCACCCCGCCCATCTGCAGAACGGTCCCGATCCAGAGCGGGAACTGGGCCGGGTCGGTCAACCGCTCGGTGGTACCGGGATAGACGAAGAACGCCCCGCCTGCGATGGCCAGGCACAGCACGACCCCGATCAGTGGAACCCAGCGGCGGCGCGGCATCGCGAGGACCGCGGCCGCGGCGACCAGCAGGACGATCACACCGGGCGGAAACGGCTGCAGCTCGGGGACCCCACCGACGAGCAGGACGAGGAAACCGACACAGGCCACGAGCAGGCTGACGACATGGACGAGCGTGGCGGGCGAGAGTGTGCGCACTACGGACATTGTCTTTCCTTTCACTTCCGGACAGCTTGTGGATCTGGGCTGGTGATGGGGCGACGGACGCCGACCTCAATGCTCACCCTCAGCACTCGTGGCGGGCACCGTGACTCGTGTGAGGTGACGGTGCCGGGCGTTTCGGACCGTGCGTGCGATGACCGCGGCGACGGCCGCGACCAACCCGGTGCCGATCCCGATTCCGAGGCTGACGACCGCGGTGTAACCACGGAGGGCGAGTTCCTGTCCTGCCGGGGCGAACCCACGGGCGAAATCGATCGCGCCCTGCGGGATGCTGTGCTCCGCACCCGGTGCGTGCCACAGGAGCTGGTGCGCGAGGACCAGCGAGAGCCCGTAGAGCACGCCGAGGACGAGGAAGTCCGGCACCGGTCGCCGGGTCGGTCGCAGGACGGCGACGGCCAGCCAGGCGGCGAACGGGGCGAGAGCGAGCACGTAGTACAGCAGCGAGCTCTCCGGGGCCACGATGTCGAGGTCGGCGAGCACGGTGCGCGGCAGCCCGATCGCCACCAGGACCAGCATCAGGAGCCAGGGCATGTCGGTGAGCGGGAACGAGCGGGATCTCATGACGCACTTCCTTTCCGGAGGTGTCTCGAAGATGTGCCCCAGCACGCATCCGGCGCGCAGGAGCCGGTCGACGGAGAGCGCGGCGGTGTGACGGGCACCGCCGGTTCAGGTGAGCGTCGGGGCGGCATCGGTGCCTCACCCCGAGGTCGGTCCGCGGCGGATCCGCCGGATACGCCCCCACGGCTTGACCACGGACAGCGTGAGCGCGATCAGCAGCAACGTCGGTGACACGGTCGGTGGGAAGACCAGGTTGCCCAGATCGAACGTGACCGGTTCCCCCGCGGCCGACCGGCGGGCCCGATCGGCCTGCTCCGCGACCTCGAACTGCAACGAGGCCACGACGAGCGCGGTGAGCACCAGATTGAGCACCAGCTTGATCGCGACCCACCAGTAACGGACCAGACCCCACCTGGTGCCCAGACCCAGCACCACCCCGGAGCCCAGGCACAGCAGCCCGCACGCCAGCAACGGCCACACCGTGACCAGTTCCAGCGCCTGCAGGGTGAACACCACCGTTCCCGGGTCGTCCGTGGTCGCGGCGGTGACGATCAGCACGGCCATGGCGACGTCGACGCCCAGCCACGCCCCGGAGGAGGCGATGTGGACGATCAGCACGGCACGGCGGCTGCGGATGCCGAGGCGGCGACGGGCGGCGGCCGGCACCGTGTGCGACGCCGAGGCTCTGGTCATGGGGTAGACCCTCCCCGCCGGCGTGCCCCGTGTCGTCCGTCCGGTGATGACCCCGCTCCTACGTTCTGCGGCGTAGGGGCGGACGACGTGGCGGCGGTGCGGTTCCCGCGATACCGGCCGGGGGACACCGACGGCTCCGCCGGCCGCTCCGCAGCCGGGCGATCATCAGTCGGTGCCCGCAGACGTCTCACCGATCCCCGCCGGACCCGACATCGAGGCCTCCCGCACCGGAATCGATCTCGTATTCCAGAGTACGAGTTCGCAAGGGAGGACGGTACTAACCTGTACTCGCCTGTACAAGGTACTTAGGATGGCGATCATGCCCAGCCCGGAGGCGCGTCCGCGCCGGCGCGCAGACGCCGAACGCAGCATCACCCGGATCGTGTCGGCGGCACGGCGCTGCCTCAGTGCCGACCCCGAGGCCACCATCGACGACATCGCCCGGACGGCCGGCGTCGGGCGGATGACCCTCTACGGTCACTTCCCCAGCCGGGCCGAGCTGGTCGAGGCCGCCCTCGTCGACGCGCTCCGGGCCGGCGAACGGGCGCTGTCCGCCGTCGACCTGACCGGTGACGCACGCGAGGCCGTGGGACGGCTCCTCGAGTCCAGCTGGTCGCTGGTCGCCGAGTCCATCGCGCTGCTCACCGCTGCCCAGAACACCCTGTCACCCGGACGGATCCGGGAACTGCACGCCGACCCCGCCGAGCGGTTCGAGGAGCTCCTGCGGCGCGGTCAGGACGAGGGCGTGTTCCGCACGGACCTGCCGCTGACCTGGCTCGTCAACGCCGCGCACCACGTCCTGCACGGTGCCGCCGAGGAAGTCCGCGCGGGCCGGGTGACCGGCGCCGACGCCGCCCGCATGGTCGTCGCCACGGTGCAGCCGATGCTCGCGGCCGCGCCGGTCGGCACCCGCAACGCCCCCGCAGGCGCGGCCGGCGCCGCCGACGGGTGACGCCGGGCCGAGGCGTCCGACCAGGAGTCATGTCCGGGACACATCGACGTCCGGCGTGATCGTCATTTCCCACATCGATACCGGACCGGCCAGAATGCTCGGGTCGGCCTCCCCGCTCCGCGGGCGGGCCGCGTTCCACGGACGAAGGAGTGTCGTGCCCGAGAGCGCCACCGCCGGAACCCTCGCCGAGCTCGTGAAGGACTGGCAACCCCCGGTCGTGGCGACCAGCCGCCGGGTCGACCCGTGGCCGGCCGCCGCGTTCGCCGACCTGGTCGACGCCGAGCATCCGGCGACCGGCGACGGCGACCCGCTCCCCCCGCTGTGGCACTGGCTGCTGCTGCTCCCCCACCCCCGGACCTCGGAGATCGGCGACGACGGCCACCCGGCCGAGGGCCCGTTCCTCCCGCCGATCCCGGGCCGCCGCCGCATGGCCGCCGGGGGCCGGCTGCACCGGTACGGCGACATCCCGTTCGGCGCGGTGCTGCACAGCCGCTCGTCGGTCGCCTCGGTGACCCCGAAGGCCGGCCGCTCCGGCGAGATGCTGTTCGTGACCGTGCGCAGCGAGCTCACCGTCGGCCACAGCACGGCCGGCACCAGCAGCTCCGGCGTCGTCGCCGTCGAGGAGCAGGACTTCGTCTACCGCTCCGAACCGGAGGGGACCCCGCGCCGCAGGACACCGCGCCCGGACACCGGGGAGCCGGAGCCGGACGCGCAGTGGCGGTTGCGGCTGCCGACCGACTCGGTGCTGCTCTCGCGGTTCAGCGCGCTCACCTACAACGGGCACCGCATCCACCACGACCACCCGTACACGACGACCGTCGAGGGCTACCCGGACCTGGTGATCCACGGCCCGCTCATGGCACTGCTGGCCCTCGAGCTGCCCCGCCGGCACGCCCCGCACGACCGGGTCTCCGCCGTCGAGTACCGGCTGTCCCGGCCCGCGTTCCTGCCGTCGCCGATCGTCGCGACCGGCGACCGGGACGGCGACCAGGCCGCGATCACCGTCGCCGCGGAGGGCGCGAAGCCCTCGCTGACGGCCACCGTCCGGTTCCGCTGACCCCCACCCATCCAGGAGATCCCGTGCTGAGCACCGAGGAGCAGGCCGTCGTCGACACCGTCGCCGAGTTCGTCGACCGGGAAGTGAAACCGCAGGTCAACAAGGTCGAGCACCGCGACGAGTACCCCGAGAAGTGGATCGAGCAGATGAAACGGCTCGGGATCTACGGGCTCGCCGTCCCCGAACCCTGGGGTGAGGCGCCGGTCTCGATGCCCTGCTACGCGCTGGTCACCGCCGAGCTCGCCCGCGGCTGGATGAGCCTGGCCGGCGCGATGGGCGGGCACACCGTCGTCGCGAAGCTCCTCGTCGCGTTCGGCACCCGCGCGCAGCAGGACCGCTACCTGCCCCGGATGGCCACCGGCGAGCTGCGCGCCACCATGGCGCTCACCGAGCCCGGCGGCGGGTCGGACCTGCAGAACATGTCCACCCAGGCCCGCCGGGACGGCGACCACTACGTGATCAACGGGTCCAAGACCTGGATCTCCAATGCCCGCCGCTCGGGGTTGATCGCGCTGCTCTGCAAGACCGACCCCGCCGCCGAGCCGAAGCACCGCGGCATCTCGGTGCTGCTCGTCGAGCACGGCCCCGGCCTGACCGTGTCGAAGGACCTGTCCAAGCTCGGCTACAAGGGCGTCGAGACCTGCGAGCTCGTCTTCGACGACATGCGCGTGCCCGCCGATGCCGTCCTCGGCGGGGTCGAGGGCCGCGGTTTCGCCCAGATGATGAAGGGCCTCGAGACCGGCCGGATCCAGGTCGCGGCCCGGGCGCTCGGCGTCGCCGACGCCGCGCTCGCCGACGCGCTGCGCTACGCCCAGGAACGGGAGAGCTTCGGCAAGCCGATCTGGCAGCACCAGTCGGTCGGCAACCACCTCGCCGACATGGCCACCAAGATCACTGCTGCCCGCCAGCTCATCCTGCACGCCGCCCGGCGCTACGACGCCGGCGAGCGTTGTGACATGGAGGCCGGTATGGCGAAGCTGTTCGCCTCCGAGATCGCCATGGAGGTCGCCCTGAACGCGGTCCGCATCCACGGTGGGTACGGCTACTCCACCGAGTTCGACGTCGAACGCTACTTCCGCGACGCCCCGCTGATGATCGTCGGTGAGGGCACCAACGAGATCCAGCGCAACGTCATCGCCGCCCAGCTGGTCAAGCGCGGCGGGCTGGAGCGGTCGTGAACGCGCTGCGCGGCCCGGCGCTGCTGTTCTGCCCCGGCACCCGTCCGGACCGGTTCGCCAAGGCCGCGGCCGCGGCGGACACGGTGGTCATCGACCTGGAGGACGCCGTCGCCCCGGACGACAAGGACGAAGCCCGGGCCCTCGCGCTCGCGGAGCTGTCCGAGCTGGATCCGGACGCGGTGCTGGTGCGGATCAATGCCCCCGGCACCCCCTGGCACGACGACGACGTGGCCGCGCTCGCGGCCTACCCCCGGGTCCCGGTGATGCTCCCGATGGCCGACCTGGCCGCCGACGTCGAGGAGCTCGCGCCACGCCCGGTGGTGGCGCTGTGCGAGACCGCCCGCGGCGTGCTGGCCGCCCCCGCGATCGCCGACGCCCCGAACTGCGTCGGCCTGATGTGGGGCAGCGAGGACCTGGTCGCCGACCTCGGTGGGCGGCCCGGCCGCACCCCGGACGGCGGCTACCGGCCTGCGGTCGAGGAGGCCCGCACCCGCATCCTCTACGCGGCCCGCGCGGCCGGGGTGGTCCCGATCGACACGGTGCTGGTCGACATCGCCGACCTCACCACGCTGCGTCGCGATGCCGAGGCCGCCGTCGCCGCCGGGTTCGCCGCGAAGGCGTGCATCCACCCGAGCCAGGTCTCCGTGGTGCGGGAGGCGTTCCGGCCCACCGACCGGGAGGTCGCCGAGGCGCGCGAGATGCTGGCCGCCGCCGCGGAGCACGGCGGCGGCGTGTTCCGCCTGGACGGCCGCATGATCGACGCGCCGATCCTCGCGCACGCCCGCGAGATCCTCCGGCAGGCCGGCGACGATGCGGCCGACGCATCGGAATCGGTGACATCATGACCAGATGACGACGGTGGACGAGCTGGAGTGGTTCGTCGTGCTCGCCGAGACCGAGCACATGACCGAGGCCGCGCAGCGGCTCTCGCTCGCCCAGCCCACGCTGTCCCGCGCGCTGGCCCGGCTCGAACGCCGGGTCGGCGCGCCGCTGTTCGACCGGGTCCACCGCCGGCTCCGGCTCAACCCGTACGGCGCGATCATGCTCGAGCACGCCCGCCGCGGCCTGGCCGAGCTCGCGGCCGCCGAGGAACGCATCAGCACGCTGCGCGACCCCGACCGGGGCACGATCCGGCTGGCGTTCCTGCACTCCATCGCCGCCGGCGTCACCCCGGCGATCCTGCGCGCCTACCGCGCGGACGTCCCCGAGGTCCGGTTCGACCTCACCCAGGCCGCCGGGCACGAGATCGTCGAGCACCTCCTGGCCGGGCGGGCCGACCTCGGGCTCACCGCGCCACGCCCGGACGGCGACGAGCTCGCCTGGACCGGGCTGTACCGCGAGCAGCTCTGCCTGGCCGTCCCGGACGGGCACCGGCTCGCCGGCCGGGCCCGGGTCGCGCTCGCCGAGGCGGGCGACGACCCGTTCGTCACGCTGCGGGAGCCGATCGGGCTACGGCGGCTCACCGACGAGCTGTGCGCGCGGGCCGGCCTGCACCCGCGCGTCGCGTTCGAGAGCACCGAGATCGGCACGCTCGAGGGCTTCGTCGCCGCGGGCCTCGGCGTCGCGGTCGTGCCGGAACCGCGCCCGGAGCGCGCCGAACCCGGGGTCGCCTACCTGCCGCTCACCGACGACTCGGCGCACCGGATGATCGGGCTGGCCCGGCTGCGCGACCAGCCGCTACCGCCGGTGGCCGAGCGGTTCGCCGGGTTCGTCACCGCGTGGTTCGGGGAGCGGGCGACCGGGCCCTAGACTCCCGGCCATGGACGACCGACCGTCACCACCCGCGGAGCGCCGGTTCCCGCGGTCGGTCTACGGCCACGGCAGCGAGCCCGACCCGCGGTTCTCCCTGGCGAACGAGCGCACGTTCCTGGCCTGGATCCGCACGTCGCTCGCGCTGGTCGCCGGCGGGGTCGCCCTGGAGGCGCTGGCCGCGGGGATCCACCCGGCGTTCCGGCTGGCCGCGGCGGTGCTGCTGGTCGTGACGGGTGCGGTCGTCGCGGCCGTCGCCTGGTTCTCCTGGAGCCGGGTCGAGCGGTCGATCCGGCTGTCCCGCCCGCTCCCGGCCCCGTCCCTCGGGCTCCCGCTGGCGCTGGCCGTGCTGGTCACCGCCGTCCTGGTCGGGGCGGGGATGGCGGTGGCGTGACCGGACCGGAGGAGCGGTTCGACCCGGGGCTGCAGTCCGAGCGCACCGCGCTGGCCTGGTCGCGGACGAGCCTGGCGCTGGTCGTCGGTGCCCTGGTCGGTGCCCGCCTCCTCGCCGACCGGTTCGGGGCGGTCGCGGTCCTGCCGATGCTCGTGGCCGCGCTCTGCGGGACCGGCCTGATGGTGCACGCGTACCGGCGGGGCCGCCGCAGGCTCCCGGCCGCGCCGGACGCCGCGCGCCCGCCGCACGGTGACGGCCGGCTGGTCGTCGCGGCGTCCGCGCTCACCGTCGCCCTGGCCGGTGCCGGCCTGGTGGCGGTGCTCACCTGGTGAGCGCCACCGCATGAACACCCTCCGTGCGGGGTAGTCACCGCGCCCAGGCAGCCATCACGAGGAGGCACGGGCATGCGGCACGGCGAGTCGGAGCGAGGCCATTCGGACCTGCACCCGAAGGACCACGTCGACCAGATGCGCCCGGAGCGGTCACCGGAGGGCGGCTCCCCGCCGGCCGACACCGGCCCGCCCGTCGGGGCCGGGGGTGCCCCGGGCACCGCCGGTACCGGGGCCGCGGCCGCGCCGCGGACCGGCACGACGTCGATCGGGCCCGGCACGGTCGTCGTCGGGATCGACGGTTCGGCGGTGTCCCGGGCGGCCCTGCGCTGGGCGCTGGACCACGCGGGCGGCCCCGGCCGGCAGGTGGTCGCGGTCACGGCGTGGCGCAGCCCGGTCCAGACCCACCCGCGGGGCGCCCGGACCCGGACCGACACCGAGCAGGACTCCCGCGCCCAGGCCGAGGCGGCGGTCCGGCAGGAGGCCCCGGACGTCCCGGTGATCGTCGGGCGCGGCCGCCCCGCCGAGGTGCTCGCCGAGATCTCCCGCGGGGCGGGCCTGCTCGTCGTGGGCAACGACCGTCCCGCCCGGCTCGCCGCGCCCGCCTCCACCGTGCTGGACTGCCTGCGCCTGGCGGAGGTCCCGGTCGTGGTGGTGCCGTCCGAGGGCCACGCGTGAGGCTGCGGCCGCCCGGGTACGCAGCGCCCATGGTGACCCTCCTCAACCGGCTCCTCGACCGGCTGCGCGGCCGCGGCCCCGCCGAGGACGTCGAGCCCGACCCGAACCTCGCCAACGCCCGGGAGACCGGTGGGGCCGGCGCGCAGGGCGGCGACGCGCCGTCCACCACCGGGACCGGCCCGGCCGGTACCCACGTGGGGCGCGTCAGCGGCTCCGACGAGGGCGCCGGCGAGACCGGCGCCGAGGTGCGCGGCGACCGCGACGACGGCCCGGCCCGCTGAGCCCGCGCCGGGTTTCGGCGGTCCACCAGCGGTGATACGGCGGCCGTGACTTCGCACTCCGGAACCGGTGACCTGGTGGACGTCCTGGTCGGCGACCACCGCACCCTGCTCGACCTGCTGGACCACGCCGCCGCGGCCGACCACGGCCCGCAGCGGTCCGACCTGGCGCTGCGTGCGGTCAACGCGGTCCGCCGCCACTGCGTCACCGAGGAACGGCTGCTGCACCCGCTGCTGCGGCGCTGTCTCGACGACGGCGACCGGTGCACCGACGCCGACACCGAGGAGCACGAGCAGCTCGAACGGCTCGCGGCCGAGCTGACCGACGTCGGCCCCGGGTCCCCGGCGGCGGCCGACCTCCTGCGGGAGCTGGCGGCGTCCGCGCGGCGGCACGTCGAGGGCGTCGAGGGCCGGCGGCTCCCGGTGCTGCGCAAGTGCCTCACCGTGACCGAGCTGCACGATCTCGCCGACACGGCGCGCAGCGAGCTCGGCATCGGCACCGACGACCGGTCCGGGCCGGCGCCGGTGACCGGATGAGCGCGGACCGGACGAGCACAGGCCGGATGGGCACAGGCCCGGCCGCGACCTCCCGGCCGCACCGGGCCCGGTGGGCAGGCGTGCTGGCACCCCGCCACGCCGCCGACGTCTGGGACGACGCCACCACGACGCTCGCGTTCCGGGACCTGGACCCGTCCACGATCCGGCGGCTGGTCGTCGTGTCCACCCACCCCGACGACGGGCCGCTCGGCGCCGGCGGGCTGATGCGCGCGGTCACCGCGGCCGGCGGCACCGTCGAGCTGGTCGTCGCCGGCGACGGCGGGGCCGCGCCGCCCGGGGCCGGCCGGCCGGACCGGGCGGGCACCGGCCGCACCTGCCGGGCCGAGCTGGACGAGGCCCTCGCCGAGCTCGGTGTCCCGGCGCAGGTGGACCGGCTCGGCCCGGCGCTGCACGAGGACGACCTGGCCGCCGCCCTGGGCCCGCGGCTGGCCGGCGCCGACGCCTGGGTGGGCCCGTGGCGCGGCGACCCGCACCCGGACCACGCCGCCGTCGGCCGGGCCTGCGTCGCCGCGGCGACCACGCACGGCTACGGCTTCCCGGTCCGGGCCCGCACCCGGTGCGACCCGACCGACCCCGACGTGCCGTGGGACCGCGCCCACCGCCTCACGCTGTCCCCGGCGGACCGTGCGGCGAAGGCGCGGGCCGCCGCCGCCCACACGTCCCGGTGCCGGACCCCGCCCGGCGCCACCCGGGCGGTGCTCTCCCCGGCCGCGCGGCAGCACTGCCGGGGTGCGGTCGAGGTCTACTTCCGCGAGCTCCCGCCCGGCCGGAACGCATGTCCCGCAGGGGCCCCGGGTAACCGCGCGGCGGACGCGGATCCGTACGAGGAGGAACGGTGAAGGTCGTCGCCGTCCCCTACCCGTCCCGGCGGCCGGCCGGCGGGTCCGCATCCGGCGCGCCGGCGGCCTCGCGGCGGCGCAGCCGTTCCCGCTGCGGGACGACCGTGTACGCGGGGTCCCACGCGGTGGCCATCCCGGCGTCGAACACCCCCCACCGGGTCGCGGCGGAGCCCGCGTTGAGCAGCAGCCCGGCGGCCGCGTCCAGCCAGCGCCTGCGGCGCGGCGCGCGCCGGGCGACGCGATCGGCGACCGGCCCGGCCAGCGCCGCGGCCGCCCCCGCGACGGTCGCGGCCCGCGCGGCGCGCAGCACCCGGCCCGCCCGCCCGGTGCGGTACGCCCGCGCGCTCGTCCCGATCGTCGTCTCCAGGCGGTGCGTCGCCGCCAGCTCCAGTGCCGCCCCGGCGACGGCGACCCGGCGGGGCGGGCCGTCGCCGTACCCGGTGACCAGCGCCGACCCGCCGCCGGCTGCGAGCGCCGACCCGGCGAACACGAACGGCAGCTCCCGGTAGGCCTCGTGCCAGCCGGGCACCGCGGTGTCGGCCAGCAGCACCGCGGTGTAGGTCGTCATCGCGGGGCCGAGGACGCCGGCGGCGAGCCCCGCGGCCCGCCCGGTGCCGGGCAGCAGCCCGGTCACCTCGGACGCGGCGGCCGCGCCGGTGGCCGTGCCGAACGGGGCGAGGATCCAGGAGCCGACCGACAGCGGCGAGGTCGGTTTGATCACCCGCATCATGTTCAGGAAGCGTTCCGGCCGGCCCAGGTCGTGGATGAGGAACGCCACCGACGCGACCGCCCCACCGGCCGACACCATCCGCCCGCTGCGGCGCAGGCCGGCCCGCCCGGTGAGGTCGCCCAGCGCCGCCAGCGACGCCGCCACCCCGGCCGTCCCGCCGAGGTAGAGGTAGGCGGGGACGTCGGGCACCTTCCACACCGGCGGCTTGATGATCGGGCGGTCGTGGTAGCTGCGGAACTCGGCGTCCGGCACGAGCTCCTGCTCCCCGCGACGCCGGTGCCGGCCGGGCCGCCGGGCTCCGCTGGTCGCCGGGGCCGCCGCGCCGTCCGCCCGGTCCCGCTCCGCCCCGGTCACCGGCGGGCTCCCAGGAAGGCGGCAGCGACCGTGCCGGCCACCGTCAGCGCGGCCGCGGCGGCGTGCCGCCACATCGACGGCAGGTCCCGGGTGGTCACCACCGGGTCCGGGGGCAGCCCGTAGACCTCCGGTTCGTCGAGGAGCAGGAAGAACGCGCCGTCACCGCCGACGCCGTCGTCCGGGTCGTGGCCGTAGAGCCTGGCCTCGGTCACGCCCTGTTCCTGCAGCTCCGCGACCCGGGCGTCGGCCCGCTCGCGCAGCTCGTCGAGCGGTCCGAACTGGATCGACTCGGTCGGGCAGGCCGTCGCGCAGGCCGGGGCGAGCCCGGAGCCGAGCCGGTCCTGGCACATCGTGCACTTGAACGCGCGGCCGTCGCCGGGCCGCTGGTCGATCACCCCGTACGGGCAGGCGGGGATGCAGTAGCCGCACCCGTTGCAGATGTCCTCCTGCACCAGGACGGTGCCGTGCTCGGTGCGGATCAGCGACCCCGTCGGGCAGACGTCCAGGCAGGCGGCGTGCGTGCAGTGCTTGCAGACGTCCGACGACATCAGCCACCGGACCTCGGTGGCGTCGCCGCCGGACCCGTCCGCACCCGGCAGGTCCATCGACGGCATCCCGAGGTCGGTCTGCGCCGCCCGGGAGGCCGGCACCCGCTGCTCGACGAACGCCACGTGCCGGTAGGTCGAGGCCCCGAGCCCGCCGGTGTTGTCGTACCCCATCCCGGCCATGCCGAGGACGTCGCCGCCGGCGCCCCGGTCGGTCACGCCGTCGGCCGGGAGCGCGTTCCACTCCTTGCAGGCGACCTCGCAGGCCTTGCACCCGATGCAGACGCTGGTGTCGGTGAAGAAGCCGACCCGGGACGGGTGGTCGTCCGGGTAGCCGGCGTCGGCGCTGGGGTCGGCCAGCGGCCCGTACAGGGAATGGGCACCCATCTAGTCCTCCAGGCCGGCGGCGCGCCGGCGGTCGGCGAGGTAGGTGACGAGGGCGGGCCCGCGCGGCCGCCGCCCGGGGCGGATGTCGCAGGTCGCGGCCTTCGTCTCCATGATGTGCACGTTCGGGTCGAGGGCGACCGACAGGAGCTCGTTGGCCGCGTCCCCGGTGGACAGGCCGTTCTCGCCCCAGTGCCACGGCACCCCGATCTGGTGGATCACCCGGGTTCCCCCGTTGCCGTCGGCCACCCGCAGCGGCGTCGCACGCTCGGTGACCACCACCCGGCCCTCCACCGCGGACCGTGCCGTGACCACGTGCGCCCAGTCGTTGTCGGTGAGGCCGCGCTCGGCGGCGAGCTGGGGCGAGACCTCCAGGAACATCTCCGGGAACAGCTCGTTGAGGTGCGGCGTCCACCGGCTCATCCCGCCCGCGGTGTGGTGCTCGGTGACCCGGAACGTGGTGAACACGTACGGGAAGTGATCACCGGGTGGGTTGTAGATGTTCTCCGGGCCGGGGAACTGCTGGCGGGCCGGGTTCGCCCGCTGCGCGGGATACAGCACGTTCGGCACCGGTGACTCCTGCGGCTCGTAGTGCGTGGGCATCGGCCCGTCGAGCAGCCCCGCCGGCGCGTACAGCCAGGCCCGGCCGTCGCCCTGCATGACGAACGGCTCGTTCCCGGCGATCGAGTCCGCGCCCTGCTCCTCGGACTCCGGCACGTAGCCCGGGGCGGTGGTCGCCGGGAAGTCGGGGACGTCGTCGCCGGTCCAGCGCTCGCCGTCCCACCAGACGAGCTTCTTCCGCTCGCTCCACGGGTTGCCGTCCGGGTCCGCGGAGGCACGGTTGTAGAGCACCCGGCGGTTCGCCGGCCAGGCCCAGCCCCACTCGTGGGCCAGCAGGTCCTGCTCGCGGCCGGGCCGGCGGCGCATGCTCTGGTTGACGCCGTCGGCGTAGACGCCGGTGTAGATCCAGCAACCGGCCGCGGTCGAGCCGTCGGCCTTCATCGCCGTGTACGCCGGCAGCAGCGTCCCGTCCGCGTCCCAGCCGTTGATCTCGCGCAGCACCGCGTCGGCGCTCGGCTCGGCGATCCCGGTGGGCCCGACCTCGACCGGGTAGTCCCAGGTCAGGTCCTGCAACGGGCGGTCGCGCGGGTCGGTGGACCCCGCGACGCGCTCCTTCAGCCGCCGGCCCAGCTCGTAGTAGAACCACAGGTCGCTGCGGCAGTCCCCGGGCGGCTCGACGGCCTTGTGGTGCCACTGCAGCAGCCGCTGGGTGTTGGTGAACGTGCCGTCCTTCTCGGTGTGGTTCGCCGCGGGCAGGAAGAACACCTCGGTGCCGATGTCGGAGGTGCGGAGCTCCCCCGTCTCGATCTCCGGGCCGTCCTTCCAGAACGTCGCCGTCTCGATCATGTTGAGGTCCCGGACGACCAGCCACTCGAGGCCCGCGAGCCCGAGCCGCTGCTGGCGCGAGTTCGCGGTGCCGACCGCCGGGTTCTCCCCGATCACGAAGTACCCCGGCACCTCGCCGCGGGCCTGGGCCATCACCGTCGGGAACGTCGAGTGGTCCCCGGTGAGCCGCGGCAGGTGGTCGAAGCAGAACTCGTTCTCGCGGGTGGCCGCATCACCGAACCAGGCCTTGAGCAGGCTCACCAGGTAGGTGTCCATGTGGGCCCAGTAGCCCTTGCGACCCGAGTTGTGCTCGACGAACGTGTCGATGTCCTGCTCGCGGTGCGCGTGCGGCATCGGGATGTAGCCGGGCAGCAGGTCGAACAGCGTCGGGATGTCGGTGGAGCCCTGGATGGACGCGTGCCCGCGCAGCGCGAGGATCCCGCCGCCCGGCCGGCCGACGTTGCCCAGCAGCGCCTGCAGCACCGATGCCGCCCGGATGTACTGGACGCCGACGGTGTGGTGGGTCCAGCCGACCGCGTAGCAGAACGCGGCGGTCCGGTCCCGGCCCGAGTTCGACGTCAGCGCCTCGGCGACCCGGGCGAACGTGGCCCGGTCGATGCCGCACACCTGCTCGACCAGCTCGGGGGTGTAGCGGGCGTAGTGCCGCTTGAGCACCTGGAACACGCACCGCGGATGCTGCAGCGTGTCGTCCCGGGTGGGGGTGCCGGCGAACGGCGCGCCGCCGGACCCGGAGATCTCGGCGCGCTCGTGCTGCTGTATCGCGCTCCGCTCGTCACGGAAGCCGGCCGACGCCTCGATCTCGGCGGAGTCGTACTGCCAGGTGACGACGTCGTAGCGGCCGGTCTCCGGGTCGTAGCCGGAGAACAGCCCGGCCAGCTCCTCGGTGTCCCGGAACTCCTCGGAGACGAGCATCGGGGCGTTCGTGTACGCGCGGACGAACTCGTCGAACCACAGGTCGTTCTCCAGCACGTACCGGATCAGCCCGCCGAGGAACGCGATGTCGCTGCCCGCCCGGATCGGGACGTGCAGGTCCGCCACCGCCGAGGTCCGGGTGAACCGCGGGTCGACGTGGATCACCGTCGCGCCCCGCCGCTTCGCCTCCATCACCCACTGGAAGCCCACCGGGTGGGCCTCGGCCATGTTCGAGCCCTGGATCACGATGCAGTCGGAGTTGACCAGGTCCTGCTGGTAGTTGGTCGCGCCGCCACGACCGAAGGAGGCTCCCAGACCGGGAACCGTGGAGGAGTGTCAAATGCGGGCCTGGTTCTCCACCTGCACCGCGCCCATCGCGGTGTAGAGCTTCTTCATGAGGTAGTTCTCCTCGTTGTCGAGGGTCGCTCCTCCGAGGCTCGCGATGCCCATGGTGCGGTGCAGGTGCCGCCCGAGATCGTCGACGTCCTCCCAGGTCCGCCTGCGGGTCTCCAGCACCCGGTCGGTGATCATCTCCAGCGCGGTGTCGAGGTCGAGGTCCTCCCACTCGGTGCCGTACGGCCGCCGGTACCGGACCCGGGCCGGCCGCTGCGGGGAGGTGACCAGCGACAGCGTCGACGAGCCCTTCGGGCACAGCCGCCCGCGGCTGATCGGCGAGTCCGGATCGCCCTCGACGTGGGTGACCCGGCCGTTCTCGGTGTAGACGTTCTGGCCGCACCCGACCGCGCAGAACGGGCAGACCGACTTCGTGACGCCGTCGGCCAGCGCGGTGCGGGCGATCTTCCGGTCGGTGCCCGGCGACCGGGCCGCCGCCCCCCGCCCGAGCGGGTCCTGCCCGGTCAGCTGGCGGGCGGCCGGCCATGACTGCAACCACTCACGCATCCCCACGAGGGCAGCGTTCCCGGCACACCGGAGTCCAAACGGGATGCCCCGCGGACCGCCGGCCGGGCGTGCTCGCCCGTCCCGCGCGCCCCGGGCAGGATGAGGGGAACGACCCGACCCGAGGAGCGCGACCGGACGTGACGACAGGACCGCGGCAGAGACCCGACCGCCCGCTGGACGGCCTGCGGGTCGTCGAATGCGCCAGCTTCGTCGCCGGACCCACCGGCGGCATGACCCTCGCCCAGCTCGGCGCCTCGGTCATCCGGATCGACCCGATCGGCGGCGGCCCCGACCACGGACGCTGGCCCGCCGCCGGGCACGGCACCGGTCCGTCCTACTACTGGGCCTCGCTCAACCAGGGCAAGCGCTCGATCACCGTCGACATGCGCTCCGATCAGGGCCGCGAGCTCGTCCTCGCCCTGGCCACCGCGCCCGGCACCGACCGCGGCATCCTCGTCGACAACGTCGTCGGCCGCCGCTGGATGGCCAACGACGCCCTCGTCGCCCGCCGCCCGGACCTGATCCACGTCCGCGTCCAGGGCTACCCCGACGGCCGGCCCGCCGTCGACTACACCGTCAACGCCGAGGTCGGCATCCCGCAGATCACCGGCAGCGAGGAGGGTGGCGCCCCGGTCAACCACGTGCTGCCCGCCTGGGACCTGGTCACCGGGCTCACCGTCTCCACCACCGTGCTGGCCGCCCTGCACCAGCGCACCCGCACCGGGGCCGGCGTCTACTCCGAGATCGCCCTCGCCGACGTCGCCCTGGCCGGTGTCGCCAACCTCGGCTGGCTCTCCGAGGCCGCCGAAGCCGGCCACGACCGCCCCCGCCACGGCAACCACGTCTACGGCAGCTTCGGCACCGACTTCGCCTGCTCCGACGGCCACCGCGTCATGGTCGTCGCCCTCACCCCCGGCCAGTGGACCGCGCTGGTCACCGTCACCGGCACCGACGCCGTGTTCACCGCCCTCGAGAAGGCCCTCGACGCCGACCTCACCGACGAGACCGAGCGCTACCGGCTGCGCGACACCATCGCCGCCGTCCTCAAACCCTGGTTCCTCGCCCGCGACTCGGTCACCGTCGAGTCCGAGCTCAACCGCGCCCGCGTGCTGTGGGGCCAGTACCAGCCCATGACCCACGTCGTCGACCGGCACCGGGCCGGCACCCACCCCGTACTCGCCGACCATCCCCTGCCCGGCGGTCCCACCGCGATCACCGCCCGCACCCCGATCCGCTGGAACGGCGAGCACGGCGACCCCGGCGCCGCACCGCAGCTGGGCCGCGAGACCGACCAGATCCTCGCCGACGAGCTCGGCCTGTCCGCCACCGAGATCGGCGCGCTGCACGACCGCGGCGTCGTCGCCTGAGCCGGTCGACCGCCGGAGGTCAGCCGTGCGGGTGTCCGGGGTCGATCCAGGGCACGTGCTCCGGTTCCGGGACGCCGTCGATGTCGAGGTTCACCACGACCGGTTCCTGGCCGGAGCGGGTCAGCACGCATTCGAGGGGCTCGTCGTCGAGCGCGTTGATCTCCTGGTGCGGCACGTAGGGCGGCACGAAGATGAACCCGCCCGGCCCGGCCTCGGCGGTGAACTCCAGGTTCTCGCCCCACCGCATCCTGGCCCGGCCGCGGACCACGTAGATCACGCTCTCCAGCTCGCCGTGGTGGTGGGCACCGGTGCGGGCGCCGGGGTGGATCGTGACGGTCCCGGCCCACAGCTTCCGTGCACCGGCCCGGTGGTGGGTGACCGCGGCGGCCCGGTGCATGCCGGGGGTCTGCGGGGTGTTCGTGTCGAGGGCGTCGCCCGGGATGACGCGGACGCCGTCGTGGCGCCAGTCGGTGGCCATGGCCCGACCTTCGCACATCGTCCCCGGATGGCCCACACTCGATGATCGGCACGCCGTGGAGCTGAGAGGACCGCCATGACCACCGCAGCACCGCCGCTGGACGGCATCACCGTCGTCAGCCTGGAGCAGGCGGTCGCCGCCCCGTTCGCCACCCGCCAGCTCGCCGACCTCGGCGCCCGCGTCATCAAGGTCGAGCGCCCGGACGGCGGCGACTTCGCCCGCGGCTACGACGAGGCCGTGCACGGCAACGCCAGCTACTTCGTGTGGCTCAACCGGGGCAAGGAGTCGCTGACGCTGGACCTCAAGTCCGACGAGGGCGCGCGGATCCTCACCGACCTCCTCGAGGGCGCCGACGTGCTGGTGCAGAACCTCGGCCCGGGCGCCGCGGCCCGGCTCGGCCTCGACGCGGACACGCTCGCGCGGCACCACCCGAGGGTGATCCCCTGCTCGGTCACCGGCTGGGGTTCCACCGGGCCGTGGGCCGGCCGCAAGGCCTACGACCTGCTCGTCCAGTGCGAGGCCGGGCTGCTGTCGGTGACCGGCACCCCCGGCGAGATGGTCAAGGCCGGCATCTCGGTCGCCGACATCGCCGCCGGCATGTACGCCTACTCGGGCATCCTCGCCGCCCTGCTGCGCCGGGCCACCACCGGTGCGGTGTCCGCGGTCGAGGTGTCGCTGTTCGAGGCCCTCGCCGAGTGGATGGGCCACCCGGCCTACTACGCCACCTACTCCGGCACGACGCCACCGCGTTCCGGCGCCCGGCACGCCACCATCGCCCCGTACGGCCCGTTCGGCACCGCCGACGGCACGATCCTGCTGGTCGTGCAGAACGACCGCGAGTGGTGGCGGCTGTGCACCGACGTCCTCGGTGACGACGCGGTCGCCGACGACCCCCGGTTCGTCACCAACTCCGACCGGGTCGCGCACCGCGACGAGCTCGAGAAGCTGATCTCGGCCCGGCTGGCCGCGCTCCCCACCACCGAGGCGGTGGACCTGCTCGACGCCGCGGGGATCGCCAACGCCGGGATCAACGACGTCGCCGACCTGGCGACCCACCCGGTACTCGCCGAGCGTGGCCGCTGGCACGAGATCGGCGTGCCGGGCGGGACGATGCGGGCGCTCCGCCCCCCGGCGGACCTCTCCGGTGTCGCACCGGTGATGGGTGACGTCCCCGCGCTGGGCGCCCACACCGACGCCATCCTGCACGAGCTGGGCCGCGGCCACCGGGTGGCCGAGCTGCGCGCCGCCGGGGTCGTATGACCGGCCTGCCCCTGGCGTCGGTGCCGGGGCGGTGGCTCGTCGTGGCCGCCGCGCTGGGGTCGGGCGTCGCGTTCCTCGACGGGTCCGTGGTCAACGTGGCCCTGCCGGCGATCGGCCGGGAGCTCGGGGGCGGGTTCAGCGTCCTGCAGTGGGTGCTCGACGGCTACCTGCTCACGTTGAGCGCGTTGCTGCTGCTCGGCGGGGCGCTCGGCGACCGGTACGGCCGGCGGCGGGTGTTCCTGGCCGGGCTGGTCCTGTTCACCGTCGCCTCGCTCGGGTGCGGGTTCGCCCCGTCCGGCCCGGTCCTGATCCTCACCCGGCTGGTGCAGGGAGTCGGCGGTGCGCTGCTGATCCCCGGCAGCCTCGCACTGATCGACTCGACGGTCCGGCGGGAGGACCGGGGACGCGCGATCGGCCGCTGGGCCGGGCTCAGCGGGGTCGCCGCCGCGCTGGGGCCGTTCGTCGGCGGCTGGCTGGTCGACACCGCCTCGTGGCGCTGGATCTTCCTGCTGAACGTGCCGCTGGCCGCCGTCGCGTTCGTCGTGACGGTGCGCCACGTGCCGGAGACCCGGGCCGGCGCGCCCGGACGCCTCGATCTCGCCGGGGCGGCCGCGGTCACGGCCGGTCTCGGCGGGGTGGTCTACGCGCTGATCGAGATCCCGGTGGCGGGCCTGACGGCCGTCACGGGTGGGGCGGCGGTGGCCGGTGTTCTCGCGCTGGCGGCGTTCCCGCTGGTCGAGCGGTACGCGAGCGCACCGCTGATCCCGCTGTCACTGTTCCGGTCCGCCCAGTTCACCGGCGCCAACCTGGTGACCCTCGCCGTGTACACCGGGCTCGGCGGTGCGCTGTTCCTGCTCGCCCTCCAGCTCCAGCAGTCGCTCGGGTACTCCGCGCTGGCCGCGGGCCTGGCGTTCCTGCCCTTCACCGTGATCATGCTGCTGCTGTCCGGCCGGATCGGGGCGCTCGCCCAGCGGATCGGACCGCGGGCGCCGATGACCGTCGGGCCGGTCGTGGCCGGTACCGGGCTCGTCCTGCTGGTGCGGGCCGTGCCCGGCGCGAGCTACGCGGCCGGGGTGCTGCCCGGGCTCGTCGTGTTCGGCCTGGGGATGGCGATCACCGTGGCGCCGCTGACCTCGACGGTGCTCGCCTCGGTCGCCGAGGAGCACGTCGGGGCCGCGTCGGGTGCCAACAATGCCGTCTCCCGGGTCGCCGGCCTGCTCGCGGTCGCCGTGCTGCCCCTGGCGGTCGGTCTCGAGGGTGGCGGGGACGCGCCGCTCGGTCCGGGCTTCGGCCGGGCCATGGTGGTCTCCGGGGTGCTGTGCATGCTCGGCGGGGTCGTCGGGTTCCTGACGGTGCGCCGGGGCACCGCCGTCCGGCCGCAGCTGCTGCCGGGGGTCCAGCATGCGTGCCAGGAACCGGGCACCCGCGCGCCGTAGCCCGCGGGCCGCACCCCGAACGCTCACGCAACCCGGCGCCGCTCACGCGATTCCACGAGCGTTCTCGAGTTCGGTGAGCGTTTCGTGGGTGGGTGCGCAGTCGGGCGGGCTCACAGGAGCGGGAGCGCCAGCAGCGGGACCCCGGCGAGCAGCAGCGAGAACGCCGCGTTCACCCGCTGCCCGGCCGTCCCGGCCGGGGCGCCCCGCCACCGGCACGCGGCCTGCCCGGCACCGGCGCCGGTGAGCACGCAGCCGGCGAGCCACCACGGCAGCCGGGCCACGTCCGTCGCGTCCACCGTCCAGGCGACGAACAGGAAGAACACCGCGGTGCCCGCCGCGGCGAGCAGCTCGGCCCGGCTCGCCCGCCGGGGCGTGCGGCGCCACCCGCCCCGGGCCGCGCCGAGCGTCGTCAGCCCGGCCAGGACCGGGAACGCGGTCGCGACCAGGACCGGGCCGAGCGCCGCGAACCCGCCCGAGGGCGTCTCCGCGGTGCGGGCCTCGAACGGCGACGGCACGCCGAGCAGCTCGGCCGCGACCCCGTCCACGCCGGCCTCGGAGTTGCCCAGCACGATCGCGGCCCGCCCGGTCGACGGCTCCACCAGGATGCTGGAGCGCATCCCGCCGGAGCCGCCGTTCTTCCAGATCAGTGTGTGCCCGCCGACCTCGAGGGTGTACCAGCCGTACCCGATCCGGCCGTAGTCGGACGGGTACCGCGGCACGGCGGCGGCCGCGACCGGCGATCCCGGGTCGGCGAGCGCACCGGTGTAGCGGACCAGGTCGGTGACGGTGGAGAACACCCCGGAGCCGGCGGGTGCGTTGGCCGCGCCGATCCACGGCTCCTGGACCCGGCCCGCGGTGTCGTGCCCGGCCGTCGCACCGGGCGGGGCGACGCCGTCCGGGATCGTCGTCGCGGTCATGCCGAGCGGCCCGGTGACGAGCTGCCGCACCAGCTCCTCGTAGGGCGTCCCGGCGCGCACCGCGAGCGCCTGGCCGAGCACCGCCGTGCCGAGGTTGGAGTACACGGTCTCGCCCCGCGGGCCGAGCGGGGCGGCGTCGGCGGCGGCGAACAGCTCCGCGACGCCGGGCTGCCACGGGGCCAGGCCGAACAGGTTGTTGCCCCAGATGCCCACCAGCATCCGCAGGCCACCGGGCTGGACCGGCAGCCCCGAGCGGTGCGACGCGAGCTCGGCCAGGGTCACGTCGCCGATCGGGCCCACTCCCGTCCCGGGACGACGTCCCGCAGCCGATCGCCGGCCCGGACCACGCCCCGCCGTTCGAGGCCGGCCAGGACCGCGCCGGTGACGGTCTTGGTCACCGAGCCGATCTCCATCGGGGTCGCCGCGGTGAGCGCGGTGCCCCGCCCGTCGTCCCCGACGGCGGCGGTCGTGACGGCACCGCCCGCGACGAGGGCGGCGGCCAGCCCGTGCTGTCCCGGCCCGGCCACCGCCCGCAACCGTTCGGCGAGCGCGGGATCCCCGGTGCTCGACGGGCCCGGCGACACCGGGACCGGGGCGACCAGCCATCCCAGCAGGCCGCCGAGCACCGCCCCGGCCAGCACGGCGACGAGGACCCGGCGGGCGGTGCCGGCGTGCGCGGGCGGGGCGACGACCACGTGCCTACGTTATTCCGTAATTACGTCATTCCGCAAGGCCGAGGTGATCTGGGAGAGCACGCACGCCCAGCCGCCCGCCCGGCGGACGAAGACGTCGCTCACCCACTCGTCGGCGTCGAACCGCCGGCCGCGGAAGTGCGCGGTGTTCGTCTGGCGGATCGTGAGGACGGCCGTGTCGCCGTAGCCGCGGACCCGGGCGTCGCCGACCCGGTCCATCGCCGAGTGGGTCAGCTCCCCGGAGCGGACCAGCGCGAGGAACTCCTCCCGGGTCGCCACACCGTTCTCGGAGACGATCACCCAGTCCTCGGACATGTACTCCCCGATCCGGGCCGCGTCATTCGAGACGATGGCGCGCGCCCAGCCGTCGGCGACGGCGACGAGCTCGGGCTCGAGCGCGGTGGATGTGCCTGCCTCGGTCATGGTGTCCTCCTCGGTGGAGCGGTCGGCTCACCGTAGGAAGGGACCGGCAGCAGTGTCTTGAACGTTCGGGAAGCTCAGACGGCCGTGAGCAGGTTCAGCGCGAACCGCCGCTCCGGGTCCACCCAGCGCCGGGTCGGCTCGAACCCGGCCGCGACGACGAACGCGTCGACGACCTCGGTGCGGAACTTGGCCGACACCTCGGTGGCCAGCTCCTCCCCCGCGGCGAACCCGACGTCCAGGTCCAGCTCGGCGACCCGGACCCGCATGTCCCGGCCCGCCCGCAGCCGCATCTCGATCCACTCGTTCTCCGCGTCCCACAGCGCGACGTGGGAGAAGGCCTCGACGTCGAAGTCGGCGCCCAGCTCGCGGTTGAGGACGTGCAGGACGTTGCGGTTGAACTCGGCGGTGACGCCCGCGGCGTCGTCGTAGGCGGCGACCATCAGGTCCGGGTCGGTGACCAGCCCGGTCCCGAGCAGCAGCTGCTCCCCCGGCGCCAGGACGCTCCGCACGTGCCGGAGGAACGCGTCCCGGGGGCCGGGCAGCAGGTTGCCGATCGTCCCGCCCAGGAACGCGATCATCCGCCGGCCGCCCGGCTCGGCACCCGGCAGCCGGTGCAGGTCGGTCGTGAAGTCACCGACCACTCCGTGCAGCGCGAGCCGCGGGTAGGCCGCGCGCAGGTCGTCGAGGGCGCCGCGCAGCGCGGACTCGCTCACGTCCTGCGGGACGTAGCGGCGCAGCGTCCCGGCGGCGGCGAACGCGTCCAGCAGCAGCCGGGTCTTGGTCGACGAGCCGGACCCCAGCTCGACGACGGTGTCCGCGCCCGAGGACCGCGCGATGTCGGCGACCGAGTCGGCCAGCAGGGCGCGCTCGGTCCGGAACGGGTAGTACTCGGGCAGCTCGGTGATCTTCTCGAAGAGCGCGGACCCGCGGGCGTCGTAGAACCACTTGGGCGGCAGCTCCTTGGGCCGCGCGGTCAGGCCGCGGGCCACGTCGGCGCGCAGGGCCGCGTCGGCGTCGGCCCCGGTGAGGTGGACGTCGAGCCGGATCGTGCCGGGAGTGGACACACTGCTCCTCAGATCGGGTGGAGGTCGTGGCCGCCCGGGCGGGCCACCACGAGGTGCCGGTCGGGCACCGGGATCCAGTCGGGGAACGCGTGGGTGGGTTCGGACGCCACGGTGGTGTGGTCGCCGCCGGTCCGGACGGCGAGCGCGTGCCACCAGGCCGTGGCCCAGACCGTCGAGCCGTCGGTCAGCAGGAGGTTCAGCCGCGAGCCGGGCGCGTCCCGCTCGACCCGCTCGCAGGTGGTGGCCAGGACCTCCGCCGGGTCGTCGCCGGCACGCAGCCGGGCCCGGACCAGCGCCCACAGCGCCGCCGAGTCGGTCGGCGCGTCCAGCGTCAGCAGGTCGGTGACCGGCACGGCCGCGGCCGCGGACGCGAGCGAGCCCGGCCAGCCGCGGACGACGCCGTTGTGGCTGAACAGCCAGCGACCGTCGGTGAACGGGGCCGCCGCGGTCTCCACGACGGGCATGCCGACGGTGGCCGAGCGGACCGCGCCCAGCACCGCCCCGGACGACGTCGCCCCGGCCAGCGCGGCGAACGACGTGTCGGCCCAGAGCGGCTTCGCCGACCGGACCCGCACCGGGTCGGCACCGGATGCGGGGTACCAGCCGGCGCCGAAGCCGTCGGCGTTGATCGTGCCGCCGCCGCGCATGTCGGCCGGGGCGTAGGACTGGGCGAGCAGCCCGTGCTCCGGTTCCAGCAGCAGCACGGCGAGCGTGCGGGGCGGGCCGAGGTAGGCCAGGTGCCGGCACACGGCTCAGATATCGAGACCGGCGCGGGCGTCACGCGCCAGCCGGAACCCGGAGAAGATCTGCCGGCGGACCGGGTGGTCCCAGTTCCGGAAGGTCGCCCGGATCGCCGCCGGGTCCGTGCCGAACGAGCCGCCGCGCAGGACCCGGTAGTCCCCGCCGAAGAACACCTGCGAGTACTCGGGGTACGGGAACATCGTGAAGCCCGGGTACGGGTGCCAGCCGGAGTCGCACCACTCCCAGACATCGCCGAGCATCTGGTGCGCGCCGAGCGCCGAGGCCCCGGCGGGGTACGCGCCGGCCGGGGCGGGCTGCAGGTGCCGCTGGCCGAGGTTGGCGTGCCGGGGGGCGGGCTCGTCGTCGCCCCACGGGAAGCGGCGCGAGCGCCCGGTCGCCGGGTCGAACCGGGCCGCCTTCTCCCACTCGGCCTCGGTGGGTAGCCGCTTGCCGGCCCAGCGGGCGTAGGCCTGCGCCTCGTGGAAGCTCACGTGCACGACCGGCTCGTCCGGTGGCACCGGCTCGACGACGCCGAACCGGCGCCGCCACCACTCGCCGCCGGCGTCGCGGAACCAGAACCGGGGCGCGGCCAGGCCCTCGGCGACCCGGTGTTCCCAGCCGGTGCCGGTCCACAGGCGACGGTCGTCGTACCCGCCCGCCTCCACGAACGCGGCGTACTCGCCGTTGGTCACCGGGTAGGTGTCGATCACGTATGCGGGCAGGTCGACGGTGTGCACGGGGCGCTCGTTGTCCAGCGCCCACGGCTCGGCCGAGGTGCCCATCTCGAACGGCCCGGCGGGCACGAGCACCTCGGCGCCCACGTCCACCGGGGCCGCGGGCCGGGGCGGCGGCGAGGCCTCGAGGACCGGGTCGCCCGCCCGCAGCTGGTGGGTGGCCAGCATGGTCTCGTCGTGCTGCTGCTCGTGCTGGACGATCATGCCGAACGCGAAGCCGTCCTGCTCGAGCCGGCGGCCGCGCAACGGGCTGCCCTCCAGCGCGTCGAGGGCCTTGTCCCGGACCTCGCCGACGTACTGCCGCGCCTCCGACGGCGTCAGCAGCGGCAGGTCCACCCGGGACGAGCGGGTGTGCTGGAAGGCGTCGTACAGGCCGTCGATCTCCGGGCGCAGCGGCTCGCGGCCGCCGACGTCGCGGACCAGCCACAGCTCCTCCTGGGAGCCGATGTGGGCGAGGTCCCAGACCAGCGGGGACATCAGCGGGGAGTGCTGCGCGGTCAGCTCGCCGTCGTCGAGTGCGGTGAGGCGGGCGCTGCGCTCCCGGGCGCGGCCGAGCAGGGCGGCCGCCCGCGCACGCATCGCCTCCGGGGTCTCGCCGGGGGCGGCCGGGCCGGTACTGGGCTGGACGGTCATCGCACGGTCTCCTCGATGATGCGGCGGCGGTGCGGGGTCGCGGCGGGATCGGGTTCGGCGTGGAGGCCGGGCGGGAAGGGCAGCGTGGTGCGTGCGCACCCGTCCTCCAGGGGCAGCAGGTCGTCGGCCGGGCAGCGCCCGCGCAGCACCCGGTGCTCGATGACCTCGCGGAGCCGGGCCAGCAGCGGCACCGGCGCGGCGACCAGGGGGTGCCCGCCGTCGGCCAGCACGTCGTGGGCCAGCGGGAACAGCGCGGCCGCCGCGGCGGCGAGGGCCGGGTCGGCGAGCGCGTCGCGGGCGGCGGGCACCCAGGCGTCGCGGACCGGCTCGCAGATCTCGCGGACCCGGTCGACCACGGCCGGCGACGACGTCAGCGCCAGCAGCACCGCGGCCGGCAGCGCCCAGTCGTCCCCGGCCTGGCCGTCGACGTAACGCACCTCGAGGTGGCCGTGCGGGCGGACCGGCGGGAACAGCGTCGAGATGTGGTAGTCGAGGTCGGCGAGGGTCGGTGGCCGGTCGAGGACGCCGCCGCGGGCGTCACCGGAGGCCCACTGGGCGAACGTCACCCCGGGAGGCACCACCCACGACCCGCTGCCCCGGACGCAGAGCAGCGGGGTGTCGACGACCCGGCGGGCCCAGGCCCGCGCCGGGTCCTCCCCCGCCGCGACGGGCTCGGGCGGCGCGGTGCGCCGGGGGTCCAGGCTCAGCCAGCACGCCTGCCGGGACGACTTCCACCCGGTGCGCCTGCCGTGCTGGACCGGGGAGTTCGCGAAGGCCGCGACGAGCACCGGGCCGAGCTCGTGCAGCACGGCCCAGCGGTCCGCCACGGTGCCGGCCGGGCCGGCGTCCAGGCAGACCTGGACGGCGGCGGTCGAGCACATGCCGCTGCGGCCGTGCGGACCGACCCGGTCGAACACGCACTCCATGGCGGCGTAGCGGGGAAGGTCGAGCAGGCGCCGGGCCGGGCGGACCGGGTCGGCGGCCCGCAGGTGCGGGCGGAGGCCGAGCGGGGCGACGAGGCCGTGGAGGTGCGCGGCGTCGGCGGTGACGTCACCGATCAGCCCGGCCAGCCCGGCCGCGGGCCTGCTGGAGATCTCCAGCTGCCCGCCGGGCTCGACGGTGACGACGCCGCCGGCCGGCAGCGGGCGCCCCGGCGAGGCGGGATCGAGTGCCGGCGGGGTGTGCACGCCCAGCGCGGCTCGCAGGGTGTCCAGGTCGACCGGGTCGCCGGGCCGGTCGGGGCGGTGGAGCATCCACTCCACCTCGACACCCACCCTGCTCGGAGGCCCGTGCTTGAAGCAGACGGAGGCGACGTACGCTTCCGCTGCGGCCCGGCTGCGGAGCCGGCCGTCACCCGATGCGGTGCCCCCGTGATCCACCGTCACCCGGCCGACGCTACCCCCGGGGTCCGACGATCGCAGGTCCTCGACGGCGCTCCCGGCAAGCCGGACAACCGTACGGAATACTGGGGGCATGCCCCGCGTCAGCACCGACCAGCTCGCCGCCCGGCGGCGACAGATCCTGGACGGCGCACGCCGCTGCTTCGCCGACCACGGCTACGAGGGCGCCACCGTCCGCCGTCTGGAGGAGTACACCGGGCTGTCCCGGGGAGCGATCTTCCACTACTTCCGGGACAAGGAAGCCCTGTTCCTCGCCCTGGCCGAGCAGGACGCGCGCCGGATGGCCGACGTCGTCGCCGCGCAGGGACTGGTCCAGGTGATGCGCGACCTGCTCGACTCCTCCCGCGGCCCCGGCACGATCGACCGCAGCTGGCTCGGCACCCGCCTCGAGGTGTCCCGGCGGCTGCGCACCGACCCCGAGTTCCGGGCCCGCTGGCAGGCGCACTCGGGCGCGCTCACGGCCGCCACCCGGGCCCGGCTCGAACGCCAGGCCGCGGCCGGCGCGCTGCGCGACGACGTGCCGGTCCCGGTGCTCGCCCAGTACCTGGAGCTGGTGCTGGAGGGGCTCGTGTCGCACCTGGCGATGGGGCTGCCCACCGACGACCTCGGCGCCGTCCTCGACGTCGTCGAGAACGGGGTCCGGGCCGGCGCCCGCACCCCCTGATGCGGCACCGGCCGGGCACCTCCATGATCGGTGCCATGCCGTTCCCCTTCCACCCGGCCGGTGACGACCCCGTCCCGGCGGCCGTCCGCGGGTTCGCGCGCGCCCACGACGACCTCGTCGAGCTGCGTGAGGACCCGATCCACCTCGTCGCCCGGCACCGCGCACCCGGCCGGCGGGTCGGGCTGGTGTCCGGCGGCGGCTCCGGTCACGAGCCGCTGCACGCCGGCTTCCTGGGCCGAGGCATGCTCGACGCCGTCGCCCCCGGCCCGGTGTTCACTTCCCCGCACAACAAGGCGGTCCTGCACGCCTCCCGCGCCGCGGCCGGGCCCGGCGGCGTGATCCACGTCGTCAAGAACTACACCGGCGACCGGATCAACTTCGGGATCGCCGCCGAGCGGCTCCGGATGGAGGGCCTCGACGTCCGCCGGGTCCTGGTCGACGACGACCTCGCCACCGACGGCCTCGACACCGCCACCGGCCGCCGGGGCACCGGCGCGACCGTGGTCGTCGAGAAGATCCTCGGCGCCGCCGCCGACACCGGCGCCGGCCTGGACGAGCTCGCCGGGCTGGGCGCCGAGGTCGCGGCCGCGTCGCGCAGCCTCGCCGTCGCCTCGAGGGCGCAGACCTCGGCCCGGACCGGCGAGCCGGCGTTCGCCCTGGACGGCCAGCTGGACTACGGCGTCGGCATCCACGGCGAGCGGGCCCGGGCCTCGATCCCGCGGCCGCCGACCGAGGAGCTCGTGGACCGGATGCTCGACGAGCTCCTGGCCGGGCTCCCGGACGGCGACGACGACTGCGTCCTGGTCGTCAACGGGATGGGCGGGACCGCGCTGCTGGAGCTCTACGTCGTCGCCGAGCTCGCCTCCGCCGGGCTGGCCGAGCGCGGCATCGGGCGGGCCGGCCTGCTGGTCGGCACGTTCGTCCCGGCCCTGGACATGGCCGGGTTCTCGCTGACGCTGACCCGGATGCAGCCGGCCTGGAAGGACCACTGGGCCGCACCCGCCGAGACCGCGGCGTTCCCGCGGCGCCACGAGGAGACGCGATGATCGATCAGGACGCCGTGCTGGAGCGGTTCGCCCGTGCCGTCGAGGACGGTCACGGCGCGCTCACCGACCTCGACCAGCACTCCGGGGACGGCGACTTCGGCGACAACCTGCGGGCCGGGGTCCGGCAGGCCGTGCAGCGCGCCGGGCAGGGCAGGCAGCGCGGGTTCGGCGCCCTCGGCGCGGTGTTCCTCGACGAGGTCGGCGGCACCAGCGGACCGCTGCTGGGGCTGCTGTTCACCGAGATCGCCCGGGCGCTGGGCACCGCGCACGCCGCCGGCGACGGCCTGGCCGCGCTCGCCTCCGGTGCCCGCGCCGGCCTGACCGCGATCCAGCGGGTCGGGGAGGCGCAGGAGGGCGACCGGACGCTGGTCGACGCGCTCGCGCCGGCCGTGACCGCGCTCGGCCGGGACGGCGCCGCCGCCGCGGCGACCGCGGCACGCGAGGGTGCCGAGCGGACGGCGGAGCTCACCGCCCGGCACGGCCGGGCGTCGTACCTGGGCGACCGGGCCAAGGGCGCCCAGGATCCCGGTGCGGTCGGGGTCGCGCTGCTGTTCTGGGCGATCGCGGCGGTGGCCGAGCCGGACGCGGACCTCCGCTCGCCGCTGCCCGCCGCGGCCTGACCGGACCCGGTCACGTTCCGGTGGCCCGGGGCGCCTGCGGTGCGAACTGGATCCGGTACAGCGACGCGTACCGTCCGCCGGCGGCGAGCAGCTCGTCGTGGGTGCCGCTCTCGACGACCCGGCCCGCCTCCAGCACGGCGATGCGATCCGCCGCGCGGACCGTCGACAGGCGGTGCGCGATGACGATGGCGGTGCGGCCGATCAACGCCTCGGTCAGGGCGGCCTGCACGGCCGCCTCCGACTCCGAGTCGAGGTGCGCGGTGGCCTCGTCGAGGATCACCACCCGCGGCTTGGCCAGCAGCAGCCGGGCGATCGTGAGCCGCTGGCGTTCCCCGCCGGAGAGCCGGTAGCCCCGCTCCCCCACCACGGTCTCCAGGCCGTCGGGCAGGTCGTCGAGCAGGTCACCCAGCCGGGCCCGGCGCAGCGCCTCGATCATCTCCGCGCCGGTGGCGCCCGGCGCGGCGTAGCGCAGGTTCGCCCCGATGGTGTCGTGGAAGAGGTGCCCGTCCTGGGTGACCATGCCGACTCCTGCGCGCAGGGTGGCGAACGCCAGGTCGCGGACGTCGACCCCGGACAGCTCGACGGCACCGGAGTCGACGTCGTACAGCCGGGGCACCAGGGCGGCCAGCGTCGACTTCCCGGCGCCGGAGGGCCCGACCAGCGCGAGCAGCCCGCCGCCTCGCACGTGCAGGTCGACGCCGTGCAGCACCTCCGTGCCCGCCCGCTGGTCGAGCACGGCGACCTCCTCGAGCGAGGCCAGTGACACCTCGGTCGCGCGCGGGTAGGTGAACCGGACGTCGCGGAGCCGGACGTCGACCGGGCCGGGCGGCAGCGGGCGCGGGTCCGCGCGCTCGGTGATCGACGGCGCGAGGTCCAGGACCTCGAAGACCCGCTCGAACGCGACGAGCGCGGTCATGACGTCGACGCGGGCGTTCGCCAGCGCCGTCATCGGCGTGTAGAGCCGGGTCAGCAGCAGGCCGAGCGCGACGACCGTCCCGGCCGGGATCGCCCCGGTCACCGCGAGGTAGCCGCCGAGGCCGTAGATGAGGGCCTGGGCGAGCGCGGACACCAGCTGCAGCGCCGTGACGAACAGCCGGGACACCATCGCCGAGCGGACGCCGATGTCCCGCACCCGCGACACCTGCCCGCGGAAGACCGCCGCCTCCTGGACCGGGTCGCCGAACAGCTTGACCAGCGTCGCGCCGGGCGCGGAGAACCGCTCGGTCATCTGGTTGCCCATGGTCGCGTTCAGCTCCGCGGCCTCCCGCCGGAGCTCGGCGAGCCAGGTCCCCATCCGCCGGGCCGGGACCACGAACACCGGCAGCAGCAGCATGGCCAGCACGGTCACCTGCCACGCCAGGCCGATCATCACGGCGACGGCCAGCACGAGCTGGATGGTGTTCGCCAGCACCGTGGACAGCGTGCTGGTGATCGCGGTCTGGGCACCGATGACGTCGTTGTTGAGCCGGCTGACCAGCGCACCGGTGCGGGTGCGCGCGAAGAACGCCAGCGGCATCGACTGGACGTGCGAGAACACCGCGACCCGCAGGTCCTCGATGAGCCCCTCGCCGAGCCGCGCGGAGAACCAGCGCCCGGTCAGTCCGGCGACGGACTCCAGCACCGCCATCCCGGCGATGGCCGCGGCGATCACGATGACCACCCGGGCCGGGTCCGGGAGGTCGTGGGCCGCGACGATGGTGTTGACCACCCGCCCGGCCAGCAGCGGGGTCACGACGCCGATCACCGCGGTGACGGTGGTGAGCGCCAGGTACCCGGCCAGCCAGCGGCGGTACGGGCGGACGAACCCCCAGATCCGGGGCCAGGTGCCGGGCGCGACGGACCCCCGGCGGATGGACGGCGAGTCCGCTCCCCGGACGACCCCGCGCATCAGGGCGAGCGGACGGTCCAACGGTGTTCCCTTTCGCCGGTGGTGGACGGCGAAGGGTCACGTTACGGCGCGGCGGGTGGGCCGGCGCACCGCTCGCCGGTGGGCGCCGTCACGCGCGACGACGCCGCCGGCGGCCCGGGACGGCCCTACTTCTTCTTGGTGCGGGTGGCGCCACCGCGGCCACGCAGCGTCACACCGGTCTCGGAGAGCACCCGGTGCACGAATCCGTACGAGCGGCCGGTCTGCTCGGCGAGCGAGCGGATGCTGGCGCCCTTCTCGTACTTCTTCTTCAGGTCGGCCGCGAGTTTGCCCCGCTGCGTCCCGGTGATCCGGGCGCCCTTCTTCAGCTCGGCCATTGGGCCCTCCCTCGTCCCCACCGCGGATGCCCCCGCGGACCGCCGCATCCGGCGCGACGATCAGGCCATGATGATCCAGATGATGATCCCTGGCCAGAACGCACAAACCGAGATCGGTGAGCGGTTACCCCGAACGGCCCACACCGTTTCGTGATCGGTCCAGCATGCGTGAGTCGATCAGCGGAGCGCCGTCACCCGCCGGGGCCGGCGGCCCGGTGCACCCACCACGGAGCATCACCGAACCGCGACGTTCGGCCGATGCACTGGACCGGTCGGGTGATCACGACGGGCGTGCGGTGACCGGTCGCGGTGATCAGGCCAGCTGCACGAGCTCGAGGTAGTCGGCCGACCAGAGGTCCTCGGTGCCGTCCGGCAGGACGATCACCCGGTCCGGTTCGAGCGCCTCGACCGCGCCCGGGTCGTGCGTGACGAGCACGACCGCGCCCTCGAACCGGCGCAGCGCGTCGAGGACCTGCTCGCGGCTGGCCGGGTCGAGGTTGTTCGTCGGCTCGTCGAGCAGCAGCACGTTCGCCGCCGACGACACCAGCCCGGCCAGCGCGAGCCGGGTGCGCTCGCCACCGGACAGCGTCCCGGCCGGCTGGTCGAGCTGCTCGCCGGAGAACATGAACGACCCCAGCAGCGTGCGGAGCTGCTGCTCGGGGGAGTCCGGCGAGGCGTGCCGCACGTTGTCCCAGACGCTGGCGTCCATGTCGAGCGTGTCGTGCTCCTGGGCGAAGTACCCGGTCCGCAACCCGTGGCCGGGCACGACCGCGCCGGCGTCCGGGGTCTCGGTGCCGGCCAGCAGCCGCAGCAGGGTGGTCTTGCCGGCGCCGTTGAGGCCCAGCACGACCACCTTGGACCCGCGGTCCACGGCGAGGTCGACGCCGGTGAACACCTCCAGCGACCCGTACGCCTTCGACAGACCCTCGGCCGTCATCGGGGTCCGCCCGCACGCGGCCGGGGTCGGGAAGCGGATCTTGGCGACCCGGTCGTCCTGGCGCTCCTCGTCCAGCCCGGCCAGGAGCTGGTCGGCGCGGCGGGCCATGTTCTTCGCGGCCACGGCCTTGGTCGCCTTGGCGCCCATCTTCGCGGCCTGGGCCTGCAGCGCGGAGGCCTTCTTCTCGGCGTTCGCCCGCTCCCGGCGGCGGCGCTTCTCGTCCGTGGCCCGCGCCTCGAGATAGCGGCGCCAGTCCATGTTGTACTGGTCGGCCTCGCCGCGGGTCGCGTCGAGGAACCACACCTTGTTCACGACCGCGGCCAGCAGGTCGGTGTCGTGGCTGATCACCACGAGGCCGCCCTCGTGGTTCTGCAGGAACCCGCGCAGCCAGGTGATCGAGTCGGCGTCGAGGTGGTTGGTCGGCTCGTCGAGCAGCAGCGTCGTCGCCGACTGCGAGCCCCCGTCGGAGGCCGCGAACAGGATGCGGGCCAGCTCGACGCGGCGGCGCTGGCCGCCGGAGAGCGTGCGCATCGGCTGGGCGAGCACCCGGTCCGGCAGGCCGAGGTGGGTGCAGATCCGGGCCGCCTCGGACTCGGCCGCGTAGCCGCCGAGCGCGGAGAACCGCTCCTCCAACCGGCCGTACTCGCGGACGGCCTTCTCGTTGGCCGGGCCGTCGACGAGCTCGGCCATCGCCGTCTGGGCCTTCTCCATCTTGGCCAGCAGCGTGTCCAGGCCGCGGGCCGACAGCACCCGGTCCTTCGCGGGGACCGACAGGTCACCCTCGCGCGGGTCCTGCGGCAGGTAGCCGATCGGCGAGTTCGCGGCGACCTGCCCGGAGTACGGCTCGCCCTCCCCCGCCAGCACCCGCATCGAGGTGGTCTTCCCGGCGCCGTTGCGGCCGACGAGGCCGATCCGGTCGCCCGGCTGCACGCGCAGGTTCGCCCCGGAGAGCAGGATGCGGGAACCGGCGCGCAGTTCGAGGTCGGTCGCGGTGATCACGTGAGGGGTCTCCGGACGGAGTCAGAGGAAAGGGACCTGAGAGGCGGCGGCGGGCACACGGGTGCCCGGCGGCGTCGCTCACTCGATCAGGACCACGCACCCAGGCTACGGCCGGGAGCAACGAGATTCCGACGTAGGGTCGATTCCATGACCGATCTCACCTCCCTGTCCGGCCGGGCTGCCCTGGTCACCGGCGCCTCTCGCGGCATCGGGTACGGCATCGCGGCCTGCCTGCTCGGCCGCGGCGCGTCCGTGACGATCACCGGCCGAAAGGAGCCCGAGCTGGCGGCGGCCGCGGAGGCGCTCGCCGCGGACGCCGGGGTGGATGCCGGCCGGGTCCTCGCGGTGCCCGGCAACGCCGGGGACGCCGACCACCGGGCCGACGCCGTCGAGCAGACCGTCGCCCGGTTCGGCTCGCTGGACGTGCTGGTCAACAACGCCGGGATCAACCCGCAGTACGGACCGCTGGTCGACGCCGACCTCGGCGCCGTCAGCAAGATCTTCGAGGTGAACGTCGTCGCCGCGCTCGGGTTCGTGCAGCAGGCGCACCGGGCCTGGCTGGGCGCGCACGGCGGGTCGATCGTCAACGTCGCCTCGGTCGGCGGGCTGCGCCCGACGGGGGTGATCGGCGCGTACGGCGCGTCGAAGGCGGCGCTGATCAAGCTGACCGAGGAGCTCGCCGGGCAGCTCGGGCCGGGCGTCCGGGTGAACGCCGTCGCCCCGGCCGTGGTGAAGACCCGGTTCGCCGAGGCCCTCTACGCCCACGACGAGGACGGGGTCGCCGCCGGCTACCCGCTGAAAAGGCTGGGGGTGCCGCAGGACGTCGCCGAGGCCGTCGCGTTCCTGGTGTCCGACGCCGCGTCCTGGATCACCGGCGAGACCCTGCGCATCGACGGCGGGAGCCTGGTCGCGGGCCGGCACGGGTGACCCGGAGGCACTCATGGACCGAAAGCCCCGTGGCACCGTGCTCTTGGTCCATGAGTGTGTGCCGGCTGGGGCCGGTGAGGCAGGTGAGGTGTGACGACGGCGGTTGACGTGCTGGTGCTCGGCGGCGGCCCGGCCGGGCGGGCGCTGGCCGGGGAATGCGCGCGACGCGGGCCGCGCACCGCGCTCGCCGACCCGGCCCCGGACCGCCCGTGGACCGCGACCTACTGCGCGTGGCCCGAGGAGCTGCCCGCCGGCCTCCCGGAGTCCGCGGTCGCGGCCCGGCCGGTCGCGCGGGCGGTGCTGCCGGGCCCCGGCGGCGACCGGGGCCTGGGGCCCTACACCGTGCTGGACACGGCGGGCCTGCGGGCGCACCTGGACGGGCGGCTGGGCGAGGTCACCGTGCTGGTGGGCCGCGCCGAACCCGGTGACGTCACCCGGCCCGGCAGTACCGATCCGGCCCCGCGCCCTGGAGACCGCACCCGCCGCGCCGGGCTCGGCACACCGGCCGGGCCCGCGGACGGTGGGTACCGGGTCCGGCTCCGCCGGCCAGGCGCGCCGGACACGGTCGTGACCGCCGGCCTGGTCGTCGATGCCACCGGCGCCCCGTCCCGGCTCCGCCCGGGCGGCGGTCCCCGGGCCGAGCAGACCGCGTACGGCGTCGTCGTCCCGGCGGCGGCCGCCGCACCCGTGGTCGCCGCCGGCGAGGCGGTGTTCATGGACTGGCGCCCGCCCCCGCCCGGTCCCGGCCGGACGGACGCGCCGACGTTCCTCTACGCCGTCCCGTACGGCGACGACCGGGTCCTGCTCGAGGAGACCTCGCTCGCCCGGCGGCCCGGGCTGCCGCTGCCCGAGCTGCGGGACCGGCTCGCGGCCCGGCTGGCGGCGCGCGGCGTCACCGTCCCCGACGGGGCCCCGGTGGAGCGGGTCCGGTTCCCGGTGGACTCCCCGCGGGGCGCCCGGCACCCGGTCCCGTTCGGCGCGGCGACCCCGCTCGTGCATCCCGCGACCGGGTTCAGCGTCGCCACGGCGCTGCGCCTCGCGCCGGGGCTCGCCGCCGTCCTGGCCCGGCACCTGCCCGGCGACCCGGGCGGCGCGACGGCGGCCGCGCACCGGCTGCTCTGGTCCCCGTCGGCCCGCGCCGTGCACCGCCTGCGCCGGCTCGGCCTGCGCACGGTGCTCGATCTGCCCGCACCGCTGGTGCCGGGGTTCTTCGACGCCTTCTTCGCCGCGCGCAGCGGCCGGGCCTTCCTCACCGGCCGCGACGACCCGGTGGGCACGGTCGCCGGCATGGCCGGGGTGTTCCGTGCCGCATCGCCGCAGGTCAGGGCGCACATGCTGCGATCGGTGTCGCCATTTCACCCGATCGGGTCATGACGTCGGGACCACATGATCAGTTGAAGGGTTACCAGTAGTAGCGTCGAGTCCACGTGCCAGACCCAGTGTCGAGGGCCGCGCGGCGTCCGCCAGCGAGCGGCACGCGTGCCGGCCCGTTCCCGCCGGAGGCTGCTCATGTCCGCGTACCAGACCATCGTCGTCGGCACCGACGGCTCGGCCACCTCGTTCGCCGCGGTCGAGCGCGCCGCCCGGGTGGCTGCCGACGCCGGCTCCACGCTCGTCATCGTCTCGGCCTACACCCCGGCGAGCCGGGAGGACACCGCGGAGGCCGAGGACGTGCTCAAGGACGAGGCCTACCTCGTCACCGGCTGGACCCCCGCCGAGGAGGCGCTGCGCGAGGCCGCCGACCGGGCGGCGGCCGCCGGGGCCCAGAAGGTCAGCACCCACGCCGAGGACGGTGCGCCGGTCGACGTCCTGCGCAAGGCCGTCCGGGACCACCGCGCCGACCTGCTCGTCGTCGGCAACCGGGGGTTGAACACGCTCTCCGGCCGGCTGCTCGGGTCGGTGCCCTCGGACGCCACCCGCCGCGCCGGGGTGGACGTGCTGGTCGTGCACACCACCTGATCCGTGGCCTCCGAACCTCCGGGCTCCGGGAGCGGGCCGGCCCTGCCGGATCCCGCCGACGTCGACTGGACCCAGCTCGAGGGCGGGGTCCTCGACGAGTTCATCCTCGGCGCGCCGCGCGAGTTCACCCGGGACGAGCTGGTGGAGGCCGCCGGGCTGGACCCGGAGGAGTCGGGACGGCTGTGGCGCGCGCTCGGCTTCCCGGAGACCGACCCGTCGGCGCGGGTGTTCACCCGGGCCGACCTGGAGGCCGCGCGGAGGGTCATCGCGCTCAGCCGGGACTGGCTGCCGGACGCCGAGGTGCGGGAAGCCGTGGCCCGCGCGGTCGCGCAGTCGCTGTCCCGGCTCGCCGAGTGGCAGATCGGGATGCTGGCCCAGGTGGCGGCGTCCCAGGTGGGTGAGCTGACACCGCGGGCGGCCGCGCGGCTCGCCGCCGAGGTGCTGCCCGACCTGGAGGCCCTGCAGTCCTACGTCTGGCGCCGGCACCTGGCCGCGACCGCGGCCCGCTGGACGGCGGGCGCGCAGCGCAGTGACGCCGAGCACATCGCCGCCGACACCTGGCCGCTGTCGGTCGGGTTCGCCGACATGGTCGGCTTCACCCGCACCACCCGGCGCCGCTCGCTGGACGAGCTCGGCGAGATGATCGAGCGGTTCGGATCGGTCACGAACGAGGTCATCACGAACGGCCGCGGACGGATCATCAAGACGGTCGGGGACGAGGTCCTGTTCGTCACCGAGCACCCGGCAGACGCCGCCGCCATCGCGCTCGGGCTCCGCGACCGGGTGCGGGCCGAGCCGGCGCTGCCGCCGCTGCGGATCGGGCTGGCGCACGGCATGGTGCTCAGCCGCTACGGCGACGTCTACGGCGAGGTCGTCAACGTCGCCGCCCGGCTCACCTCGGAGGCGAAGCCGGACACGGTGCTGGTGGACCGGGAGGTCCACGAGGCGCTGCGCGACGACCCCCGCTTCGACCTGCGGCGGATCGCGACCCTGCACACCCGTGGCTACACGCACCTGCGGGCGTGGACGCTGCGCGGAGCCCGGGAACGCTGAGCACCCCGCTCCTGGTGCCGGGCCCCGGTCACGTCCCACGAGCGCGCAGGCCGCCGCACCCCGCACCGGCGTGCCGCACCTACCCGGGCGGGTGCGGCACGCCGACACCGGGTGCGGCACGGGGACACGGGGTGCGGCGGCGCCGGGGCCGCCCGGGTCAGACCCGGAAGCCGAGGGCGCGCAGCTGCTCGCGGCCGTCCTCGGTGATCTTCTCCGGGCCCCACGGCGGCATCCAGACCCAGTTGATCCGGACGTCGGAGACGAGCCCCCCGTCCGGGCCCGCGGTGAGCGCGGAGCGGGTCTGCTCCTCGATCACGTCGGTCAGCGGGCAGGCCGCCGAGGTGAGGGTCATGTCGATGACCGCGGTTTCGCCGTCCACGTCGATGCCGTAGACGAGGCCGAGGTCGACGACGTTGATGCCGAGCTCGGGGTCGACGACGTCCTTCATCGCCTCCTCGAGCGCCTCCAGCGACGCGCCGTCGGTCGCGGCCGGGGGCTCGGGCATCCCGGCCGCCCCGCGGACGACGTCGTCGGTCTCGTTCTGCTGCTCGGTGGTCTCGCTCATGCCGGAGATCCCTCCGTCTCGATCTTCGCGTCCGTGCGCGAGACGGCGTCCTTGAACGCCATCCAGCCCAGCAGCGCGCACTTCACCCGGGCCGGGTACTTGGCGACCCCGGCGAACGCGACGCCGTCGCCGAGCACGTCCTCGTCCGGCTCGACCTGGCCGCGGCCCTGCGCCATCTCCTGGAACGACGCCAGGATCCGCCACGCCTCGTCGACCGACCGGCCGACGAGGAGATCGTGCAGCACCGACACCGACGCCTGGCTGATCGAACAGCCCAGCGTCTCGTACGACACGTCGGCGACCGTGTCGCCGTCGACCCGGACCCGGAGGGTGACCTCGTCACCGCACGTCGGGTTCACGTGGTGGGACTCGGCGTCGTAGGGCTCGCGCAGGCCCGACCCGTGCGGGTCCCGGTAGTGGTCCAGGATGATCTCCTGGTACATCTGCTGCAGCTGCATCAGATCACCCCGAAGAACTTCTGGGCGGCCCGGATGCCGTCGGCCAGCGCCTCGACCTCGTCGAGCGTGTTGTACACCGCGAACGACGCCCGCGCGGTCGCGACGACCCCGAAGCGCCGGTGCAGCGGCCACGCGCAGTGGTGGCCGACCCGGATCGCGACACCGCGGTCGTCGAGCACCTGGGACAGGTCGTGCGCGTGGATGCCGTCCACCAGGAACGACACCGCTCCCCCGCGGCCCTCGGTGCCGGTCGGCCCGACGATCCGCAGGCCGTCGATCGCGGAGAGCTGCTCGAGCGCGGCGCCGGTGAGCTCCGCCTCGTGGGCGGCGACCGCGTCCATGCCGATCTCCGACAGGTAGTCGACGGCCGCGCCGAGGCCCACGGCCTGCGACGTCATCGGCACGCCGGCCTCGAACTTCTGCGGCGGCGGGGCGTAGGTCGAGCCCTCCATCCGCACCAGCTCGATCATCGACCCGCCGGTGAGGAACGGCGGCAGCGCCTCCAGGAGCTCCCGGCGGCCGTACAGCACGCCCACGCCGGACGGGCCGAGCATCTTGTGCCCGGAGAACACGGCGAAGTCGACGCCGAGCCCGTGCAGGTCCACCGGCGCGTGCGGGACGGACTGGCAGGCGTCCAGCACGGTCAGCGCGCCGACCGCCCGGGCCCGCCCCACCAGCTCCTCGACCGGGGCGACCGCTCCGGTGACGTTCGACTGGTGCGTGAACGCCACGACCTTGGTGCGGTCGGTGAGCTCCAGCGAGTCGAGGTCGATCCGGCCCTCGTCGGTGACCTCGTACCAGCGCAGGGTCGCCCCGGTGCGCCGGCACAGCTCCTGCCAGGGCACCAGGTTGGCGTGGTGCTCCAGCTGGGTGACCACGACCTCGTCGCCGGGGCCGAGCGCGAACCGCTCGGACTCCGCGGAGAGCCCGTCCCGGATCGAGGCGTTCCCGATGCCGTACGCGACCAGGTTGATGCCCTCGGTCGCGTTCTTGACGAAGACGACCTCGTCGACGGCCGCGCCCACGAACGCCGCGATGCGGGACCGGGCGGACTCGTAGGCGTCGGTGGCCTCCTCGGCGAGCTGGTGGGCGCCCCGGTGGACGGCGGCGTTGTGCCGCTCCAGGAACGCCCGCTCGGCGTCGAGCACCTGGCGCGGCCGCTGGGAGGTCGCGCCGGAGTCGAGGTAGACCAGCGGCTTCTCCTCGCGCACGGTGCGCGCGAGGATCGGGAAGTCCGCCCGGATCCGGGCCACGGCGGCGGTGTCGAGCCCGGCCGTGGTCCCGGTTCCGTGCACGGTCGTCATGATCAGGCCAGCGCCTTCTGGTCGGCCTTCGCGCCCTGGGTGAACCGCACGTAGCCGTTCTTCTCGAGCTCGTCGGCCAGCTCCGGGCCGCCGGACTCGACGATGCGGCCACCGGCGAACACGTGCACGCGGTCGACCTTGATGTGGTTGAGGATCCGGGTGTAGTGCGTGATCAGCAGGACGCCGGTGTCGTCCTTCGCCCGGTACCGGTTCACGCCCTCGGAGACGACGCGCAGGGCGTCGACGTCGAGACCGGAGTCGGTCTCGTCCAGGATCGCGATCTTCGGGTTCAGCAGCTCGAGCTGCAGGACCTCGTGGCGCTTCTTCTCGCCGCCGGAGAAGCCCTCGTTCACCGAGCGGTCGGCGAACGCCGGGTCGATGTCGAGGCCGGACATCGCGTCCTTGACCTCCTTGACCCAGGTGCGCAGCTTCGGGGCCTCGCCGCGGACCGCGGTGGCGGCCGAGCGCAGGAAGTTCGCCATCGACACGCCCGGCACCTCGACCGGGTACTGCATGGCGAGGAACAGGCCCGCCCGGGCCCGCTCGTCGACGGACATCTCCAGGACGTTCTCGCCGTCCAGCAGCACCTCGCCGGAGGTGATCTCGTACTTCGGGTGCCCGGCGACGGCGTAGGCCAGTGTGGACTTGCCGGAGCCGTTCGGGCCCATGATCGCGTGCGTCTCACCCGCGCGGACGGTGAGGTCGACCCCGCGCAGGATCTCCTTCGGACCGTCCTCGGTCTCGACCGCGGCGTGCAGGTCCTTGATCTCCAGAGTGGACATCTGTAGTGGTCGCTCCGTTACTGGTGTGGTGGTCTCAGGCGCCGGTGATCGCGAGCTCGGCCTCGACGGCGGCGTCGAGGCGCGCCTTGAGGTCCGGCAGCGTGATCTTGTTCAGGATCTCGCCGAAGAAGCCCCGCACGACGAGGCGGCGGGCCTGCTCCTCGGGGATGCCGCGGCTGCGCAGGTAGAACAGCTGCTCGTCGTCGAACCGGCCGGTGGCGCTCGCGTGCCCGGCGCCGGCGATCTCGCCGGTCTCGATCTCCAGGTTCGGGACCGAGTCCGCGCGGGCGTGCTCGGTGAGCACCAGGTTGCGGTTGAACTCGAAGGTCTGGGTGTTCTCGGCCGCGGCCCGGATCAGCACGTCGCCGATCCACACCACGTGTGCCGACTCGCGGGAGTCGCTCTGCAGCGCGTTCTTGTAGAGCACGTTGGACGTGCAGTTCGGGACCGCGTGGTCCACGAGCAGCCGCTGCTCCAGGTGCTGGCCCGCGTCGGCGAAGCCCAGGCCGAGCAGCTCGGCGTCGCCGCCGGGACCGGCGTAGTGCACGGTGGACGACACCCGCACCAGGTCGCCGCCGAGCTGGACGGCGGTGGCGCGCAGGGTCGCGTCACGGCCGATGCGGTAGTGCTCGGCGCCCACGTGCACCGCGTCGTCGGCCCACTCCTCGGTGACCACCAGGGTCAGCCGGGAGCCGTCGCCGAGCACGACCTCGGTGTTGTCGGCCAGAGCACCGTGCCCCCGGTGCTCGACGACGACCGTCGCCTGCGTGTGCGGGGTCGTCCGGATGTGCAGGTGCCCGGCCGCGGAGACGCCCTCACCGGGCCCGTCCACCGTGATCGTCACCGGCTCGGGCGTCCCGTCCAGGGTCACGACGGTGGCCTCGGTGAAGGCCGACCAGGCCGCCGCGGCGACCCGGTCGGCGGGGGTCCCGCCCTCGCCGAGCCGGGCGTCGTCGCGGCCGACCGTCTCGACGGTCACCCCGGCCACCTCGGTGACCGTGACCCCCACCTTGCCGTCCAGCGTCGCGGAGCCGTCGTGCAGCCCGCGCAGGCGGCGCAGCGGGGTGAACCGCCAGTTCTCCTCGCGACCGCCGGGGACCTCGAAGGCCTCGACGTCGAAGGACTGGAACCGCTCGCCCGCCGAGGCGATCGGCACCTCACCCTGGCCCTCCTTGGCCCCCTTCAGCTCGGGGGCGAGGCCAGCAACATCCGACGTCATCCGACGGAACCCTCCATCTGCAGCTCGATCAGCCGGTTCAGCTCCAGCGCGTACTCCATGGGCAGCTCGCGGGCGATCGGCTCGACGAACCCGCGCACCACCATGGCCATCGCCTCGTCCTCGGTCAGGCCCCGGCTCATCAGGTAGAAGAGCTGGTCCTCGGAGACCTTGGAGACGGTGGCCTCGTGCCCCATCGACACGTCGTCGTTGCGGATGTCGACGTAGGGGTAGGTGTCCGACCGCGAGATCGTGTCGACCAGCAGCGCGTCGCACTTCACCGTCGACCGGGAGTTCTTCGCCCGCGGGTTGACCTGGATCAGGCCGCGGTAGGACGTCCGGCCGCCGCCGCGCGCCACCGACTTCGACACGATCGTCGACGACGTGTTCGGCGCCAGGTGCACCATCTTCGCGCCGGCGTCCTGGTGCTGGCCCTCGCCCGCGAACGCGATCGACAGGACCTCGCCCTTGGCGTGCTCGCCCATCAGCCACACGGCCGGGTACTTCATCGTCACCTTGGAGCCGAGGTTGCCGTCGACCCACTCCATGGTCGCGCCCTCCTCGGCCTTGGCGCGCTTGGTGACCAGGTTGTAGACGTTGTTCGACCAGTTCTGGATCGTGGTGTAGCGGCAGCGGCCGCCCTTCTTCACCACGATCTCCACCACGGCCGAGTGCAGCGAGTCGGTCTTGTAGATCGGCGCGGTGCAGCCCTCGACGTAGTGCACGTAGGCACCCTCGTCGACGATGATCAGCGTCCGCTCGAACTGGCCCATGTTCTCGGTGTTGATCCGGAAGTAGGCCTGCAGCGGGATGTCGACGTGCACGCCCGGCGGCACGTAGATGAACGACCCGCCCGACCAGACCGCCGAGTTCAGCGCGGAGAACTTGTTGTCACCGGCGGGGATGACCGAACCGAAGTACTCCTTGAAGAGCTCGGGGTGCTCCTTCAGACCGGTGTCGGTGTCGAGGAAGATGACGCCCTGCGCCTCCAGGTCCTCGCGGATCTGGTGGTAGACGACCTCGGACTCGTACTGCGCGGCGACACCGGCGACCAGGCGGGCCTTCTCGGCCTCGGGGATGCCCAGCTTGTCGTAGGTGTTCTTGATGTCCTCCGGCAGGTCCTCCCAGCTGGTGGCCTGCTTCTCCGTGGAGCGCACGAAGTACTTGATGTTGTCGAAGTCGATCCCGGACAGGTCGGAGCCCCACCGCGGCATCGGCTTCTTCTCGAAGAGATCGAGCGACTTCTGCCGGAACTCGAGCATCCAGTCCGGCTCGTTCTTCAGGCGGGAGATGTCGGCGACGACCTCCGAGGAGAGGCCGCGCTTGGCGGCGGCACCCGCCTCGTCGGAGTCCGCCCAGCCGAAGTCGTACCGGCCGAGCGCCGCGATCGTCTCCTCCTGGGTGAGCTCGGTGCGCACTTCAGGAGTGGTCGTCATTGAGGACTGCCTCCCTTTCGGGGACCGTGGTGGGACCTGGACCCGCCTTCGGCGGGGCCGGATTCTTCTTCCATCTTCCGCAGCCGAGCAGGTGGTTGCGGACTAACGGTGCCGGACTTCGGGGCATCCTCGTCCAGCTCCCGCAGCCGAGCAGGTGGTTGCGGATCAACGGTGCCGGACGTCGTCGGGACGTCCTCGTCCGTCTCCCGCAGCACCGTCTCCTGCAGCCGAGCAGGTGGTTGCGGAGTTCCGGCGCGGGGCGTCGGGACTTCTTCCGTCGCCCGCAACCCAAGAGCAGGTCGCGGACTCCCGGTGCCGGAGTCGGGGCCCCCTTCCCTCTTCCCGTGCCGGGCCCGCCCGAGGAGTTCGGGATCCTCGAGCGGGACGTGTGTGGTGCACGCGGCGCCGCCGCGCGCGATCGTCGCCAGCCGCTGCACGTGCGTGCCCAGCAGCTCGGCGAAGGCCCTGGTCTCGGCTTCGCAGAGCTCCGGGAACTCGGCGGCGACGTGCGCCACCGGGCAGTGGTGCTGGCAGAGCTGCACGCCGGACCCGCCGCGGCGGGTCTGTGCAGCGTAGCCACGGTCGCTGAGCACCCGGGCCAGCACCTCGGCGCGCTCGGCCGAGGTGCCCGCCGCCGCGACCGATCCCCTGTCGGGTCCCAGCAGCTCACGCACCCGGCGACGGGCGAACGCGTCCACCGCCTGCTCCCCCGCCGTCTCGGAGAGGAACCGCAGGGCCGAGGTGGCCAGGTCGTCGTAACCGTGCCCGAACCGGACCCGGCCGGTGTCGGTGAGCAGGTACTCCTTGGCCGGACGGCCGCGCCCGCGGGGACGCGCCGACCGGGCCGGGGCCCGGACCTCGGCCTCACCGTCGGCGATCAGCGCATCCAGGTGCCGCCGGACGGCGGCCTCGGTGAGCTCCAGCTCGCCCGCGACGACCGCGGCCGTGACCGGACCCTGCTCCATGAGCACCCGCGCCACCGCGGCCCGGGTGCCCGATCCGGATCCGGGCAGCACGGCTTCGGACCCGTGCCCGCAGGCGGGGTCCGGGCGCCGGTGCGCCGTCCGGTCTGTTTTCACAACACCAGTGTTGCGGATATCGGCGCCGGCAGCAAAACCCACCCCCCAGATATGACCGGGGTCACCGGGGTCGCCGAGGTCGCGGGCGGTGGAGACCGGTCCCGGAGCCCGGAGCCCGCCCCACTAACCTGCATGGTCATGGTGACGCCCGAGGTCGCCCCACCCGGGCGCGACGACTCCCCGACGCGACCGGCGCCGGCGGACACCGCGTCCGGCCCCGGCCGGAAGCCGCCGGCGGCCCGGCGCGGGCTGCGCGAGCAGGCCCGGATCGCGCGCGTCCTCGGCCTGACCGGCGCGATCCTCATGGGGATCAGCGCGCTCGGCTCGGCCGCCTTCCCCGTGCCGAACCCGCTGCACGGGCTGCGGGTGATCGGTCTGCCGGCCCGCAACGTCACCCTGGCCATCGCCGTCACCTACACCGGGCTGCTCATGGTCGTCACGGCCTGGCTGTGGATCGCCCGGATGCTCACCGCCCGCGGCGCCGTGCACCCGGCCCCGGAGCGGCGCGAGCTCGCCCGCACCGCGGTGCTGTGGGGGATCCCGCTCGCGCTGGCGCCGCCGATGTTCTCCAAGGACATCTACAGCTACCTGGCCCAGAGCGCGACGCTCGCCCGCGGCATCGACCCGTACTCGATCGGCCCGGCGCAGGCGCTGGGCGTGGACGACCCGCTCACCCGGGGCATCCCGACGGTCTGGCGGGACACCCCGGCCCCGTACGGGCCGCTGTTCCTCGGGCTCGGCCGGATCATCACCGCGTTCTCCGGCCACGACGTCGTCCTCGGGATCGCCGAGCACCGGCTGCTGGCGCTGGCCGGGGTCGCGTTGCTGGCCTGGGTGCTACCCCGGCTCGCGGACCGGTTCGACCTCGATGCCGGCCTGGTGCTCTGGCTCGGCGCGGCGAACCCGCTGGTGCTGTTCCACATGGTCAGCGGCATCCACAACGAGTCGATCATGATTTCGCTGATGCTGCTCGGGCTGTACGTCATGCTCGGGCGGGACGACCGGGTCCAGCCCTGGTGGCGCATCACCCTGGGTGCGGCGCTGATCGTCGCGGCGGCGTCGGTGAAGCTGCCGGCGCTGCTCGCGCTCGGTTTCGTCGGCGTGTATCTGGTCCGCAAGCGCGGAGAGGAGCGCAGGCGGAACGACCATCTGCGCGGAGAGGAGCGCAGGCGGAACGACCATCTGCACCACGGACGGGTCGTCGACTGGGTGATCATGACGAGCTGGCTCACCGCCATCGCAGCCGTCGTCTTCTCGGTGTTCAGCTTCGCCACCGGGCTGGGCTTCAACTGGCTGCGCGGGCTCTCGGCACCCAGCGCGATCCTCAGCTGGATGTCGGTGAGCACCGACGTCGGCCTGATCGCCGGACAGGTGGGCCGGCTCGCCGGGCTCGGCGACCACACCGAGGCCACCCTGGCGCTGGCCCGCGGGCTGTTCGCGATCCCGATGGGGATCGTCGTCGTGGCGCTGCTGCTCGCCTGCCTGCGCGGGCGGCTCGACCCGGTCACCGGCACGGGCGCGGGGCTCGGTGCGGTGGTGCTGCTGGGCCCGGTCGTGCACCCCTGGTACCTGTTCTGGGCGTTGCTGCCGCTGGTTGCGACCCGGGCGATGCCCCGCTACCGGCGGGCGATGCTGCTGCTGTCGGCGTTCCTGGCGCTGGTCGTGCCGCCGACCGGGGCCGACTTCATCTTCCGCGCCTTCCAGCTGCCGCTGTCCGTGTTCGCCGGTCTGGCCATGTTCGCCCTGTCGCTGCTGGTGGTGCGGCGACTGCTGCGCGCCCCGACCCCCACCGCCCCGGCGTCGTGACCGCCGCGCTGGAGGTCCGCGAGCTGGTCGTCCGGTACGGCCCGACGACCGCGGTGGACGGGATCGACCTCGACCTCGCCCGCGGCGAGGTGCTGGCCCTGCTCGGGCCGAACGGGGCCGGGAAGTCCAGCACGGTCGAGGTCTGCACCGGGTTCCGGGCCGCGTCCGGCGGCCGGGTCACCGTGCTCGGCCACGCCCCCGGTGACGACGCGGTACGGCCACGGGTCGGTGTCATGCCGCAGGGCGGCGGGGCCTACCCGGCCGTCCGGGCCGGCGAGATGCTGCGCCTGGTCGCGGCCTGCGCGGCCCGCCCCATCGACCCGGACGTCCTGCTGGACGTGCTCGGGCTGCGACCGCGCGCGCAGACGCCGTTCAAGCGGCTCTCCGGTGGGGAGCAGCAGCGGCTCGCACTGGCCTGCGCCGTCGTCGGGCGGCCCGAGCTGGTGTTCCTCGACGAGCCGACGGCCGGGCTGGACCCGCAGGCCCGCCACCTCGTGTGGGACCTGGTCCGGGCGCTGCGCCGGGACGGCGTGGGGGTGCTGCTCACCACGCACCTGATGGACGAGGCCGAGCAGCTCGCGGACGACGTCGTGATCATCGACCGGGGTGCGGTCGTCGCGCACGGCTCCCCGGCCCAGCTCACCGCGGGCGACCAGACCGAGCTGCGGTTCCGGGCCCGCCCCGGGATGGACACGGCGGGGCTCGACACCCGGCTCCCGGCCGGGTACGCCACCGCCGAGACCGCGCCCGGGCGCTACCGGGTGCAGGGCCGGATCGACCCGGCCGCGCTGGCCGCGATCACCTCGTGGTGCGCCGACCAGGGCGTCATGGCCGACGACGTCCAGGTCATCCGGCGCAGCCTGGAGGACGTCTTCCTCGACCTCACCGGACGGGAGCTGCGGCCGTGAACGACCCCTTCCCCGCCGGGACCTTCACCCCGGACCCCGGCCGCGGCGGCGCGCTCACCATGCTGCGTGCCCAGGGCGGGCTGGAGACCCGGCTCGCGCTGCGCAACGCCGAGCAGGTGCTGCTCACCCTGTTGATCCCGGCCGCCCTGCTGGTCGCCGTCACCCTGGTGCCGGCGATCCCCGCACCGGAGCCGCGAGTGCCGCAGGTCCTCGCCTCGATGCTCGCGCTGGCCGTGATGAGCTCGGCGTTCACCAGCCAGGCCATCGCGCTCGGGTTCGACCGCCGGTACGGGGCACTGCGGCGGCTCGCGGCGACCGCGCTGCCGCGCTGGCTGCTGGTGTGCGGGCGGCTGGCGGCCGTGGCCGCCGTGGTCGTGATCCAGGTGGTGCTGCTGGGCCTGCTGGCGCTCGCGCTGGGCTGGGACCCGGCCGGGGCCCGGCTCGACGGCGTCGCGGCCGCCGTGCTGCTGGGCGGGGCCGCGTTCGGGGCGCTCGGGATCCTGCTGGGCGGCACGCTGCGGGCCGAGATCGTGCTCGCGGTCGCGAACGTGGTCTGGTTCGTGCTGCTGCTCGCCGGCGGGATCGTCGTCCCGGTCGCGGACCTGCCCGGCCCGCTGGGCGCGGTGGCGTCCTGGCTGCCGTCCGGCGCGCTGGCCGAGGCACTGCGCGACGCGCTCGGCGCCGGGGGGTTCCCGGCCCCCGGATCGCTGCTGGTCCTGGCCGGGTGGGCGGTCGCCGCCGGGGTGCTGGCGTCGCGGCTGGTGCGGTGGCGCTGACGCGCCCGTGAGTGGTTGCGAGGGTCCTGACCCTGCTGGCCACTCACGAGCTTCTACACTCCGTAGTGTGTCCCGCATGTCCGGTCTGCTCGCACGCGTGCCGTCCACCCCGCCGCTGCTGCTGCGCCGGCTGGCCATCGCGAATTTGGTCGCGCAGATCGGCATCGGCGTGACCGGCTCGGTCGTGCGGGTGACCGGATCGGGGCTCGGCTGCTCGGCCTGGCCGGAGTGCGAGCCGGGCAGCATGGTGCCGGTGTCCCACGCGGAGATCGCGCCGCTGCACATGTGGATCGAGTTCGGGAACCGGCTGCTCGGGGTCCTGGTCGTGCTCGCCGCCGGGGCCACCCTGCTCGGGGTGCTGTTCACCCGGCCCCGCCGCCGGCGGCTGACCGCGCTGGCGTGCGCGATGCCGCTCGGCGTCGTCGCGCAGGCCGTGATCGGCGGGATCACCGTGCTGGCCGGGCTGGTGTGGTGGACGGTGATGCTGCACTTCCTCGCCTCGATGGTGCTGGTGTGGTTCGCCGTGCTGCTCGTCGGTGCCACCACCGAGGACGACGGCCCGGTCACCCGCATGCTCCCGGCGGCCGGGCGCGGGCTGGTGCTGCTCTCGACCGCGGTCCTGGCCGTGCTGCTCGTCGCCGGGACGCTGGTCACCGCGGCCGGCCCGCACGGCGGTGACCCGGACACCCCGCGGCTCGACATCGACATCCCGGTGCTCGCCCAGCTCCATGTCGACGCCCTGTTCGGCTACCTGGGCCTCCTCGCCGGTCTCGGGTTCCTGCTGCACGCCGTCGGAGCCCCGCCCGCGCTGCACCGCCGGTTCCGGACGCTGATCGCCGTCGTGCTCGCCCAGGGCGCGCTCGGCGGCGTGCAGTACGCGCTGGGCGTGCCGGAGCTGCTGGTGTCGCTGCACGTGCTGGGCGCAGGGCTCGTCACCGCGGCCGCGGCCTGGGTGTGGGCGGGCACGGCGGTCCGCCCGGCGCCGCCGGCCCCCGCGCCGCCCGCGAACGCCTCCGGTTCCGGGGCCGACCGGCCCCTCGCCGGCGCCGACCGGGGCTGAGGACGCGCGCCGCCGCACCGCGACCAGGCCACGCCTCCCCGAACCCGGCAGCGCCTCCCGGCGCTTCCCGAACCCGGCAGCGCCTCCCGGCGCTTCCCGAACCCGGCGGCACCTCCCGACGCCTCCCGGACCAGGACGGCGGCGTGGCCACGCCGCCGTCCTCGAACGTCGGCCCGGAGCGGTGACACGCACGCGTCCGCCCGGGTGGGGACGCGATCGTGCGAGCCGCCCGGGGCGCCGCGGACCGGACGCACGTACTCGCCCCCGGGCAGGACGGAAACGTGTAGCTCGACCGCGTCGGGCCCGCTGAGGCGCACATATCCGCCCCGCACAGGACCGGAACGCGCACCTCGACGCCGCCGAACCCGGTGACATGCACGAAACCGCCCCGCCCAGGACGGAAACGCACACGTCGACCGCGTCGAGCCCGCTGACACGCGCACATTTGCCCGCAGGGCCGGAACGCGCACCTCGACCCGTCAAGAACCCGGTGAGCGGCGCGAACCCGCCCCGGACAGGGCAGGGCAGAAGCGCGCAGGTCGATCCCGCCGAGCCCCGACGAGACGCGCACATTTGCCCGTTCGCCGCTCCCGGAGTGCCGGCGCGCGGCCACGCCGGCTCACGCACGGGCTGAGGGTCACTCGGGCGCGCACCCGCGCCGGCGCACTCACCGGCGCACAGTCACCCCGGCGCACAGTCCCCCGGGCGCGCAGCCACGCCGGCACTCGGTCACACCCGCCCACCACCGCGCTCCCCGCGGTAACGCCCGCACGTGGTGGGCGTCGGACACGGCGTCCGGAAGTTCGTCGGGTTCCTGCCGATCGGCGGGGCCGGGTTCGTCTCCGTCCGGGCCCGAGTCGGCCCGCTGTACCGATTCACCCGTCCGGACGTCGCGACAAACCCCCGTGACACGCCGTACTCTCTCGCAGCACTGAACACCGCGTTCAGAATGTGAGCACCAACTGTGACCGCAGAGAGGCGGACCAGGTAATGACACAGGTGAAACCAGACGAGGGTGAGCTCGCCTCGGACGATGTGGGCCCCAGGGGCTCGCGCACCGACTGGACGGTCCTCGGTGTGGGCGGGACCATCGCGCTGGCGTTCCTGCTCTGGGGCGTGATCTCCCCGACGGGGATGGCCTCGGTGGTCAGCGACATGCTCTCCGCGCTGATGCGCGGCGGGGGCTGGGGCTTCGTACTCGCCGCGAGCGCGTTCACCACGTTCGCGCTGTGGCTGGCGTTCAGCAAGTACGGCCGGATCCGGCTCGGCACCGACGCGGAGCAACCGGAGTTCCGGAGATCGTCCTGGATCGCGATGATGTTCAGCGCCGGCATGGGCATCGGACTGATGTTCTTCGGGGTGTACGAGCCGCTGGCGTACTACACCACCCAGACCCCGCCGGGGACCGTGGCACCGATGACGCCGGAAGCCGTGAACGTCTCGATGGCGTCCACCCTGTTCCACTGGACGCTGCACCCCTGGGCGATCTACGGCGTGGTCGGCCTGGCGATCGCCTACTCCACGTTCCGCAAGGGGCGCAAGCAGCTGATCAGCCAGGCGTTCATCCCGCTGATCGGCAGGAAGGCCGCCGAGGGCGGTGTCGGCAAGGCGATCGACATCCTGGCCATCTTCGCCACCCTGTTCGGGTCGGCGGCCTCGCTGGGCGTCGGCGCCTACCAGATCGGCGGCGGCCTGCAGGCCGGTGGCTTCACCGACACCGTTCCCGGTCCGGCGGTCCTCGGGATCATCATCGTCATCCTCACCGCGGCGTTCGTCCTGTCCGCGGTCTCCGGCATCGGCCGCGGCGTCCAGTACCTGTCGAACATCAACATGGTGCTCGCCGCGATCCTCGCGCTGTTCGTGCTCGTGGTCGGCCCGACCGTCGTGATCCTCGACCTGATCCCGGCGTCGGTGGGCGCCTACTTCTTCGAGTTCTTCAAGATGGTCGGCCGGACCCCGGCCTCGGGCGGCGAGCCGATGCTCGAGTGGCTGTCCAACTGGACGATCCTGTACTGGGCCTGGTGGATCTCCTGGACCCCGTTCGTGGGCATGTTCCTGGCCCGGATCAGCCGCGGCCGCACCATCCGGGAGTTCGTCGGCGGCGTGGTCCTGGCGCCCAGCCTGGTGAGCCTGATCTGGTTCGCCATCTTCGGCGGTTCCGCGATCACCCAGGCGCAGCAGGGCGCCCGGTTCTCCGACAACCCGGACGTGCAGCTGTTCGAGCTGCTGAGCCGCTACCCGGCAGCCGGGATCACCGGCCTGCTGGTGATGGCGCTGGTCGCGATCTTCTTCGTCTCCGGCGCCGACGCCGCGTCGATCGTGATGGGCACGCTGTCCCAGCGCGGCACGATCGAGCCGAGCCGCTGGGTCGTGATCTTCTGGGGCTGCGTGATGGGCGGCGTCGCGGTGCTCATGCTGGCCATCGGCGGCGAGGACGCGCTGGACGGGATGCAGAACCTGACGATCCTGGTCGCCGCGCCGTTCGTGCTGCTGATGGTCTTCCTGTGCGCCGCCCTGTTCAAGGACGTCCGCCGGGACCCGATGATCCTGCGCGAGATCAAGGGGGCCGAGGTCATCGAGCAGGCCGTGGACTACGCCACCGCCCGCCACGGGCGTGACTTCTTCCTGTCGGTGAAGGCGTTCCCGGACGGGCAGAAGACCGAGCTGTCGGCGTTCGAGTGCGCCTACGGTCCCGGGACCGGCCCCGGCTACCAGGTGACCGAGCCCGGCGAGTTCCTCGACGAGGAGCCGTCCCGGAACGGCTCGGGGCCCGAGCACCCCGACCGCGGTCCCGCCGCGGAGGAGGGCCGGGCACCGGTCGCCGGCAGCTGACCACGACCCGGAACCGCCCGCTCGTGGCACGCCGAGGTGGCGTGCCACGAGCGGGTCGCGGGAACCGGCACTGCGCGAGCACGCCGGCGTGCGGCACTCTGGACCCATGACCTCCGGTTCCCGGCTGCGGCGTGGTGGTATCGCCGCGGCACTCGCGGCAACGCTGGCCGTCGCCCTCGCCGTCGGGTTCGTCACCGCCCGGGCCTCGGCCGCGCCCGAGCTGCCGCCGGTGACGCCCGAGGAGCTGGTCGCCTCCGTGCTCGACGCGGAACCCGTCGCGCTGGCCGGGACCGTCGCCGTCGACAACCGGCTGGGTCTGCCCGCCGTGCCCGGCGTCCCCGGCGAGGGGTTGACCGACGGGACGTCCACGGCCCGCGTCTGGTCCGACGGCGCGGGCCGGGGCCGCCTCGCCCTGCCCCGGCCGGACGGCGAACGCACCTACGTCCGGGACGGCACGACCGTCTGGGCCTACGACTCCGCGGACCGCACCGCCACCCGCACCCCGGCCGGCGCGGACCGGCGACCGGAGCCCGGGCAGGACCCGCAGGCCGCCGCGCAGGGGATCGTCGGGAAGCTGCGCGGTACCAGCGCGGTCCGCGTCGACGGCACCACCGATGTGGCGGGCCGGCCGGCGTACACGCTGGTCCTGGCCCCGCAGCCCGGGGAACGGACGGTGTTGCGGGAGGTCCGCGTCGCCGTCGACGCCGAGTCCCGCATCCCGCTGGAGCTGACCGTGCGCGGGACCGGCCCCGATCCCGTGCTGCGGGCCGGCTTCGACGACGTCACGTTCGGGCCGCAGGACCCGTCGCTGTTCACGTTCACCCCGCCGCCGGGGGCCACCGTCGAGGAGAAGCCGGCGCCGGAGCACCGGCCGCGGTCCGGGAGTGCGGTGAAGCCCCGGATCGTCGGCGACGGGTGGGACGCGGTCGCGGTCGGGCCGCTCCCCCGGCACGCCGGTGACGGGGTGCGGAAGCCGGACCTGTCCGCCCTCGGCACCCCGGTCTCCGGCCCGTGGGGCAGCGGCCGCGCGATCACCACGAACGCCGGGTCCGCGATCCTCACCGACGACGGCCGGTTCGCCACCGGCGCGGTCGGCACCGACGTCCTCGGTGCCGCGCTGGCCCGATGAACCAGGCCGGACCACCCCGCACCACCTCCGACTCATGGAGCTGCGGGGAGGGGGCACAGGACGGGGCGGGGGCGCACGAGGCGCGGGAAGGAGCAGGGGCGCCGGCGGCCCGGGTCCGGCGGCTCCGGAAGGTGTTCGGCCGGGTCACCGCGGTGGACGGCGTCGACCTCGACGTCCCGGCCGGGTCGGTGTTCGGGATGCTCGGCCCCAACGGCTCCGGCAAGACCACCCTGATCCGGATGCTGCTCGGCCTCACCCGGCCCACCTCCGGCACGGTCGAGCTGCTCGGCCGCCCGGTCCCCGACGGCCTGGCCGCGTCCCTGCCGGACGTCGGCGCGCTCGTCGAGGGGCCCGGGTTCCACCCGTTCCTGACCGGGCGGGAGAACCTGCGCCGGGCCGCCGCCACCGAACCCCGGCTCTCCGCCGCCGGGATGCGGCCGGCGGTCGAGGCCGCGCTGGAGCGGGTCGGCCTGGCCGACGCGGCGGACCGGCGCTACCGCGGATACTCGCTCGGAATGAAGCAGCGGCTCGGGCTGGCCGCCGCGCTGCTGGTGCCGCGCCGGCTGGTCGTGCTGGACGAGCCGACGAACGGGCTCGACCCGGCCGGAACCCGGGAGATCCGCGCCGTCGTGGCCGACCTGCAGGCGTCCGGGGCGACGGTGCTGCTGTCGTCGCACCTGCTCTCCGAGGTGGAGGCGGTGTGCACGCACGTCGCCGTGCTGAAGCGCGGGTGCCTGGTCGCGTCCGGGGAGCTCGGGCGGCTGCTCGACGCCGTCGCCGGCGGCTGGGAGATCAGCACCCCGGACGTCGAGCGGGCCGTTGCGGTCCTGCGGGACGCCGGCGCCACCGCCCGCGCCGACGGTTCCGGGGTGCTCGTCGAGGACGGCCCCGCCGCGCCGGTGCTGTTCGCGGCGCTGGTCCGGGCCGACGTCGACGTGCACGGCCTGCGCCGGTATCGCCCCGACCTGGAGACGCTGTTCACCAGGATCACCGAGTGACGGCGACGACCGCCGCCCCGGTCTCCTGGGCCCGGCTGCTCGGAGCGGAGCTGCGCTGGGTCCTGCGCCGCCCACGCACGTGGGTGATGCTGGCACTGCTCGCCGCCGTACCGGTCGTGATGGCGCTGGGCATCGTGCTGTCCGACCGCCCCCGGCGGAGCCTGCTCTCCGAGGTCACCGGCAACGGGCTGTCGCTGCCGGTCGCCGCGCTGTCGATCCTGCTGACCCTGCTGCTGCCGCTCGCGGTCGCGGTGGCGGCCGGTGACGCGATCGCCGGCGAGGACCAGCAGGGCACGCTGCGCGGCCTGCTGCTCGCCCCGGTGGGGCGGCTGCGGCTGGTCGTGATGAAGGCGTTCGGCGTGTACGTGGTTGCCGGTCTCGCGGTCGCGGTGGTGACGGTGTCGGCGGTGGTCGCCGGGTGGGTGATGATCGGCCCGCCGGTCGTGCTCGCCACGGCGGGCGACGGCGGCGCGCTCGTCACGATGTCCGGGACGACGCTGTCCCTGGCCGACGCGGCCACCCGGATCGCCCTGGTCGCCGGGTGGACGGCGGTGCAGCTCGTCGCGGTGGGCACCGTCGCGCTCGCGATCTCGTCGTTCACCGAGCACCCGGTGGTGGTGCTGTCCTCGGTGCTCGGCGGGGTGATCCTGTTCGGCGTGCTCACCGCCATCCCGGCGCTCGCGCCGCTGCACCCGTGGCTGATCACGACCGGATGGGACGCGGCCGCGGACGTCCTGCGCGACCCGCTGCCGTACGGCGGGCTGGTCCGCAGCTCCCTGGTCGCGGGCGGCTACCTGGCGGTCGGCGCCGCGATGCTGGTGGTCCGGATGCAGCGGCGGGATGCGTGAGAGGAGCTTGCGGAACGAACCATGGGCACTGCGGCATGATCGGGTCCGGACGACCGGCGACGATCGAGGAGGGCACATGCGCGCGGTACGGGTGACGAAGGCCGGAGGCCCGGAGGTACTGGAGGTCGCCGACCTCGACGATCCCACCCCGGGCCCCGGTGAGGTGCTGGTCGAGGTCGCCGCGGCGGGCGTCAACTACATCGACACCTACCAGCGCGAGGGCATCTACCCGATGGAGACGCCCTACGTCCCCGGGCTGGAGGGCACCGGCCGGGTCACCGCCCTCGGCGAGGGCGTCACCGGGGTGGCGATCGGCGACCGGATCGCGTGGGCCGAGACGCTCGGCAGCTACGCCCAGCAGGTCACCGTGCCCTGGGACAAGGCCGTCCCGGTGCCGGACGGAGTCGCCGACGACGCCGCGGTCGGAGCCCTGCTCCAGGGCATGACCGCCCACTTCCTGGTCAACGACTGCTTCCCGCTGGCCGGCACCGAGACCGTCCTGGTGCACGCCGCCGCCGGCGGGGTCGGGCTGCTGCTCACCCAGCTGGCGTCCGCGAAGGGGACCCGGGTGATCGCGACGACGTCGAGCGCGGAGAAGGCCGAGCTCGCCCGCGGCGCCGGGGCCGCCGAGGTGATCGACTACACCCGGGTGGACGACCTGGCCGCCACGGTCCGCGAGCTGACCGGTGGCACCGGGGTGGACGCGGTGTTCGACAGCGTGGGGCGGACCACGTTCGACGCGAGCCTGGCCGCGCTGCGCAAGCGCGGGATGCTGGTGCTGTTCGGCGCCGCGTCCGGCCCCGTCCCGCCGGTCGACCCGCAGCGGCTCAACGCCGGCGGTTCGCTCTACCTGACCCGGCCGAAGCTGTTCGACTACGTCGACACCACCGAGTCGCTGCGGGACCGCGCCGCCGCGGTCTACGCCGAGGTCGCCGCCGGGCGCCTGGACGTCCGGATCGGGCACCGCTACCCGCTCGAGGAGGCGGGGACCGCGCACGAGGACCTGCAGGGGCGGCGGACGACCGGGAAGCTGCTGCTCCTGCCGTCCTGATGCGCAGGAAAGATCCGCGCGGAGGTGCTATGAACCCGGTGTGCCGACGGATGACGCCGCGAAGACCCCGTTCCACGACCTCGACGCCTACGTCGCGCTGCCGCGCCTCGGCGGGCTGGCGCTGTCGCCCGACGGGACGCGCCTGGTCACCGGGGTCGCCGAGCTGGAACCCGACGGCACCCGCTACCGCACCGCGCTGTGGGAGGTCGACCCGGCGGGCGAGCGACCCGCGCAGCGCCTGACCCGGGGCGCGGCCGGTGAGTCCGACCCGGTGTTCACCCCGGACGGGGACCTGCTGTTCCGCTCGTCGCGGCCGGACCCGGACGCGTCGTCGGACACCGACACCCCGATCGGGCTGTGGATGCTCCCCGCCGCGGGCGGCGAGGCCCGCCCGGCCGGCAGCCGCCCCGGCGGGATCGACGACGTCGCCGTCGCCCGCGGCGCGGGCACGGTCGTCGCGTCGTCGCCGACCCTGCCGGGCGCGGTCACCGGCGAGGACGACGAGCAGCGCCGGACCGCCCGCTCGGAGGCGAAGGTCAGCGCGATCCTGCACACCGGCTACCCGGTGCGGCACTGGGACCACGACCTCGGGCCGGCCGAGAACCGCCTGCTGGTGCGGGACGGCGACGGCTGGACCGACCTGACCCCGTTCCCGGGCCGGGCCCTGGACGACACCGCGTTCGACGTCTCCCCGGACGGGACGACCGTCGTCACGGCCTGGCACCGGGCCCGCGGCCACGGCATGCGGCGGGCGGGGATCGTCGCGATCGACGTCGCCACCGGAGGGCACCGCGACCTGCTGTCCGACGACGACCACGAGTACTCCGAGCCGCGGATCAGCCCGGACGGGCGCACGGTCGCCGTCCGCCGCGAGACCGTGCCCACCCCGGAGACGGCCCCGCGGATCGACCTGGTGCTGGTGCCCCTGGCCGGGGGCGAGACCCGGCCGGTCGCCGCGGGCTGGGACCGGTGGCCGTCGGCGGCGCGCTGGACCCCGGACTCGTCCGCGCTGGTCGTCGGCGCCGACGACGACGGCCGCGGGCCGCTGTTCCGGATCGACCTCGACCCGGCCGGTGACCGCGTCGTCCGGCTGACCGCCGACCACGGCTGCTACACCGACCCCGTACTGTCACCGGACGGTCGCTGGGTGTACGCGCTGCGCAACGCCTACGACGCGCCGCCCGCCCCGGTCCGGGTGGACGCCCGCGCCGGCGGCTCCGGCCCCGAGCACCTGCCGGGCCCGGCGGAGGCCCCGGAGCTACCCGGCACACTCACCGAGATCGAGACCACCACCGGCGACGGCACCCGGGTCCGGGCCTGGCTGGTGCTGCCGTCCGGCGCCGACGCCGCCGCACCGGCACCGCTGCTGCTGTGGATCCACGGTGGCCCGCTGGCCAGCTGGAACGCCTGGACCTGGCGGTGGAACCCGTGGCTGATGGCGGCCCGCGGCTACGCCGTCCTGCTGCCCGACCCGGCCCTGTCCACCGGCTACGGCCAGGACTTCGTGCAACGCGGCTGGGGCCGCTGGGGCGGCCCGCCCTACGAGGACCTCATGGCGATCACCGACGAGGCCGTGGCCCTCCCCGAGATCGACACCACCCGGACCGCCGCGATGGGCGGCTCGTTCGGCGGCTACATGGCGAACTGGGTCGCGGGGCACACCGACCGGTTCGCCGCGATCGTCACGCACGCGAGCCTGTGGGCGCTGGACCAGTTCGGCCCGACCACCGACCACGCCGACTACTGGCTGACCGAGATGTCCCCGGCGATGGCGCAGGCGAACAGCCCGCACCTGCACGCCGACGCGATCACCACCCCGATGCTGGTGATCCACGGCGACCGGGACCACCGGGTGCCGATCGGCGAGGGCCTGCGGCTGTGGTGGGACCTGGTGTCGCGGCAGCCCGACCCGGACGCGAACCCGCACCGGTTCCTGTACTTCCCGGACGAGCACCACTGGGTGCTGGCGCCGCGCCACGCCGTCCTCTGGTACGAGACCGTCCACGCGTTCCTGGCGACGCACGTCCTCGGCCAGGAGTGGGTGACCCCCGACCTGCTGCGCTGAGCCCCGGCGCCGGGGCCGGTCAGAACAGGACCGGCAGCCCCAGGGCGGCGTCGACGGCGATCGCCGCGAACAGCACGCACAGGTACAGGTTCGACAGGTGGAACAGCGGCATCGGGGCGACCTCGCCGCCCGCCTTGACCGCGCTGTGCAGGCGGTGCGCCCGGAAGACGAAGTACGCCCCGCCGAGCAGCGCCACCCCCAGGTAGACCCAGGACGTCGCGGGCAGCAGGAGCAGGCTCCAGGCCACCATCACCCAGCTGTAGACGACGATCCGGACCGAGACCGCGGGCGCCGCGGCGACCACCGGCAGCATCGGGACGCCGGCCGCGGCGTAGTCGTCGCGGTAGCGCATCGCGAGCGCCCAGAAGTGCGGCGGGGTCCAGAAGAAGATCACGCCGAACATGACGAGCGCGGGCCACTCGATCGTGCCGGTGACCGCGGCCCAGCCGATCACCACCGGCATGCAGCCCGCGGCGCCGCCCCACACGATGTTCTGCGAGGTCCGCCGCTTCAGCAGCAGCGTGTAGACGAGCACGTAGAACGCGATCGCGGCCACGGTGAGCGCGGCCGCCAGCCAGTTCGTCGTGAACCCGAGCCACAGCGAGCTCAGCGCCGCCAGCACCAGGCCGAAGACCAGGGCGTTGCGGGTGGGCACCTGCCCCTTCGCCAGCGGGCGCCGGGCGGTGCGCTTCATCTTCTGGTCGATGTCGGCGTCGACGACGCAGTTCAGCGCGTGCGCGGCGGCCGCGGCCATCGCGCCGCCGACCAGGGTCGCGACGATCAGCCACAGCGACGGGACGCCCCGCTCGGCCAGGAACATCGCGGGGACCGTGACCACGAGCAGCTGCTCGATGATCCGGGTCTTGGTGAGGCCGAGGTAGGCCGCCACGGTGGCGCGCATCCGGGCCAGCCGCCCCACCGGGGTCGGGTCCGCAGCGGGGACCGCCGCCTCGGGGACGGCGACCGGCGGGGCGTCGGCGGCTCCGGCACCGGCCGTCGCGGACGACTCCGCCCGTCCCGGCCGCGCGGTCGGCACCGCCCGGCTCCGCCGCGACGCGGGTGCGCTCACCTGTTCGTACCTCGCTCGGCTCGGCAGTACGTCGATCCTGTACCGGCGCGATGATCGACCGCGCGGCCCAGGGCTGAGAGCCGAGGTCGCACGCGCCTCTAGTTCTACAGCGCGTCGATGCTAACCCGTCGCATGCGGTCCCGGGCGGCCGGGTACACCCGTGTCGGACGCCCCGCCCGTCCCCCGTGACGGGCGGCAAAGTCCCAGGCACCGGGCCCGCGCAGTAGGGTGGGCCGGAGCCGGGGGCGGCGACGGTGCCGCCGGGGGTGTCCGGGTCGCCGCCCAGCGACCCGTATCGCCGCCGGTTGCGGCCGTGTGCTGCGCCGGTGGGATGCGCCCCCGCGCGTCGCGACCACCACGTCGTGACCACCACTGCGCCGCCCCGCGGCACGACCCGTCACATGCCGACGCGAGTACAGGAGCCACCGCCTTGTCCGACACCGCCACGTCCCCTCACGGCGGGGACAGCGCCGTCGCCGCGCTCACCCGCGCGCACGTGCCCGACGACTGGACCGATCTGGACCGCCGGGCCGTGGACACGGTCCGCGTGCTCGCCGCGGACGCGGTCCAGAAGTGCGGCAGCGGCCACCCGGGGACAGCGATGAGCCTGGCGCCGCTGGCGTACACGCTGTTCCAGCGGGTGATGCGACACGACCCGGCCGACCCGGACTGGATGGGCCGGGACCGGTTCGTGCTGTCCGCCGGCCACACCAGCCTCACCCTTTACATCCAGCTGTACCTGGCCGGCTACGGCCTGGAGCGGGAGGACCTCGAGCAGCTACGGCAGTGGGGGTCGCTGACGCCGGGCCACCCGGAGTACGGCCACACCCGCGGGGTGGAGATGACGACCGGCCCGCTGGGCCAGGGCCTGTCCTCGGCCGTCGGCATGGCGATCGCCGCCCGCCGCGAGCGGGGCCTGTTCGACCCGGACGCCCCCGAGGGCGCCTCGCCGTTCGACCACCAGATCTACGTGATCGCCTCGGACGGTGACATCGAGGAGGGTGTGACCTCGGAGGCGTCGTCGCTGGCCGGCCGCCAGGAGCTGGGCAACCTCACGGTGATCTACGACGCGAACGAGATCTCCATCGAGGACGACACCAACATCGCCCTCAACGAGGACACCGCGAAGCGGTACGAGGCCTACGGCTGGCACGTCCAGACCGTCGAGGGCGGCGAGAACGTCACCGGCATCCTCGAGGCGCTCGAGGCGGCGCGGGCCGAGACGTCGCGGCCGTCGATGATCGTGCTGCGGACCGTGATCGGTTACCCGGCGCCGAACAAGATGAACACCGGGGCCGCGCACGGTGCCGCGCTCGGCGACGAGGAGGTCCGCGAGGTCAAGAAGGTCCTGGGCTTCGACCCGGACCAGGACTTCGAGGTCGACGAGGACGTCCTCAAGCACACCCGCCAGGTCGGTGAGCGTTCCCGCGCCGCGCACGACACGTGGCAGGGCACCTTCGACGAGTGGGCCAAGCGCGAGCCGCAGCGCAAGCAGCTGCTGGACCGCCTGGTCGCGCAGCGGCTGCCGGAGGGCTGGGCGGAGGCCCTGCCGAGCTTCGAGCCCGACGAGAAGGGCATGGCGACCCGGAAGGCGTCCGGGGCGGTGCTGGCCGCGGTCGCCGACGTGCTGCCGGAGCTGTGGGGCGGGTCGGCGGACCTGGCCGAGTCGAACAACACGACGATGAAGGGCTCGGACTCGTTCGGCCCGAAGTCGGCGGCGACCGGGATGTGGAACGCCCAGCCGTACGGCCGCACGCTGCACTTCGGGGTGCGTGAGCACGCGATGGGCGCGGTGCTCAACGGGATCGCGCTGCACGGCCCGACCCGGGCCTACGGCGGCACGTTCCTGATCTTCTCCGACTACATGCGCCCGGCCGTGCGCCTGGCCGCGCTGATGAAGACCAACCCGATCTACGTGTGGACGCACGACTCGATCGGGCTCGGTGAGGACGGCCCGACCCACCAGCCGATCGAGCACCTGGCCTCGCTGCGCGCGATCCCGGGCCTGGCGATGGTGCGGCCCGGCGACGCCAACGAGACCGCCTACTCCTGGAAGGCCGCCCTGGAGCGGCCCGCCGACGGGCCGATCGGGCTGGCGCTGACCCGGCAGAACGTCCCGACCCTGGTCGGCACGTCCGCCGAGGGCGTGGCCCGCGGCGGGTACGTCCTGGAGGAGGCCGCGTCCGGGGTGCCGCAGGTGATCATCATTGCGACCGGTTCCGAGCTGCACCTCGCGGTGCGGGCCCGGGCGACCCTGGAGTCCGAGGGCATCGGCACCCGGGTGGTCTCGATGCCGTGCGTGGAGTGGTTCGACGCCCAGGACGACGACTACCGCGAGTCGGTGCTGCCGTCCGCGGTGCGGGCCCGGGTCTCGGTCGAGGCCGGTGTCGCGATGCCGTGGCGGCGCTTCGTGGGTGACGCGGGCCGTTCGGTGTCGATCGAGCACTTCGGGGCCAGCGCCGACCAGGCGACCCTGTTCGAGAAGTTCGGCTTCACCGGCGACACCGTGGCCGCCGCCGCGCGGGAGACCCTCGCCGCGGCCGCGAAGTCCTCCTGACCTTCACGGCTGCCGATCGCAAGGAGACCAACTGATGAGCAACGACCGACTCGCCGCGCTGTCCGCGGCCGGGGTGTCGATCTGGCTGGACGACCTGTCCCGGGAGCGGCTGAACAGCGGCAACCTCGCCGAGCTGATCCGGAACAAGCACCTGGTCGGTGTCACCACCAACCCGACGATCTTCGCGACGGCGCTGGCCGACGGCGCCGCCTACGACCAGCAGGTCCGCGAGCTCGCGGATCGCGGCGCCGACGTCGACACCGCGATCCGCGAGATCACCGTGGCCGACGTGCAGCAGGCCTGTGACGTGTTCTCCGGCACCTGGGAGCACACCGGCGGGGTCGACGGCCGGGTGTCGCTGGAGGTCGACCCGAACCTGGCCCACGACACGGAGAAGACCACCGCCCAGGCCCGGGACCTGTGGAAGGCCGTGGACCGGCCGAACCTACTGGTCAAGATCCCGGCCACCGAGGCGGGCCTGCCGGCGATCACCCGCGCCACCGCGGAGGGGATCAGCGTCAACGTCACGCTGATCTTCTCGGTGGAGCGCTACAAGGCCGTCATGGACGCCTACCTCACCGGCCTGGAGCAGGCCCTGGACAACGGCCAGGACCTGTCGAGGATCCACTCGGTCGGCTCGTTCTTCGTGTCCCGGGTGGACACCGAGATCGACAAGCGGCTCGAGGCCGTCGGCGGTGCCGAGGCGCTGCGGCTGCGCGGCAAGGCCGCGATCGCGAACTCCCGGCTGGCCTACGCGGCCTACCGGGACGCGTTCTCCGGCGCCCGCTGGGAGGCCCTCAAGGCCAGGGGGGCGAACGCCCAGCGGCCGCTGTGGGCCTCGACCGGGGTGAAGAACCCGGACTACCCCGACACCCTCTACGTCTCCGAGCTGGTTGTGGACAACACCGTCAACACCATGCCGGAGAAGACCCTCGAGGCGTTCGCCGACCACGGCGAGGTCCACGGCGACAAGGTCACCGACGCCGCCGGCGCCGCCCAGCAGGTCTTCACCGACCTCGAGGGCGTCGGCATCGACCTCGACGACGTCTACGTCGTGCTCGAGAACGAGGGCGTCGACAAGTTCGCGAAGTCCTGGGTCGAGCTGCAGGACACCGTCCGGCAGCAGCTCGAGGCCGCGAAGTAGTTGGCGGACAACACACCCGGCGGCGACGGGGCCGATCTCGGTTCCGCCGCCGCCGGTGGTCTCCCCGGCGCGACGCCCGCCCCGGTGCGGGTGCGCCCGGGCGGGGAGCCGTTCACCGAGGCGGCGCACCGGATCGCGGGCGAGCTGGCCGCGGAGACGGTGGCGTCCCGGCTGGCGGACGGCGACCCCAGCGTCTGGGGGGCCGCCGCCACCGGCCGGACCGGCTGGGTGGGCCTGGCGCGGGCCTCCCGCCCGCTGGCCGGCCAGGTCGCGGCGCTGCGCGAGCGGTTCGCGGTGGCCGGGGCGCACCGGGTCCTGCTCGTCGGCACGCCGGACGCGGTCGCCGCCGCCCGGCTGGTGGCGTCCCTGGACCCGGGGACCACCCGGCTCACCACGCTCGACTCGGCCGACCCCGTGCAGGTCGCCGAGGCGCTGTCCGGCGAGCTCGCCGAGACCGTGCTGGTGGTCGCGGACGCGCGCGGGGACGACCCGGTGGTCGCCGCGGTCCGGCACGCGGTGACCGCGGTGCTCGCCGACGAGGTCGGCCCGGACGCGCTCGCCGCCCGCACGGTGCACCTCACCGAACCCGGATCGCCGCTCGACACCCCCGGCGACGTCGTCGTGGTCACGCTGGACGCCGACGTCCCCGGCCGGTTCGGCGCGCTCGGCCCGCTGGGCCTGGTCCCGGCCGGGCTGGCGGGCGCCGACGTCGCCGCTCTGCTCGCGGACGCCGTGCCCGCGGCCGACGCGCTCGCGGCCGACGACCCGGACAACCCCGCGCTGGTGCTGGCCGGTGCGCTGGCCGCCGCACGCGGATCGGTGCTCGCGCTGCGCGACGAGGCCCGCTCCCCCACGCTCACCGCGTGGCTCGCGCCGCTGCTGACCGCGGCGGGCCTGGCCGCGGTGCCCGCGGAACCCGGCACGGAGGTGCCCGCCCCCGGTACCGCGCCGCCCGGCGTCGTCGACGTGCACGCCGACGGCAGCGGCGCCGTCCCGGAACCCGGCGGCGGTGCCGTGCGCACCGAGGCCGGCCCGGGCGCGACCGTCGTCCTCTGGCAGGTCGCGGCCGCGCTGGCGGCACGCGTGCTGGGAGCCGACCCGTTCGCCCCGGCCCCGCCGGTGCCCGAGGACGGTCCCGACGACCCGCCCACGTTCGTCGACGGCGGCATCGCCGTACACGCCGGGGACTGGCTGCCGTCCGGTGTGGACACCGTCGCGGGCGCGCTGGACGCGCTCGCCGCCGCCGCCCGCCGGGACGGTGGCCACCTCGCCGTCTCCGCCTGGCTGGACCCCGAATCCGACGCCTCGGTGGGCGTGCTGCGCGGCCCGCTCGTCGCTCGTGCCGGAGTGCCGGTGGCGTTCGGCTGGGCACCCGGCTGCCGCACCGGCGACACCGGCGCCCCGGACCGGGCGGCGCACTGCCACCTCACCGGCGGCGCCGGCCCGGCGGAGGACACGTTCGACGCGTACCTCGATCCCGGGCCCGACGCCCCGGGGTTCGACGGCCCGGGGGTCGACGGCCTCGGTCGGGGTGCGGGCCCGGGGATCGACGTGGTCGGGCCCGCTGCCGGCCCGGGTGACGACGCGCTCGGCGCGGGGAACGCGCCGGAACCGTCCGGACTGGATAGCCTGCACGCGGCGCAGGCCCGCTCGGTCGTCGCCGAGCAGCGGCGGCGGGGGCGACCGGTGCTGCGACTGCACCTGACCGACCGCCTGACCGGCCTGGTGACGCTGGCGCGGGCCGTCGGGCACTGACACGGACGCGGACACCACGAGACAGCCGGAGGAGCGATGCCCACCGCGAACGGCGGCCGGATCAACCCGCTGCGCGACCCCCGCGACAAGCGGCTCCCCCGCATCGCGGGCCCGTGCGGGCTGGTGATCTTCGGGGTCACCGGGGACCTGTCGCGCAAGAAGCTGATGCCGGCGATCTACGACCTCGCCAACCGCGGCCTGCTGCCGCCCGGGTTCGCGCTCACCGGGTTCGCCCGCCGCGACTGGGCGACCGAGGACTTCGGGAAGATCGTCTACGACGCGGTGCGGGAGCACGCGCGGACCCCGTTCCGCCAGGAGGTGTGGGACCGGCTCGCCGAGGGCCTGCGGTTCGTGCAGGGCAGCTTCGACGACGACGCGGCGTTCGACGAGCTCGAGCGCACCGTGCGCGACCTCGACGAGAAGCGCGGCACCGGCGGCAACCACGCGTTCTACCTGTCGATCCCGCCGAGCGCGTTCCCGGTGGTGTGCAAGCAGCTGGCCCGCTCCGGGCTGGCCGGCTCCTACGACGACACCTGGCGCCGGGTGGTGATCGAGAAGCCGTTCGGCCACGACCTGACGTCGGCGCAGGAGCTCAACGCGATCGTCAACGAGGTCTTCCCCGAGGACTCGGTGTTCCGCATCGACCACTACCTCGGCAAGGAGACCGTCCAGAACGTCCTGGCCCTGCGGTTCGCCAACCAGCTGTTCGAGCCGATCTGGAACGCCAACTTCGTCGACCACGTCCAGATCACCATGGCCGAGGACATCGGCCTGGGCGGGCGCGCCGGGTACTACGACGGCATCGGCGCGGCCCGCGACGTCATCCAGAACCACCTGTTGCAGCTGCTCGCGTTCACCGCGATGGAGGAGCCCACGTCGTTCTCCTCCGACGAGCTGCGCGCCGAGAAGATCAAGGTGCTCAAGGCGGTGAAGCTGGCGCTGCCGCTGGAGGAGACCACCGCCCGCGGCCAGTACGAGGGCGGCTGGCAGGGCGGCGAGCAGGTCCCCGGGCTCAAGGAGGAGGAGGGGTTCAACCCCGAGTCCACCACCGAGACGTTCGCCGCGATCACCTGCGAGGTGCAGAACCGCCGCTGGGCGGGCGTGCCGTTCTACCTGCGGACCGGCAAGCGCCTCGGCCGCCGGGTGACCGAGATCGCGGTGATCTTCAAGCGGGCCCCGCACCTGCCGTTCGACGCGACGATGACCGAGGAGCTGGGGCAGAACGCCCTGGTCATCCGGGTGCAGCCGGACGAGGGGGTGACGATGCGGTTCGGCTCCAAGGTGCCGGGCAACCAGATGGAGGTCCGCGACGTCACGATGGACTTCGGCTACGGCAACGCCTTCACCGAGTCCTCCCCCGAGGCCTACGAGCGGCTCATCCTGGACGTGCTGCTCGGCGAGCCGTCGCTGTTCCCGGTCAACGAGGAGGTCGAGCGGTCCTGGGAGATCCTCGACCCGGTCATCGACCACTGGGCGTCGCTCCCGACCGGGCCGGACGGGTACCCGGCCGGCTCGTGGGGCCCGGAGTCGTCCGCCGAGATGCTCGCGCGCACCGGCCGGCACTGGCGGCGCCCGTGAGCGGTTCGGAGGGCCAGGGCACGCGCAACCACTCACGGGGGGCCGCATGATCATCGATCTGCCGTCGAGCAACACCTCGGCGGTCAACCGCAAGCTCGTCGAGCTGCGCGAGGCCGGTGGGGTCTTCGCGCTCGGCCGGGTCCTGACCCTGGTCGTCGTCACCGACGACGGCCCCGAGCTCGAACGCTGCATCGACGCGGCCAACGCCGCCAGCCGCGAGCACCCGTGCCGGGTGATCGTCCTGGCCCGCGGGCAGCGCCGGGCCGCGCCCCGGCTCGACGCCCAGATCCGGGTGGGTGGTGACGCGGGCGCGAGCGAGGTCATCGTCCTGCGCGGCTACGGCGCCCTCGCCGCCGAGGACGCCGGCGCCGGCATGGTGATGCCGCTGCTGCTCCCGGACGCCCCGGTCGCCGCCTGGTGGCCGGGCGAGGCGCCCGCGAAGCCCTCCGAGGACGCCGTCGGCAGGCTCGCCCAGCGCCGGATCACCGACGCGCTGTCGGCGAGGAACCCCACGCGGGCGTTCGAGCAGCGGCGCAAGGACTACGCGCCCGGTGACACCGACCTGACCTGGACCCGGCTGACGCACTGGCGGGCGCAGCTGGCGGCGGCGCTCGACGTGCCGCCCTACGAGCCGGTCACCCACGCCCTGGTCGCCGGGGAACCGGTGTCCCCGTCCACCGAGCTGGTCGCCGGGTGGCTGGCGTCCCGGCTCGGGATCAAGGTGAAGCGCTCGCCGTCGGAGACCGCCAACGGCCTGTCCCTGGTCCGGCTGTCCCGGCGGTCCGGCAACGTCGAGCTGGCCCGGCCGGACGGCAAGACCGCCCGGCTCGTGCAGCCCGGCCAGCCGGAGCGGCTGATCGCGCTGGCGCGCCGCCAGGTGTCCGACTGCCTCGCCGAGGAGCTGCGGCGGCTCGACCCGGACGAGGTCTACGAGGAAGCACTCGCCGGCGTGTCCCAGGTGACCCGCGGCCGTACCCCGGTGAAGGTGTGAGCGTGAACAACGTCCGGATCGCCGTCCATCCCGATGCCGGCACGCTCGCCGCCGCGACCGCCGCCCGGCTGATCACCACGCTGGTCGACCTGCAGGCCGCGGGCACCGTGCCGAAGGTCGTGCTCACCGGCGGGGGCGTCGGGATCCAGTTGCTGCGCGACGTCGCCGCCTCGCCCGCCCGCGACGCCGTCGACTGGGGCTCGGTCGACGTCTTCTGGGGCGACGAACGCTTCGTCCCCGCCGCCGACGGCGAGCGCAACGAGAAGCAGGCCCGTGAGGCGCTGCTCGACCACGTGCCGCTCGACCCGGCCCGGGTGCACCCGATGCCCGCCGCCCCGGCCGACGGCGGCACCCCCGACGAGGCCCGGGAGGCGGCCGCCGACTACGCCCGGGTGCTCGCCGACCTGGCCGGGCCGGGCGCGGACGTGCCGGCGTTCGACGTCACCCTGGTCGGGATGGGCGAGGAGGGGCACACCCTGTCGGTGTTCCCGGACTCGCCCGCCGTGCACGAGGAGGCCGCGGGCGTCGTCGCGGTGTTCGACTGCCCGAAGCCGCCGCCGACCCGGATCTCGCTGACCCTCGCCGCGGCGAGCCGGTCCCGCGAGGTGTGGGTGGTCGCCGCAGGCGCCGGGAAGGCCCCGGCGGTCGCGGGCGCGCTCACCGGCACGCCGGCGACGCAGCTGCCCGTCGGCGGGGTGCACGGCACCGAGGTCACCCGCTGGCTGCTCGACACCGCGTCCGCGTCCGAGGTGCCGGCCGAGCTGCGGCCGCACCGTGCGTGACCGGCCGGTGCGGGCGGTGTGACATCGCGCCCGTTCCCTGGCCGGGCGCCGCGGTGCCCCGGTTAGGGTCCGGCCCATGCGCATCGGCACCCCGCTCGGCCCGGACCCCACCCGCGTGCTGCTGCTCGGCTCCGGCGAGCTGGGCAAGGAGGTCGCGATCGCGTTCCAGCGCCTCGGGGTCGAGGTCGTGGCCGTCGACCGCTACCCGCACGCGCCCGCGCACCAGGTCGCACACCGCTGGCACGCGGTCGACATGACCGACCCGGTCACGCTCGCCACCCTGATCGAGCAGGAGGCGCCGGACCTGATCGTCCCGGAGATCGAGGCCATCGCGACGAACGCGCTGGTCGAGGCCGAGGCCGCGGGCACCGCGGTGGTGCCGACCGCGCGGGCGGCGAAGCTCACCATGGACCGGGAGGGCATCCGGCGGCTCGCGGCCGAGGAGCTGCGGCTGCCGACGTCGCCGTACGCGTTCGCGGACACCCTCGACGAGGTCCGCGCGGCGGTCGACAAGATCGGGCTGCCGTGCGTGCTGAAGCCGGTCATGTCGTCGTCGGGCAAGGGGCAGACGACGCTGACCTCCGCCGACGACGCCGAGGCCGCCTGGGAGCACGCCCGCACCGCCGGCCGGGTCGCCGACCCGCGGGTGATCGTGGAAGGCGTCGTCGAGTTCGACTACGAGATCACCCTGCTCACCGTCCGGCACGCCGGCGGCACGTCGTTCTGCGAGCCGATCGGGCACCGCCAGGCCGACGGTGACTACGTCGAGTCCTGGCAGCCGCAGCCGATGTCCACCGCCGCGCTGGACGCCGCGCGGGACGTCGCCGGGCGGGTCACCGAGGCGCTCGGCGGCCGGGGGATCTTCGGCGTGGAGCTGTTCGTCCGCGGGGACGAGGTGCTGTTCTCCGAGGTCAGCCCCCGCCCGCACGACACCGGCCTGGTCACCCTCGCCACCCAGCGGTTCTCCGAGTTCGAGCTGCACGCCCGGGCGGTGCTCGGCCTGCCGGTGGACACCGCGCTGCGCTCCCCCGGCGCGTCCGCGGTCGTGTACGGCGGACAGGACCTGGACGCGCCCGCCTACGCGGGCGTCGCCGAGGCGCTCGCGGTGGAGGGTGCGGACCTGCGGCTGTTCGGGAAGCCCGCCGCGTCGCCGCGGCGTCGGATGGGTGTCGCGGTCGCGCACGCCGACGACGTCGGGTCCGCCCGGGACCGGGCACGGCGCGCCGCGGAGCTCGTACGGCCGGTTCCGCGCGGCTGAGGTCGCCGGAGCAGCGGTCCCTGGAACGCAGCGCCGCCCGGGCCGGGTGCCCCGCGCGCGGTTGCCCGCTCGCCGAGCAGCGCGTTCCCGCCCGGAGCGGGGTACCGGCGTGCCTCCCCGGCGGAACCTTCCCGGTCGATCAGCACGATCCCGCCCCACACCGGGCGACTTCGTGCACCTCACCGCCGCCCTCCCCGTCGATCAGCACGATCCCGCCCCGTCCGGGGCACCTGCGTGCACCTCACCGGAGTCCTGCCGGTCGATCAACACCATCCCGCCCCACACCGGGCGATATCGTGCACCTCACCGGAACCTCGCCGGTCGATCAGCACGGTCCCGCCGCGCGCCGGGCGACTTCGTGCGCTTCACCGCCCCCTTCCCGGTCGATCAGCACGATCCCGCCCCGCACCGGGCGCCTTCGTGCGCCTCACCACGCTCGCCGGGCGCAGCGGCGGGCCGCGCGTACCGGGACGACCCGGACCACGGCGCGGGCTACCGCGGGTAACCTGGTCCCGTGGCGGGACGCACGGGGCTGGTCGTCGCCGGCGCCGGGGCGCGCGGCGCGTACGAGGCGGGGGCGCTGACCGAGCTGCTGCCCCGCCTCACCCGCCGGTGGTCGGCACCGTCGGTGCTGGTCGGGACGAGCGCCGGCGCGTTGAACGTCGCCGCGCTCGCCGGCCTGTCCGGCACGGACCCGGAGGAGGCGGCCGCCGAGCTGGTCGCCCGCTGGGAGTCGGTGCGCACCGACGAGGTGGTCGCGCTGCCGTCGTCGGTGTTGCAGGCCGGGGCCGCCTACGCCGGTGACCTGCTGGGCATCCCGTCCTCGCTGCGACGGCTGCTGTGGTTGCCGGGCCGGGTGACGCGGCTGCTCGACGCCGAACGGCTGCGCCCGGTCGTGGACCGCGTCGTCGACTGGGACCGGCTGCACCACGCGGTCGCCCGCGGCCCGGTGGACGCCGTCGGCGTCGCCTGCACCTCGGCCGGGACCGGCGGCACGGTCGTGTTCGTGGAGCGCGGGCCGGACGTGCCGCTGCCGCCGTACGACCCGAACCGCGACATCCGCTACGTCGACGCCCGGCTCACCTCCGACCACCTGCTGGCCTCGGCCGCGGTGCCGGTCCTGTTCGCCCCGCGCCGGCTCGACGACGGCTGGTACCTCGACGGCGGCGTCCGCCTGAACACCCCGCTCAAGCCGGCGCTGCGGCTCGGGGCCCGGCGGCTCGGGGTCGTGGCGACCACGCCGGCGATGCCGGTCCCGCACGACCCGCTCCCGGCCGGGCACGTCCCGGACGTGTACGCGGTCGCGGCCCTCACGCTCCGGATCGTGCTGGGCGCCGGGGTCACCGAGGACCTGCGGACCCTGCGGGCGGTGAACGACCTCGTCGACGGCGGCACCGACGCCCGGCACGCCCGGATCGCGACCTGGTTCGCCGGGCCGCCCGCCGACCGCGCGGACGAGCTGGCCCGGCTGGCCGCGGACGTCCGCCGCACCGAGTACGGCGGGCTGCGGGCGCTGCGCAACCCGTCGCTGGCGGTGCTGGAACGCCTGGTGGGCGGCGCCGTGCCGGACGCCGACGCCGCGCACGGGGCGGAGCTGCTCAGCTTCCTGTTCTTCGACCCCGCCTTCGCGCGGGCCGCGGCGGAGCTGGGTGCGGAGCACGCGAGCCGGAGCAGCTCCCCGGGCAGGTCCCCGGTACGAGCCCGAGCCGGCCGCGGATAACGACGACCCGCTGCGGCACCGGTCGGAGTCAGCCCAGCTCGTCGGTGAGGCGGCCGTGCGCGAAGTCGTCGTAGGCGGCCAGGTCCAGGAACCCGTGCCCGGAGAAGTTGAACAGGATGACCTTCTCCTCGCCGGTCTCCTTCGCCGCCAGCGCCTCGTCGATCGCCGCGGCGACCGCGTGCCCGCACTCCGGCGCCGGGATCTTGCCCTCGGACCGGGCGAACTGGACGGCCGCCTCGAACACCTTGCCCTGCGGGTAGGCGGTCGCCTCCATCCGGCCGTCCTTCACCAGCGACGACACCAGCGGCGAGTCCCCGTGGTAGCGCAGCCCGCCGGCGTGGATCGCCGGCGGCACGAAGTCCCGGCCGAGGGTGAACATCGGCATCAGCGGGGTCAGGCCTGCGGTGTCGCCGTAGTCGTAGTCGTAGCGGCCCTGGGTCAGGGTCGGGCAGGACAGCGGCTCGACGGCCAGCAGCCGGACGCCGCCGTCGGGCACGAACGGGAAGGCGATTCCCCCGAGGTTCGACCCGCCGCCGCACGACCCGATGACGACGTCCGGGAGCTCCTCCCCGGCCAGCGCCAGCTGCTCGCGCGCCTCCAGCCCGATCACCGTCTGGTGCAGGAGCACGTGGTTGAGCACCGAGCCCAGCGCGTAGTGGGTGTCGTCGCGGCCGACGCAGTCGCGGACCGCGTCGGAGATCGCCGAGCCGAGCGAGCCGGGCTGCTCCGGCTCGTCCACCGGTGACGGCACGACCTGCCCGCCCCAGGTCTCGATCGCGATCCGGCGGTACGGCTTCTGCTCGTACGACGCCCGCACCATGTAGACCTTCAGCTCGAGGTCGAACTGGGCCGCCGCGAAGGCCAGCGCGGTCCCCCACTGGCCGGCACCGGTCTCGGTGGTGAGCCGGGTGGTGCCCGCCGCGGCGTTGTAGAACGCCTGCGGCACCGCGGTGTTGGTCTTGTGGCTGCCGGAGGGCGAGACCGACTCGTCCTTGAAGTAGATCCGCGCCGGGGTGCCGAGCGCCCGTTCCAGGCGGGCCGCCCGGACCAGCGGGGTGGGCCGCCACAGCCGCAGGATGTCGAGGACCTCACCCGGGACGTCGACCCACGGCTCGTCGGTGACCTCCTGCTCGATCAGCGCCGCCGGGAACAGCGGCGCCAGGTCGTCCGGGCCGACCGGCTCCCGCGTCCCCGGGTGCAGGGGCGGCTGCAGCGGGGCCGGCAGGTGCGGCACGACGTTGAACCAGGCCGGGGGGATCTGCTCCGGTGACAGCGTCCAGCGGGTCATGACCTGGGAATCTATCCCGGCCGCGGCCCGGGTCACGAGGGGGCAGGGGTTCCCGGGTCGTCGATCCGGACGGCCACCTGCTCGTTGTCGTGGGTGTAGCAGACGTAGTGGTAGCGGACCCCGTGCTTCTCGGTGTACTCCCACCACGCACGGGCCTCGTCGCGTTCCCAGCCGGGGAAGTTGAGGAACTCGTCGAACAGCACGATGCTGCCGGCCCGCAGCCGGGGGCCGGCACCGGCCAGCACGGTGACGGCCGAGGAGTACAGGTCCGAGTCGACGTGCAGGAAGTCCACCGGGCCGGGGTGGGCGGCGAGGAAGCCGTCGAGGGTGTCGTCGAACAGGCCGGCGACGAGCTCGGCGCCGGGGATCTCGGGCAGCTCGCCGACGTCGTCGAACGCGCCGGCCCGGAAGCCCGGCCGCCAGGTCTCGGGCAGCCCGGTGAAGGTGTCGAAGCCGTACACCCGGCCGTCGCCGCGGTGCTCGGCGATCATCCGCAGCGTGTGCCCGCGGTAGACACCGAACTCGAGGGCCATCCCGCCGGACGGCGCCTGGTCCAGCGCGTGCCGCAGGGTGGCCTCCGGGTGGGGCAGCGGGACGGCCTCCGCGAGGTGCTCGCGGACGAACCGGGCGCTGGAGGCGACCGCGTCCCGCTCCCCCGCCGCGATCATGTCGCGGCGGTCGCGGACCTCCACGGCCCGCAGCTCCGCCAGGACCCGGTCGGCCTCGCCGCGCACGCGGGCGTCGAGCTCCTCCCGCAGGGCCGCGAGCTCGGCCCGCAGCGTGGCCGTCTGGGCGGCGGTGTGCCGGGCGAGGGCGTCGTCGAGCAGGCGTCCGGCCCGCCGCCGCGCCTGCCGGAGGAGGGTGCGCGGTCCCGGGATCACAGCTCCCGCGACGCGCGGAGGCGGCCGAGCGCCTCCTCGAGGATGGCCTCGCCGTCGGCGTCGCTGCGCCGCTCCTTCACGTAGGCCAGGTGCGTCTTGTACGGCTCGGTCCGCGGTGCGGCCGGCGGGTTCTCGGGGTCACGGCCGCCCGGCAGCCCGCAGCGGGGGCAGTCCCAGGTCTCCGGGACCTCCGCGTCGGCGGCGAACCAGGTGTTGTTGGTGTGCCCGTTCGCGCAGTAGAACGGGATGCGCTCGCGCGGGGCGGTCTCCCCCCGCTCGGTCTCGCCCATCGGACCGGCCCCGACACGGGTGCCGCGGATCGCGTTGCCGCCCGCCATCTCGATCTCCCTTCCTCGCCCTGCCGCAGTGCGGAGCCGTCAGGCGTTGGCCAGCAGCAGGCCGTTGCCCACCACCGCGATGAACCAGATCAGCCCGACGAAGATGGTGTACCGAGCGACGTTGCGGTCCGCCGCCGCCGAGCCGGACAGGCTCGACTGGACGCCGCCGCCGAAGAGACTGGTCAGACCCCCGCCCTTGCTGCGCTGCAGCAGGACCAGCGCGATCAGCAGCATGCTGGTCACGATGAGGATGATCTGCAGGGTCACGATCACGGGCAATTCCCAATCTGCGGTCGCTCGCCGGGACAGCCGAGGATACTCCGCATGCCCCCGCCGGCCTCCGGCCGGGGTGCGCGGGCCTCCCCCGGACACACTCATGGCCCAAAGGCCCCGTGCGACGGGACTTCTGGGCCATGAGTGGGCGCCGGGTGAGGCGTTACGGCAGCGGGCCGCCGGCGGCGATCGCGGAGAGCTTCGCGAACTCGTCGGCGTCGAGGCTGGCCCCGCCGACCAGCGCGCCGTCCACGTCGGACTGCGCGACGATCTCCCCCACGTTCGACGACTTCACCGAGCCGCCGTAGAGGATGCGGACCGCCGCGGCGACCTCGTCGCCGTACAGCTCGCGCAGGGTCTCGCGCAGCGCGGCGCAGACCTCCTGCGCGTCCGAGGCGCCCGCCACCTTGCCGGTACCGATCGCCCAGATCGGCTCGTAGGCGAGCACGAGCGTCGCGGCCTGCTCCGCGGACACGTTCGCGCAGGCGGCGCGGAGCTGGTCGGTGCAGTGCTGCACGTGGGTGCCGGCCTCGCGGACGTCCAGGCCCTCGCCGACGCACAGGATCGGGGTGATCCCGTGCGTGAGCGCGGCGAGCACCTTCGCGTTGACCTGCGCGTCGTCCTCGGCGTGGATCTCCCGGCGCTCCGAGTGCCCGACGACGACGTAGCGGCAGCCCAGCTTCGCCAGCATCGGCCCCGACACGTCACCGGTGTAGGCGCCGGAGTCGTGCGGGGACAGGTCCTGCGCCCCGTGCACGATCCGGAGCTTGTCGCCGTCGATCAGCGTCTGGACGCTGCGGATGTCCGTGAACGGCGGCAGGACGGCCACCTCGACCTTGTCGAGGTAGCGCTCCGGCAGGGCGAAGGCGAGCTTCTGCACCAGCGCGATGGCCTCGAGGTGGTTGAGGTTCATCTTCCAGTTGCCGGCGATCAGGGAGAGCCTGCTGCTCATGCGTCACCCTCCAGCACCGCGACACCCGGCAGCGTGGCGCCCTCGAGGAACTCGAGCGAGGCGCCGCCACCGGTGGAGATGTGCGAGAAGCCGTCCTCGGCGATGCCCAGCGCCCGCACCGCGGCCGCGGAGTCGCCGCCACCGACGACGGAGAACGCGTCACCGTCCGCGATGGCCTGCGCGACCCCGCGGGTGCCCTCGGCGAACGGCGCCATCTCGAACACGCCCATCGGGCCGTTCCAGAAGATCGTCTTCGCCTCGCCGATCCGCGCGGCGAACGCGGCGACCGACTCGGGGCCGATGTCGAGCCCGAGCCAGCCGTCCTCGATCGCGTCCACGGACACGGTGCGGGTGTTCGCGTCGGCGGCGAACGCGTCGGCCACCACGACGTCGACCGGCAGGACGATCTTGCCGGACTCCAGGAGCTTCCGGCAGTTGTCGATCTGGTCGGACTCGAGCAGCGACGAGCCGACGCCGTAGCCCTGCGCGGCGAGGAAGGTGAAGCACATCCCGCCGCCGACGAGCAGCGTGTCCACGTTCGGCAGCAGCGCCTCGATCACGGCCAGCTTGTCCGAGACCTTGGACCCGCCGAGCACGACCGCGTACGGCCGCTGCGGGCTCTGCCCATTCTCGTTCCGCAAGCTGCTCTCGCCCGTCAGGGTCCGCAGCACCTCCACCTCGGCCAGGACCAGCCCGCCGGCGTAGGCCGGGAGCGCGGACGCCAGCTCGTAGACCGAGGCCTGCTTGCGGTGCACCACGCCGAACCCGTCGGAGACGAACGCCCCGTCCGGGCCGGCCAGCGCAGCGAGCTCGCCGGCGAACGCCGAGCGCTCGGCGGCGTCCTTGCTGGTCTCCCGCGGGTCGAAGCGGATGTTCTCCAGCAGCGCGACGTCGCCGTCACCCAGCCCGGCCACGGCGTCCCGGGCGGCGGCGCCGTGCTCGGCCAGCGGCACGCCTCCGCCGAGCAGCTCCCCGAGCCGGGTCGCCACCGGCGCGAGCGAGTACTTCGCGTTGTCCTGGTCCGGCTTCGGCCGTCCGAGGTGGGCCATGACGACCACGCGGGCGCCGGCGTCGCGGAGCTTCGTGATCGTCGGCACCGAGGCGCGGATCCGGCCGTCGTCGGTGATCCGGTCGCCGTCGAGCGGGACGTTCAGGTCCGACCGGACCAGCACGGTCCGGCCCCTGATCGTGCCGCCGCCCTCCTCGGCGATCAGGTCGTCGATGGTCCTCACAGCTTCGACGCCACCAGCCCGGTGATGTCGACCAGCCGGTTCGAGTAGCCCCACTCGTTGTCGTACCAGCCGACGATCTTGACCTGGTTGCCGATGACCTTGGTCAGCGGCGCGTCGTAGATGCACGAGTGCGGGTCGGTGACGATGTCCGAGGACACGATCGGGTCCTCGGAGTACCGCAGGACACCCTTCAGCGGGCCCTCGGCGGCCTCCTTCATCGCGGCGTTGACCTGCTCGACGGTGACCTCCTCGCGCACCTCGACGGTGAGGTCGGTGGCCGAGCCGGTGGGGATCGGCACCCGCAGGGCGTAGCCGTCGAGCTTGCCCTTCAGGTGCGGCATGACCAGCGAGATGGCCTTCGCGGCACCGGTCGAGGTCGGGACGATGTTCAGGGCGGCGGCACGGGCGCGGCGCAGGTCCTTGTGCGGGCCGTCCTGCAGGTTCTGGTCCTGGGTGTAGGCGTGGATCGTGGTCATCAGACCCTTCTCGATCCCGGCCAGGTCGTCCAGCACCTTGGTCATCGGCGCGAGGCAGTTGGTGGTGCAGGACGCGTTCGACACGATGGTCTGGGTCCCGTCGTACTCGCCGTCGTTGACGCCCTTGACGATGGTGATGTCCTCGCCGGTCGCCGGCGCGGAGATGACGACCTTCTTCGCACCGGCGTCGAGGTGCTTGGCGGCGGCGTCGCGCTTGGTGAACAGGCCGGTGGACTCGACGACGACGTCGACGCCGAGGTCCTTCCAGGGCAGCTCGCCCGGGTCGCGCACGGCCAGGCCCTTGAATCCCTTGCCGTCGACGACGATCTCGTCGTCGGAGGTGGTGACCTCGTAGGGCAGCCGGCCCAGGATCGAGTCGTACTTCAGCAGGTGCGCGAGCGTCGCGTTGTCGGTGATGTCGTTCACCGCGACGATCTCGATGTCGGTGGTGCCGGCGGCACGCTGGGCGTCCACCGCCCGCCAGAAGTTCCGGCCGATGCGGCCGAAGCCGTTGACTCCTACGCGGACCGTCACAGTGCCTCCAGGGGCTCGTCGTGCGTGTCGTCTCCCCTGCCCGCCGGGTCCCGGCGGCGGGGTGTGTGGCAGGTCGATCGCGGTGCGGTCCGGATCGGGTCGCACCGCGTGCCGTGCTCGGGCGCCACCCTATCGGCGCGTGCCGGGCTCCGGATCCCGCGTGTCCCGTGACCTGCGCCGCGCCCGGCACCCGGACCCGCTCGGGCGGTGCCGGACGGGGCCGGATGTCCGGATCGGCTCCGGAATCAGCGGATGCGCAGCAGCTTCCGCCAGCCCGGACGGGTGTCGGGGACCTCGGCGGCCGCGCGCTCGTCGTCGGAGAAACCGTCGACCGGCTCGTACGGCCGGGTCGTGCGGGCCCGGGACACGAACGCCGACGCGGCGGCCAGCGCGGCCGTGACGCCCTCGGCGCCCGGTCCCGCGGTGATCGTCGCCGTGGCCGGGACGCCGAACCGGGCCGCCGCGGCGGGCGCGCCGGGACGGTCCGCGACCGCGACGGCGGCGGTGCCCTGCGGATCGTCACCGGCCCCCTCGGCCTGCTCGGCCCCGGCCGGCGCGCCCCCCGCGGCCGCAGTGGCCCGGCGGCCGGCCGGGACGCCGTCGGTGAGCACGTCCACCAGCACGAACTCCCAGGCGTAGGTGGAGTGCTGGTGCGCGATGCGCTCGCGGGCGGCCGCGGTGTCCCCGACCCCGGCCTCCCCGACGAGCAGCACGACGACGCGGTCGGGCCGGTCGGCCTCGGCGCGGGCGGCGAGCTCGTCACCGACGGCGTCGAGCAGGCGGGCGGCCCCGGTGGGCAGGTCGGGGCCGTCGAGGGCGCGCAGCTTCGCGGGAAGCGCCGCAGCTGCCTCGGCGCCCGGCACCGGCACGGCCGGCGGGTGCGTGCCGTCGGGCAGCGAGCGGGTCAGGTCGTCACCGGTGGAGACCACGACCTGCAGGTCCCCCGGCTCGGCGGCCTGCGCGTCGAGCAACGTCGCGAGGCCCGACCGCAGGGTGGGGAGCAGCGGTCGCAGCGGGCTGGATCGATCGAGATGAACGGCGAGGAGCGTGGAGGCCGGGTTGGTCACGGCGGCATCATGCCAGTGGCCCGCGGCGACCCGCGGGGCACCCGGCCCCGGCGGCCCCGGGCCGGCTCTGTGCCGACCCCGGGCCCGCTCTGTGGGAACCCGGAGCCGGCTGAGCGGCCGGCTCAGCGCCCCTCGTGCTCCTCCAGCATCTCCGCGGTCACCGCCGATTCGGTGTCCGGGATGCCCAGCTCGGCGGCCTTCTTGTCGGCCGTCTGGAGCAGCCGCCGGATGCGGCCGGCGACGGCGTCCTTCGTCATGGGCGGGTCGGCGAGCTGCCCCAGCTCCTCCAGGGACGCCTGGGTGTGCTCGGCCCGCAGCCGGCCGGCCGCCCGCAGGTGCTCCGGCACGTCGTCACCGAGGATCTCCAGCGCGCGGGTCACCCGGGCCGCGGCGGCCACGGCGGCCCGCGCGGAGCGGCGCAGGTTGGCGTCGTCGAAGTTCGCGAGCCGGTTGGCGGTGGCCCGGACCTCGCGGCGCATCCGCCGCTCCTCCCAGGACAGCACGCTCTCGTGCGCCCCCATCCGGGTCAGCAGCGCGCCGATCGCGTCGCCGTCGCGCACCACGACCCGGTCCGCGCCGCGCACCTCGCGGGCCTTGGCGGCCACCCCGAGCCGGCGGGCCGCGCCGACGAGCGCGAGCGCCGCCTCCGGGCCGGGGCAGGTGACCTCCAGCGCCGAGCTGCGGCCGGGCTCGGTCAGCGAGCCGTGCGCCAGGAACGCGCCCCGCCAGGCCGCCTCGGCGTCGGACAGGTCCCCGGAGACGACGGGCGGCGGCAGGCCACGGACCGGCCGTCCGCGGTTGTCGAGCAGGCCGGTCTGGCGGGCCAGGCCCTCGCCGTCCCGGATCACCCGGATCACGTACCGCGCGCTGCGCCGCAGCCCGCCCGCCGTGATGACGTGCGCGTCTGCGGTGTGCCCGTAGAGCTCGTGGATCTCGCGGCGGAGCCGGCGGGCCACCGACCCGGTGTCCACCTCGGCCTCGATGACGACGCGCCCGCCCACGATGTGCAGCCCGCCGGCGAAGCGCAGGAGCGACGCGACCTCGGCCCGGCGCGACGACTGCTTGGTGACGGTGAGCCGGCTCAGCTCGTCCTTCACCGTGCCGGTCATGGCCATTGCGGGCTCCTTCCGCGCTGCGGGCCGTGGTCGTCCGTCCCGTCGTCCCCGGTGCCCGCGAGCGCGCGCGGGCGCACGGTGTCGAACACCTCGAGCAGGGCGCCGGCCAGGGCGTCCGGGTCGTGCCGCGGGGTCACCGCGCCGACGTCGGCGACGTCGGACAGCCACACCCGCCCGCCGGGGACCAGCAGGTCGGCCGCGGCCGCGTGCAACCGGTCCGGCAGGCCGACCGAGCCGATGTCAGCCAGGACGGCGTGCGCCCGCAGGGAGGGCGCGTGGCCCGACAGTACTTCAAGGTGCTGCTCGGGCGAGAAGCCGGCGGTCTCCCCCGGCTCCGGGGCGAGGTTGAGCAGCACCACCCGGGCGGCAGGCGTCGCCAGCAGGGCGTCCCGCAGGCCCGGCACGAGCAGGTGCGGGAGCACGCTGGTGAACCACGACCCCGGCCCGAGCAGCACGACGTCGGCGTCCAGCACCGCCCGCACGGCCTCGTCGCAGGCCGGCGGGTTCTCGGGGCGCAGCCACACCCGGCGCACCCGGCCGGGGGTCGAGGCGACCGCCACCTGACCCCGGATGCGGTGCGGGTGCTCCCGGCCGTCCAGGTTCACCTCGGCCTCGATGTCCAGCGGCACCCGGGCCATCGGCAGCACCCGCCCGGCGCAGCCGAGCAGCCCGCCGACGGTCTCCAGGGCCCGGACCGGGTCGTCGTCGCGTTCCAGCAGGGCAGCAAGGAGCAGGTTCCCGACGGCGTGCCCGGCGAGCGCCCCGGTGCCACCGAAGCGGTGCTGGACCAGGCCGGACCAGAACCGGCCGCCGTCGTCGTCGGCGGCCAGCGCGGCGAGCGCCATCCGCAGGTCCCCGGGCGGCAGCAGGCCGAGCTCGCGGCGCAGCCGGCCGGACGAGCCGCCGTCATCGGCGACCGTCACCACGGCGGTGATCCCGGCGACGGCCGGGCAGCGGCGCAGCGCCGTGAGGGTCGTGTGCAGCCCGTGCCCGCCCCCCAGCGCGACGACACGGAGCCCTTCGCGCTCGGTCACTCGCGCCCCATGTCCCGGTGCTCGACGTTGACCTGGATGCCCTCGCGCGCGGCCAGCCGGCGGCCGATCTCCTCGGAGATCGCGACCGAACGGTGCTTGCCGCCGGTGCAGCCGACGGCGACGGTGAGGTAGCGCTTCCCCTCCCGCCGGTAGCCGGCACCGACGAGGTCCAGCAGCTCCAGGTAGCGGTCGACGAACTCCTCCGCGCCCTCCTGGGAGAGCACGTAGTCGCTGACCTCGGAGTCGAGGCCGGTGTGCTCGCGCAGCTCCGGGATCCAGTGCGGGTTCGGCAGGAACCGCACGTCGACGACGAGGTCGGAGTCCAGCGGCAGGCCGTACTTGTAGCCGAACGACAGCACGGTGACCCGGGTCGCGGCGTGCCCGTGCTCGCCGGCGAACGACGCCTCGATCCGGGCCCGCAGGTCGTGCACGGACAGATTCGAGGTGTCGACGACGAGGTCGGCGTCCGAGCGCAGCGGGCGCAGCACCTCCCGCTCGGCGTTGAGGCCGTCGGTGATCCGCCCGGCGCCCTGCAGCGGGTGCGAGCGCCGGTTCTGCTCGAACCGGCGCACCAGCACCTCGTCCGAGGCCTCCAGGAACAGCAGCTTCGGCCGGTAGCCGCGCCCGTCGAGGTCCTTGATGACCGCGCCGAGGTCGTCGGTGAACGCCCGCGACCGGACGTCCATGACGACGGCGATCCGGGTCACCTCCCCCCGGGCCCGCGAGCCGAGCTCGACCATGGTCGCGATCAGCTCCGGTGGCAGGTTGTCGACGACGAACCAGCCGAGGTCCTCCAGGACCTTCGCCGCCGTGCTCCGGCCGGCCCCGGACAGGCCGCTGACGACCGCGACCTCGATCCCCGGGCCGCCGCCCTGTTCCTCGTTCTCCCCCGTCATCGCGGTCCCCCGTCGCTCGATGATCCGGTGCCGCCGTGCAGCGCGGCGACCACCGTCTCGGCGGTGCGCCGCCCGAACCCGGGCAGCCCGGCGATCTCGTCCACCCCGGCGGCGCGCAGCTTGCGCACCGAACCGAAGTGTTTCAGCAGCGCCTGCTTGCGTGCCGGGCCGAGTCCCGGCACCCCGTCCAGCGCCGACGCCGTCATGCCCCGGGAGCGGCGCTGGCGGTGGTAGGTGACGGCGAACCGGTGCGCCTCGTCGCGGACCCGCTGGAGCAGGTACAGGCCCTCGCTGGTCCGGGACAGGATGACCGGGTCGTCGTCGTCCGGGAGCCAGACCTCCTCCAGCCGCTTCGCGAGGCCGCACACGGCGACGTCGGTGACGCCCAGCTCGGCGAGCTCGGCGGCGGCCGCGTCGACCTGCGGCTTCGCCCCGTCGACGACGAGCAGGTTCGGCGGGTAGGCGAACTTCTTCGGGCGCCCCGTCTCGGGGTCGATCCCGGTGCGGACGGTGTCGCCCGCGCCGATCTCGCCGGACCCGGTGACCGGCGGCGGCTCGTCGGCGGTCTCGGCCAGGTAGCGCCGGAACCGGCGGCGTACCACCTCGGCGATCGAGGCGACGTCACCCGAACCCGCCGCGTCCTTGATCTCGAAGCGGCGGTAGTCGGACTTGCGGGGCAGCCCGTCCTCGAACACCACCAGCGAGGCGACCACGTCGGTGCCCTGCACGTGGCTGACGTCGATGCACTCGATCCGCAGCGGCGCCTGGTCGAGCTCGAGGTGCTCCTGGATCTCCTGCAGCGCCGCCGACCGCGCGGTGAGGTCCCCGGCCCGGCGCAGCTTGTGCTGGGCGAAGGCCTCCCCGGCGTTCCGCGCGACGGTCTCGGCCAGCGCCTTCTTGTCGCCGCGCTGCGGGACCCGCAGCTGGACCCGCGACCCGCGCAGCCCGCTCAACCAGCGTTCGAGATCGCCCGAGTCCTCCGGCAGGACCGGGACCAGGATCTCCTTCGGCACCGGCTGGGTGGCGTCGTCGGCGGCCCCGGCCAGCGCGTGCTGCTCGCCGTAGAACTGGGACACGAAGCGCTCGACGAGCTGCGCGGTGTCGGTCGGCTCCACCTTGTCGACCACCCAGCCGCGCTGGCCGCGGACCCGACCGCCACGGACGTGGAACACCTGGACGGCGGCCTCCAGCTCGTCCTCGGCGAACGCGACGAGATCGGCGTCGGTGCCGTCGCCCAGCACGACCGCCTGCTTCTCCAGGGCGCGGCGCAGCGCCCCGAGGTCGTCGCGCAGCCGGGCGGCCCGCTCGAACTCCAGGTTCTCCGAGGCCCGTGCCATCTCCCGTTCGAGGTGGCGGACCATCCGGTCGGTGCGGCCGGAGAGGAACTCGGAGAAGCTCTCGACGATCTCGCGGTGCTCGTCGGCGCTCACCGATCCGACGCACGGCGCGGAGCACTTGTCGATGTAGCCGAGCAGGCACGGCCTGCCGATCTGGCGGTGCCGCTTGAACACCCCGGCCGAGCAGGTCCGGGCCGGGAACACCCGCAGCAGCAGGTCGAGCGTCTCCCGGATGGCCCACGCGTGCGCGTACGGGCCGAAGTAGCGCACGCCCTTGCGGCGCGGGCCCCGGTAGACGTGCAGCCGCGGGTACTCCTCGTGCATCGTCACCGCGAGCACGGGATAGGTCTTGTCGTCGCGGTAGCGGACGTTGAACCGCGGGTCGTACTCCTTGATCCAGTTGTACTCGAGCTGGAGGGCCTCGACCTCGGTCCCGACGACCGTCCACTCGACCTTCGACGCGGTCGTCACCATCTGGCGGGTGCGCGGGTGCAGCCCGGCCAGGTCCGCGAAGTAGGAGTTGAGCCGCTGCCGCAGGTTCTTGGCCTTGCCGACGTAGATCACCCGTCCGCGCGGGTCGGAGAACCGGTAGACCCCGGGCGACTCCGGGATCGTCCCGGTCGCCGGACGGTAGGTGCTCGGGTCGGCCATGGTGCGCTCCAGAGTAGTTCCGGCCACCGACACGCCGGGCCCGGCCCCGGCCCCCGCGCGCGGCGGATCCGGGGTGTAGGGACGGGCCGGGCGGGCGCCGGCGCGAAACCGTCGGTGCCGTCGGGTACAACGTTCCTCGAACACAGGTTCGACCCGTCCGGCTCGGCTGAGCGAAGCTTGCGGAGCGAACATCGGCCCTGAGCGAAGCTTGCGGAGCGAACATCGGCCCCGAGGAGGCCCCATGAGCACCACGCACGACGTCCGGTTCGGCACCGCCGCGGGCGAGGAGGCGATCCCCGAGGCGCGCCTCGACCGGATCCGCAAGCTGCTGGCCAAGGCCGAGCGGGCCGGCACGCCGGACGAGGCCGAGATCTACACCGACAAGGCCGTCGAGCTGATGGCCCGGCACGGGGTCGACGAGGCGCTGCTCGCCGCCACCGGGCCCCCGCAGGCGGATCCGATCGGCCGGGTGACCATCGCCGTCGACGATCCGTACAGCGGCGCGAAGGCCCGGCTGCTGGGCTGGATCGCGTCGGCACTGCGCTGCCGGTGGGTGATGCACGACAACCGGGGCGGCAAGGTCTCCGCGGTGACCGTGCTCGGGTTCGCCTCGGACCGCGAGCGCACGGAGCTGCTGTACACCTCGCTGCTGCTGCAGACGACGGCGCAGCTGGCCGCGGTCCGGCCACCGGACCCCCGGGAGTCGGTGGCCGCCTACCGGCGGTCCTGGCTCTACGGCTTCGCCGCCCGGGTCCACCAGCGGCTGCTCGCGGCGGAGCGGGAGGCCGTCTCCGAGGTCGCGGCCACCCGCGAACCGGGCGCGACCTCGGTGGAGCTCGTGCTCGCCGACCGCGGCAGCGAGGTCGACCGGGCCTACGAGGAGGAGTTCGGCGAGCTGCGCCGGGCCCGCCGCCCCCAGGTCTCCGGGTCGGGCTACCGGCACGGCGCGGCCGCGGCCGACCGGGTGGATCTCGGCGGGTCCCGCCTGGCCGGGCGGGGCCGTACCCCCGCGCTGGACCGGTGAGCGATGCGGGAGCGGGGCCGGTCAGCGTCCGGTGACGGCCGCCCGGTGCAGGTCGCGCAGCGTCCGGACGTGGCGGACGGCGAGCCCCCGGTCCACGGCCTGGACGGCCAGCACCGGGTGGTACTCGTCGTCGGGCAGCTCGAGGCGGGCCGAGGAGGCCCCGTCCGGGAACGAGACGCCGAGCACCTCGGTCCACGGGAACCAGCGCGTGGTCAGGACGTTGCGCACCTCGATCCCGGCGCGGTCGGCGCGGGCCCGGGGGCGGGCCATCAGCAGCAGGCCACCGGCGACGAACGCGCCGATCACCATCATCGCCACCTGGTCCGCCGGCCGGAAGATCACCCCGGTGTTCTCGGCCGGCATGAGGTAGGCGACGACGGCGAACAGAATCATGATCGCGACCGCGCACACCCACGCGGTGATCAGCAGCGCGCGCGGGCGCAGGGTGACCGCGTCCGGCCCCGGGCCGGTCGGCGGGGTCTCCCGCGGCGTCCGCTCGGTCACGGTGTGTCCCTCCTGCTCGCTCATGCGTGGGTCGCCGCGCCGGCGCGCAGGTCGCGCAGCACCAGGGCCGACTCCAGGGCGGCCAGGCACGCCTCGGCGCCCTTGTCCTCGGCCGAGCCGGGTGCGCCGGAGCGGTCGAGCGCCTGCTGGACGGTCTCGGTGGTGAGCACACCGTTGCCGACCGGGGTGGACTCGTCGAGCGCGACCCGGGTCAGGCCGGCCGTGACGGCGTCGCAGACGTACTCGAAGTGCGGCGTGCCCCCGCGGACCACGACGCCGAGCGCGACCACGGCGTCGTGCGTGTGGGCCAGCTCCTGGGCGACGACCGGGAGCTCCACGGTGCCGGGGACGCGGACGACGGTCGGCTCGGTGCCGGCCTCGCGGGCCGTCGCCACGGCCCGCTCCAGCAGGCTGTCGACGATCTCGGCGTGCCAGCGCGCGGCCACCACCCCGACCCGGAGTCCGGACGCGTCCAGCTGCGTGGCCCCGGTGGGCCGCCCCTCACCGCTCATGGCCCGATTCTCGCCGGTCCCGCCGGGCCCGGTCGCACGGGGGTGCCCCGGCGCCGGTGCCCCGCGGCGCGGCCCCGGCTCAGCGGCCCGGGTCGGCGACCCCGCCCAGGTCGGGCAGGTCGTGGCCCATCCGGTCGCGCTTGGTGCGCAGGTACCGCAGGTTCTGCGGGGTCGGCCGGATCGGCATCGGCTCGCGGCCGACCACGCGCAGGCCGTAGCCCTCCAGCCCGGCCCGCTTGTCCGGGTTGTTGGTGAGCAGCCGCATCGACTTCACCCCGAGGTCGGCGAGGATCTGGGCGCCGATGCCGTAGTCGCGGGCGTCGGCGGGCAGGCCCATCGCCAGGTTCGCGTCGACCGTGTCGGCGCCCGCCTCCTGCAGCTGGTAGGCCTGCAGCTTGTGCAGCAGGCCGATCCCCCGGCCCTCGTGCCCGCGCATGTACAGCACGATGCCGCGCCCCTCCGCGGCGACGGCGTCGAGGGCCGCGTCCAGCTGGGGGCCGCAGTCGCAGCGCAGCGAGCCCAGGACGTCGCCGGTGAGGCACTCGGAGTGCACCCGGACGAGGACGTTCTCGCCGTCGTCGGCCGGGGTGCCGACGTCGCCCATCACCATCGCGATGTGCTCGACGCCGTCGAGCAGCGAGTCGTAGCCGTAGGCGAGGAAGTCGCCGTGCACGGTCGGGATCCGGGCGGCCGCGACCCGCTCGACGTGCTTCTCGAAGCGGCGCCGGTAGGCGATCAGGTCGGCGATCGTGATCAGGGTGAGGTCGTGGTCGTCGGCGAAGACGCCCAGCTCGTCGCCGCGGGCCATCTCCCCCAGTTCCTTCTCCGACACGATCTCGCAGAGCGCACCGGCCGGGGACAGGCCCGCCATCCGGGCGAGGTCGACGGCGGCCTCGGTGTGGCCCGGCCGGCGCAGCACCCCGCCCTCCCGGGCCTGCAGCGGCAGCACGTGCCCGGGCCGGACGAGCTCGGCGGCCTGGGTCGCCGGGTCGGCCAGCAGCCGGATGGTGTGCGCGCGGTCCTGGGCCGAGATGCCGGTCGTGACGCCCTCCTTGGCGTCCACGGTCACCGTGTACGCCGTGCGGAAGGAGTCCCGGTTGGTGTGGTGCATGGGCGGCAGGTCGAGCCGGTCGCACGCCTCCTCGGTGATGGCCACGCACACGTAGCCGGAGGTGTAGCGGACGGTGAACGCCAGCAGCTCGGGGGTGGCCTTCGCCGCGGCGAAGATCAGGTCGCCCTCGTTCTCGCGGTCCTCGTCGTCCATCACGATGACCGGCTTGCCCTCGGCGATGTCGGCGATCGCCTTCTCGATCCTGGCGAACCGCTGGGCCCGCTCGGCCGGGCTCATCGCGGTGTGCGGGCGGTTCGGCAGCGGGCCGGTGTCCGGAGACGTTCCGGTGTCCCGGGACGTTGCGGTGTCCGGGGTGCTGCCCGGGGTGGTCGACGGCTCGCTCACCGGGCGGCCCCTTCCTGTCCGGACCCGGGGCCCTGCAGGTACCCCGCGGTCATCCGTTCCACGTACTTGGCGATCACGTCGACCTCCAGGTTGACCGGGTCGCCCGGGGCGCGCGCGCCCAGGGTCGTGTCGGCCAGGGTCGTCGGGATCAGCGCCACACCGAACCCGTCCGGGTACACCGTGGCGACGGTGAGGGACACGCCGTCGACGGCGATCGAGCCCTTCTCGACCACGTACCGGGCCAGCTCGGCGGGCAGGGCGAACCGCACCTCGTCGCTGCGGTCGCCCGGGGTGCGGGAGACGAGGGTGCCGACGCCGTCGACGTGTCCCTGCACGATGTGGCCGTCGAGGCGGCCGCCGGCCGGGACCGCGCGCTCCAGGTTGACCCCCGACCCGGCGCCGACCGCGCCCAGGGAGGTGCGCTGCAGGGTCTCGGGGACCAGTTCCAGGGTCAGCGTCCCGCCCGGTGCCCCGTCGACGACGGCGGTGAGGCAACAGCCGTTCACCGCGACCGACTCGCCGTGGCCGACCTCGGCGGCCAGCGCCGCCCGCACGGTCAGCACGACGACGTCGCCGTCGGCGCGGACGTCGACGACCTCGCCGACCTCCTCCACGATGCCGGTGAACATCCTCGTTCCCTCCTGCTACCCGACCGGCCCGGGGACCGGTCGTGCGTCGATCACCACGTCCGCACCGGCGCGGTGCACCTCGTCCACGTCCAACCGGACGATGTCCGCGATCGTTCCCACGCCCGCGTCGCCGAGTGCGTGCGGCCCCGCGCCGAGCAGCGCCGGGGCCAGGTGCACCAGCACCCGGTCGACGGCGCCGGCGGCGACGAACGCACCCGCCAGTGTCGGCCCTCCCTCGAGCAGGACGTCGACGACGTCCCGGTGCGTGAGATCGGTGAGCACCTCGGCCGGGTCACGGGTCGTGAGGTGCACCACCGGGGCGACCCCCTCGGTCCGCAGCCGCGCCCCGGCGGGGACGTCCCGGTGCCCGACGACCACCCGCAGCGGCTGGTGGTCGCGCAGGGTCCCGTCCGGGTGGCGGGCCGTCAGGGCGGGGTCGTCGGCCAGGACGGTACCGGTGCCCGCAACGATCGCGTCCATCCTGCGGCGCAGCTCATGGACCTCGGCCCGGGCGGCGGGCCCGGTGATCCAGCGGCTGGTCCCGTCGGCGGCCGCGACCCGGCCGTCCAGGGTGGTGGCGACCTTCCAGGTCACGTGCGGGCGCCCGGTGCGCTGGCGGTGCAGCCAGCCGCGCAGCGGGCCGCGGGCCACCTCCGCCGCGAGCGTGCCGAGCGTCACCTCGACGCCGGCCGCGCGCAGCCGGTCCAGCCCGCCGGCCGCGACCGGGTTCGGGTCGGCGAGCGCGGTGTGCACCCGGGCGATCCCGGCCTCGAGCAGCCCGTCGACGCACGGCGCGGTGCGGCCGGTGTGGTTGCACGGTTCCAGGGTGACGACGGCGGTGCCCCCCGCGGCCCGGGCGCCCGCCGCGGCGAGCGCGGCGCGTTCGGCGTGCGGCCCGCCGGGCGGCGCGGTGGCGCCCACCCCGGCCACGGCGCCGTCCCGGTCGAGGATCACGCACCCGACCGCCGGGTTGGGGCTGGTCGTGCCGTGCACCCGCTCGGACGCGGCCAGGGCACGGCGCATCGCGTCGACGACCGCGTCCGGCCCGCCCGCCCCGCTCTCCCCCGTGCGCACCGCGTCCGCCCGGTCAGTCGGCCCAGCGCCGGGGGGCGCTGCGGCGCACGCTGTCCCGCAGCGCGGCGACGGCACGGCCGGGGTCGTCGGCGCCGTAGACGGCCGAGCCCGCGACGAAGCAGTCGACACCGGCCTCGGCGGCCTGCTCGATGGTGTCGGCGTTGATGCCGCCGTCGATCTCGACGATCAGCTTGAGGTGCCCGGTGTCCACGAGGCGGCGGGCGGCGCGGACCTTGTCCAGCACCTCCGGGATGAAGCTCTGGCCGCCGAAGCCCGGCTCGACGCTCATCACGAGCAGCGTGTCGTAGTGCTTGAGCACCTCGACGTACGGGTCGAGCGGCGTCTTCGGCTTGATCGACAGGCCGGCGAGCGCGCCCGCGGCGCGCAGGTTCTTCGCGAGCATGACCGGGTCACGTGCCGCCTCGACGTGCACCGTGACGTTCGCGGCGCCGGCCTCGGCGTACCCGGGTGCCCAGCGGTCCGGGTCCTCGATCATGAGGTGGCAGTCGAGCGGGATGTCGGTGGCTGCACGCAGGCTCTGCACGACCGGGAGGCCGAGGGTCAGGTTGGGCACGAAGTGCGCGTCCATGACGTCGACGTGCAGCCAGTCCGCGCGGGCCCCGCCGTCGGCGCCCTCCCCCGTTGCCGCGACGGCGGCGGCCTCGTCCGCGAGCCGCGCGAAGTCCGCCGACAGGATGCTGGGCGCGATCATCGGGTGCACGACGGCAGGCTATCCCTGCCGGCCGCGGCCGTCGGCACCCCCGTGCGAGGCCCGGGTCACACCCGGCACGGGGGCACCTCAGCCGAGCGGCCGGCGCAGCAACGCGAGGTACATGGCGTCGGTGCCGTGCCGGTGCGGCCACAGCTGCACGGCCGGCCCGGCACCGAGGCCGGGCATGCCCTCCGGCAGGACGGCACGGGCGTCGAGCTGCTCGACCGGGCCCGCCGGGCCGGGCCGCCCCGGGCGGCCGACGATCCGGCCGACGACGCCCGCGGTCTCCGACACGTGCGGCGAGCAGGTCACGTAGGCGACCACGCCGCCGGGGCGGACGTGGCCCAGCGCCGCGACGAGCAGCTCGCGCTGGAGCCGGGTGAGCGCGGCGGTGTCCTCCGGGCGGCGGCGCCACCGGGCCTCGGGGCGGCGGCGCAGCGCGCCGAGTCCGGTGCAGGGCGCGTCGACGAACACGCGGTCGTACTCGCCGGCGGGCAGCGGGGCCTCGCGGCCGTCGGCGACGTGCACGGTCACCGGGAGCTCGGCGGTCGCCGCCCGGACCAGGCCGGCGCGGTGCTCGCTCGACTCGACCGCGTCGAGGGTGCCGCCGTGCGCGGCGACCAGGCCGCCGAGCAGCGACGCCTTGCCGCCCGGGCCGGCGCACAGGTCCAGCCAGCGGCCGGTGTCCTCGCCGAGGAGCTCGGCACGTGCCAGCGCGGCGGCGACGAGCTGGCTGCCCTCGTCCTGGACGACGGCGAGTCCCTCGGCGACGGCGTCGAGCTCCCCGATGTCGCCGCTTCCCGGCTCCAGGTGCACGCCGTACGGCGACCACGGCGCCTGCTCGCCGCCGGTGGCCAGGGCGAGCTCCTCGGCGGTGATCTCCCCGGGGCGGGCGAGCAGGTGGACCTGCGGGCGGGCGTCGTCGGCGGCGAGGGCGGCGGCCAGCTCCTCTCCGGTGTCACCGAGCGCGTCGGCGAACGCCTGGGCGATCCAGCGCGGGTGGGCGTGCCGGAGCGCGGCGGCCCCGACCGGGTCCTCGGCCGGGTCCGGGGCGAGCCGGTCCAGCCATTCGGACTCCTCGTGCTCGCCGATCCGGCGGAGCACGGCGTTGACGAACCCCGCCGCCTGGGAGCCGTGGCCCTCGCGGACCAGCTCCACGCAGGTCGAGACGGCGGCGTGTGCCGGAACCCGGGTACGCAGCAGCTGGTAGGCGCCGAGCCGGAGGGCGTCCAGCAACGGGTGCTCGATCTTCGACAGCGGGCGGTCGGTGCAGGCGTCGATGACCGTGTCGAGCAGGCCCTGGGCGCGCAGCGTGCCGTAGCCGAGCTCGGTCGCGAGCGCGGCGTCCCGGTCGCGCAGCCGGTGGCGGCGCAGGATCCCCGGCAGGGCCAGGTTGGCGTACGCGTCCCGCTCGCGGACCGCGGTCAGCAGCTCGTAGGCCGCCTGCCGGGCCGGGTCGACGGCCGGTGGGCGCCCGGGCCCGACCCGGCCGCGGGGAGGACCGGCATTGCGCGGGCCGGCGGTGCGCTCGCGGCGCCCGCCCTCCCGGCGTGCCTGGTCGCGGCGGTCGTGCTCGCGGCGCGGGGCCCGGCCGGTGTCGCGGTCGCGCCGCGCGCGGCCGTCCCGGTCGTCACGGTGCCGGTCCTCACGCGGGCGGTCCTCACGAGGCCGATCACCACGCGGGCGCTCGCCGCGGGGCCGGCCCTCACGCGGGCGGTCCTCACGCGGCCGGTCGCCACGGGCGCGCTCCTCACGCGGCCGGTCGCCGCGCGGCCGGTCCTCACGCGGCCGGTCCTCACGGCGCCGGTCCCGATCACCGGGGCGGTCGTCGCCCCGCCGGTCCCGGCCACCGCCCCAGCCGGAGCCGGTGCGCCCCCGGCCCTCCGGGCGGCCGCCGTCCTGGCGCGGACGGCCGCCGCGGCCGTGCCCGCCGGGACCGCGCCGGTCCCGGTCGCGGGGCGCGCCGCGGTCGTCACGGCGGCGGTCGTCGTCGCCCGGCCGGCTCCCGGGATCCTGCTCGCTCACGTCGTCTCCTCGGCGGTCACCCGCCGCGGCCGTGCCCACGGGCCCGGCCGTCCTCGTCGGTCGTCGTCGGTTCGGTCACCGGCACGGTGGCGGTCGTGCCCGGCGGCGGCACCCTCACGGTCGGTGCAGGTGCTCGCCCGGCTCGATCCGGGCACCGCGGGCCCAGTCCGGGGCCGGCATCAGGCGCTTGCCCTTCGGTTTCACCTCGCCCAGCTCGACCGGGACGGTGCCCGTCCCGGCCAGCACCCGGCGGCGCTCGACGCGCAGCTCGCCCGGCGCCAGCCCGACCTCACCGGTCCGCAACGGTCGCACCGGGCCGAGCCCGAGCCGGTCCCCGCGGAACTCGCACCAGGCGCCCGGGTCCGGGGTCACCGACCGGATCAGCCGGTCGATCGCGGCGGCCGGCGAGCCGGGATCCACCCGGGCGTCGGCCGGGGTCACCTTCGGTGCCAGCGAGACGCCCTCGGTGGGCTGCGGCACGGCCTGCACGGTGCCGTCCTCGATCCCGTCGAGCGTCGCGGCCAGCAGCTTCGCCCCGGACTCGGCGAGCCGGCCGAGCAGGGTGCCGGCGGTGTCGGCCGGGCCCACCGTCTCGGTGACCACACCGAAGGCCGGGCCGGTATCCATGCCCTCCTCCAGCCGGAACGTGGTCGCGCCGGTGACGTCGTCGCCGTGCCGGATCGCGGCCTGGACCGGTGCGGCCCCGCGCCAGGCCGGCAGCAGCGAGAAGTGCAGGTTGACCCAGCCGTGCGCCGGTACGTCGAGCACCGGCCGCGGCAGCAGCGCCCCGTACGCGACGACCGGCGCGCAGTCCGGTGCGAGCTCGCGCAGGGCGTCCAGGAACTCCGGGTCGGACGGCCGGGCCGGCGTCAGCACGGGCAGGCCGGCCTCGTCGGCGAGCACGCCGACCGGGGACCGGGTGAGCGTGCGGCCGCGCCCGGACGGGGCGTCCGGCCGGGTCAGCACGGCGACGACCTCGTGCCGCGGCGACTCCAGCAGCGCCCGCAGCGACGGCACGGCCGGCTCCGGGGTGCCGGCGAACAGCAGCTTCATCGGGCCTTGCCGAACATCGGGTGCGGGCTGACCTTGACGACCGGCTCGGGCTCGCCGAACCACGCCGCCTCCCGGATCTCGCTCATCGCGCGCTTGCGGGTCTCGGCATCCAGGCGGTCGACGAACAGGACACCGTCGAGGTGGTCGGTCTCGTGCTGGATGGCGCGGGCGAGCAACGCGGACCCCTCGATCACCTGCGGCTCGCCGTGCATGTTCCAGCCGCGGCCGACGACGTGCATCCGGCGCCGGCAGTTCCAGCCGAGGCCGGGGATGGACAGGCAGCCCTCCGGCCCGAACTGCTCCTCGTCGCCGACCGGCTCCCAGGTCGGGTTGACCAGGTGCCCGGAGACGCCGTCGCAGTCGAAGACGAACACCCGCTTGCTCACGCCGATCTGCGGCGCGGCCAGGCCGGCACCGCCCTCGTCGTGCATGGTGTCCGTCAGGTCGGTGACCAGCTTGCGCAGCTCCGCGTCGAAGTCGGTCACCTCGGTCGCGCGGGTGCGGAGCACGGGGTCACCGAACAACCGGACGGGCTGGATGGGCACGGTTCTCCTCGGGGACGGTCGGGGTGGTCGGCGCTCCACTGTGCCAGTGCGCGACCGCGCCATTGTGCCACTGCGCGACCGCGCCGCCCCTGCCCCCGCAGGCCGCCGCACCGCGCCGGCCGGTGGCACCGCCGGGCTCCCGGACGCCGGGTCAGTCGATCTCGTCGGGGTCCAGGCGCACCCGCACGGTCTCGGTGGCCTTCCGGGCGGTGCGCAGCGCCTGGGCGTCGTGCAGGGCCGCCGCGAGCCGGCGCCCGGCCCGGCGCGGCACCCGCAGCAGCGCCCGTTCCCGGACGTCCCCGCCGCCCGCGCCGGGCCGCTCCGGCGGGTCGATCTCCACCGGCCCGAGCAGCTCCACGCCCTCGGGCGGGTCCCGGTCGGGGTCGACCACGAGGTCGCAGATCTCGGCGACGGCGGCGGGCGGGCCCTCGACGGCGGCCATCCGCACCGCGGGCGGGAAGCCGACCTCGGCGCGTTCGGCCAGCTCACCCTCGGCGTGCCAGGCCGGGTCCCACCGGACGAGTGCCTGCACGGTCGGGATCGCCGAGTCGGCGACGACCACGACGCGGCCGCCGTCGGCGTGCGGGACCACACCGGCGGCCGCGGCGAACCAGCGCCGCAGGGTCTCCTCGGCCACCCGCAGGTCGGGGCGGGCCAGCATCGCCCAGCCGTCGAGCAGCAGCGCGGCACCGTATCCGCCGTCGGCGACCGGTTCCGCACCGGGCGTGGCGACCGCCAGGGACGGGCCGGCCGGCACGGCGTCCAGCACCGCGGAGCCGCCACCGGAGGTCCGGACCGTCACGCCCGGGAACGCCCGCCCGAGCTCCTCGGCGGTCCGGCCGGCGCCGATCACGCCGGCCCGCAGCCGGCGGGACCCGCAGTTGCCGCACCGGAACGCGGGCTCCACCCGGCCGCACCAGCGGCACGCCGGCAGGCCGGCCGCGCCACCGGGGTCCGCGCCCCGCTCGCCGGCCGCCGGACGCGGCAGCCCCAGCGGACCCGCGCAGTGCCGGCACCGCGACGCCTCCCGGCACGACGCGCACGCCAGGAACGGCAAGTACCCGGACCGCGGGACCTGCACCAGTACCGGCCGTCCCGCCTGCAGCGCCGCCCGGGCCGCCTCGAACGCCACCCCCGGCACCCGCGCCGCCCGGGCCGCCGGGTCGCGGACGAGCTGGGTGTCGCTCTCCCCGATCGCGGTCACCCGCGGGGCGCGGGCCCGGACCGTCGCCCGGTCCGCGACGACCTCCCGCGCCCAGCCGGACTCCACCAGCAGCTGCGCCTCTGCGGTGCGGGCGAACCCGCCGACCAGCAGGGCGGCGCCCTCCCGGTGGGCACGCAGCACGAGCACGTCCCGGACCTGCGGGTACGGCGCGCGCGGCTCCGAGTGGGAGTCGTCGCCGTCGTCCCAGACGGCCAGCAGGCCGAGCTCGCCGAGCGGGGCGAACGCGGCCGACCGCGTCCCGACGGCGACCCGGACGTTCCCGCGCCGCACCGCCAGCCACCGCCGGTACCGCTCGGCGGGCCCGAGGTCGGCGGTGAGCGCGACGACGGCGTCCGCACCGAGCAGCGCCGCGCAGGCGGCGTGCAGCCGGTCGACGTCGCGCTGGTCGGGCACCACCAGCAGCGCGGACCGGCCCGCGGTCCGGGTCGCGGCGGCGGCCTCGGCGAGCCGGGCCGCCCAGTCCTCGCCGGGCAGCGCCTGCCAGACGGCGTGCGCGGCCCGGCCGCGGGCCAGGGCGTCGAGCAGGGCGCCCCCGCGCGGGTAGGCGTCCCACCCGGTGCGGTCGGGCGGTTCCGGGTCGGGGACGGCCCGATCGCTCGGCTGCTCCGACTCGACCCGCGCGTGCCGGGCGGGGATCGCGAGCCGCAGCACGTCGGCGAGCACCCCGGCGTACCGGTCGGCGACGGCCCGCGCGAGACCGGCGATCTCCGGGGTCAGCACCGGCTCGGCGGAGACCACCTTGTCGACCCAGGCGAGCTTCCCACCGTGCGCGGAGCCGTCCACCCGCTCGAGCAGGTAGCCGTCGACCATCCGCCCGGCGAACCGGACCCGCACCCGCACCCCGGGGACGGCGGCCTCGTCGAGGTGCGCCGGCACCCGGTAGTCGAAGGGCCGGTCCAAATGCGGCAGCGGCACGTCGACGACCACCCGGGCCACCGGTGCCGTCTCCGCGGGCCGCCACTCGCCGCGGTTCCGTGCGGGACGCCGCGGCGCACCCGTCCGTGCGGACCGTGCCGTCGCGGGAGAACTCACGGCCAGGGTCTACCAGACGCTCCCGACGGGCCGGCGACACGGCCGTGGCCGGGCCCGCGGGGTGCGGACCCGGCCACGGCCGGTACTGGATCGATCAGGCCCCGACGGCGGACTTGAGCGCGTCCGCGCGGGAGGTGTCCTCCCACGGCAGGTCGATGTCGGTCCGGCCGAAGTGACCGTAGGCGGCGGTCGGCGCGTAGATCGGCCGCAGCAGCTTCAGGTCGCGGATGATCGCGGCCGGGCGCAGGTCGAAGACCTGCTCGATCGCCTTCTGGATCTTGGCGGGGTCGACGTTCTCCGTGCCGAAGGTCTCGACGAACAGGCCGACCGGGGCCGCCTTGCCGATCGCGTAGGCGACCTGGACCTCGATCCGGCCGGCCAGCCCGGCGGCGACGGCGTTCTTCGCCACCCAGCGCATGGCGTACGCCGCGGAGCGGTCCACCTTCGACGGATCCTTGCCGGAGAACGCGCCGCCACCGTGGCGGGCCATGCCGCCGTAGGTGTCGACGATGATCTTCCGGCCGGTGAGGCCCGCGTCACCCATCGGGCCGCCGAGGACGAAGCGGCCGGTCGGGTTGACCAGCAGCCGCGGCTCGCTCGGGTCCCAGCCCAGCGCCTCGACCTCGGGGGTCACGACGTGCTTGAGGATGTCCGGGGCGAGCATGCCGTCGAGGTCGACGTCGGCGGCGTGCTGCGTGGACAGGACGACGGTGTCCAGCCGGGCCGGCTTGTCGCCGTCGTAGTCGATCGTGACCTGGGTCTTCCCGTCGGCCCGCAGGTAGGGCAGGGTGCCGTTCTTCCGGACCTCGGTCAGCCGGCGGGAGAGCCGGTGCGCGAGCGCGATCGGCAGCGGCATCAGCTCCGGGGTGTCCTCGCAGGCGTAGCCGAACATCAGGCCCTGGTCGCCCGCACCCTGCTTGGCGATCTCGTCCTCGGCGGACTCGACGCGCTTCTCGTAGGCCGTGTCCACGCCCTGGGCGATGTCCGGGGACTGGGCGCCGATCGCGATGTTGACGCCGCAGGACGCGCCGTCGAAACCCTTCGCGGAGGAGTCGTAGCCGATCTCGAGGATCTTGTCCCGCACGAGCTGCGGGATCTCGACATAGGCGTTGGTGGTGACCTCGCCGGCGACGTGCACCTGCCCGGTGGTCACGAGGGTCTCGACGGCCACCCGGCTGCTGGGGTCCTGCGCGAGCATGGCGTCGAGGATCGTGTCGCTGATCGCGTCACAGATCTTGTCCGGGTGGCCCTCGGTGACCGACTCGCTCGTGAACAGACGGCGGCTCGTGTTCGACACGCGCTGTTTCTCCATCCCGTTGGTGGTACTGCGTTCACTCCGGCACAGCCTCTCGACCGCGCTGGTCCGGACGCACCCAAGACTTCGGAACGCCCTCTGGCGGCTCACCCTAGTCCAGATCCGCCGCCCGCAAGGGGTGACGGAGGGCCAGCTCACATACGGAGCGTAGCGACACGCCGAGCGTCGACTACGTGGTGTCGCCGGATGGGGTGGTTGACCCCCTCGGTCGCGAATCGATCCCGCGCGGCCTCGTTGGGCCGGACAACGCCTCGCGGCAGTGGCCGTGAGGTGGCTCTGACCACACGGAACGGCGGTTCCCCAGTCCGCCGTCGGCACGGAGGTAATCCCACGATGAAGCCGAACTCGCGACGCATCGCCGCCGCCGTCGGTGCCCTGGCGGTGGCGGGCGTCACCGTCACCGGTCTGATCGCCGGCACGGCGACCGCGGCCGGCACCGGAACCTGCACCTCGAGCGTGAACGTGCGCTCCGAGGCGAAGCCGGACGCCCCGATCGTCGGCGTGTGCGAGCGCGGTGAGACCACCTCGGTCGGCGAGACGAAGGACGGCTTCGTCGAGCTGCCGGAGTACGGCGGCTGGGCGGTCGCCGACTACGTCACGACCTCGTCGAGCTCGTCGCCGCAGACCGGATCCTCGGAGGACTCGGAGGACTCGCTGACCTCGACCAGCACCGAGCCGTCGTCGAGCAGCACCCCGAGCGCGACGCAGGCCCCGCAGCCCAGCGGCACTGCCGAGCCGGCGCCGAGCGGGTCCGCCGCGCCGGAGGCCCGGACCGCGCCGACCGCCCCGGCGTCGCCGTCGTCCTCCGCCCCGAACAGCAGCGAGTCCCCCTCCTTCTGGGAGGACTGACCAGACCCGGTCACCACGACGCGACGGCGCCGCTGCGGTCTGCAGCGGCGCCGCTGTCGTTCCCGGAGCAGGCTGCTCAGGGCAGGCGCGGGGTGACGGCGTCCCAGATCCGGGAGGCGAGCAGTGCCTTCGACCCCATCGGGAGCTCCTCCTCGCCGCCGTCGCGGGCGAGCAGCCAGCCGGCGTTGTCGAGGGTCTCGAACGCCTTGCCGTCCCCGACGGTGTTGACGACGAGCAGGTCGCAGCCCTTGCGGGCGAGCTTGGCGCGACCGTGGTGCAGGGCGTCGCCCTGGGCGTCACCGGTCTCCGCGGCGAACCCGACGATCACCTGGCCGGGCCGGGGGTTGTCCCGCACGATCCCGGCGAGGATGTCCGGGTTCTGCGCCAGGCGCAGCGGGGCGGGCTCGTCGCTCCCCCGCTTGATCTTGTCGGCGGCGGACTCGACGGGCCGGAAGTCGGCGACGGCGGCGGCCATGACGACCGCGTCGGCGCCGACGGCGGCGTCGCGGACGGCGGCCTCCATCGCCGCGGCGGTGCCCGCCGGGACCAGGTCCACGCCGGCGGGTGTGCCCAGGTCGGCGGTGTGCCCGGCGACGAGCGTGACCCGGGCCCCGCGCTGGGCGGCGACCCGGGCGAGCGCGTAGCCCTGCCGGCCGGACGAGCGGTTGCCGAGGTAGCGCACCGGGTCCAGGTTCTCGCGGGTGCCGCCGGCGCTCACGACGACGTGCCGGCCCTCCAGGTCCCGGGGCAGCGCGTCCGCGCGTTCCAGCAGCAGCCGGGCCACGTCGAAGATCTCGGCCGGGTCGGGCAGCCGGCCCTTGCCGGTGTCGGCGCCGGTCAGCCGGCCGGACGCCGGCTCCAGGACGACCGTCCCCCGGGAGCGCAGGAGCGCGACGTTGTCCCGGGTGGCGGGGTGCTCCCACATCTCGGTGTGCATCGCGGGGGCCAGCAGGACCGGGCAGCGCGCGGTGAGCAGCGCGCCGGTGAGCAGGTCGTCGGCGCGGCCGTGGGCGAGCCGGGCCATCAGGTCCGCGGTGGCCGGGGCGACGACGACGAGGTCGGCCTGCTGCCCGAGGGCGACGTGCGGGACCTCGTGGACGTCGTCGAAGACACCGGTCGCCACCGGGCGCCCGGAGAGCGCCTCGAAGGTCGCGGCGCCGACGAACCGCAGCGCGGACTCGGTGGGGATGACCCGCACGGCGTGACCGGACTCGGTCAGCCGGCGCAGCAGCTCCGCGCTCTTGTAGGCGGCGATGCCGCCGGAGACGCCGAGCAGGACCTCGGGAGGCACGGTGGGGTCTTACTCGCCCTCGGTGTGCTCGAGCATGCCGGCCTGGATCTCGCGCATGGCGATCGACAGCGGCTTCTCGCGGGGGCCCGGCTCGACGAGCGGGCCGACGTACTCCAGCAGGCCCTCGCCGAGCTGGGAGTAGTAGTCGTTGATCTGCCGGGCGCGCTTGGCCGCGTAGATGACCAGCGCGTACTTCGAGCTGACCTGGCCGAGCAGGTCGTCGATCGGCGGGTAGGTGATGCCCTCGGGGGCGGTGGTGCCGGTAGGCGTGCTCACGTACTCACTCCAGAAGCGGACGGGGGACCGAGGCCTCGCGCGGCGTCACGGTCGACCACCAATGCTACCAACCGGCCGATCACGGCCCGCAGGTCGTCGTTGACGACGACCTCGTCGAACTCGTGCCGGGCCTCCATCTCCTCGATGGCGGTACGCAGCCGGCGGGCCCGCTGCTCCGGGGTGTCGGTGCCGCGGTCGGTGAGCCGGCGGGCGAGCTCCTCCATCGACGGCGGTGCGACGAACACGGTGACGGCCTCGGGCAGGACCCGCTTCACCGAGCGGGCGCCCTGCAGGTCGACCTCGACGAGGACCGGACGGCCCGCGGCGAGCGCCCGCTCCACCGGTTCCCGCGGCGTGCCGGAGCGCTGCAGCCCGCCGTGCACCTCGGCCCACTCCAGGAGCTCGCCGCGCTCGATCAGCGCGTCGAACTCCTCGCGGGACACGAAGCGGTAGTCACGGCCGTCCACCTCGCCCGGCCGGGCCGGCCGGGTCGTGGCGGACACGCTGAACAGCAGCTCCGGCAGCGCCTCGCGCAGGCCCGCGACCACACTGCTCTTCCCCACGCCGGACGGCCCGGCCAGCACGAGCAGGCGCCCGCGGGCCGGGCGGCCGGCCTGGTCGGGGGACGCCGGCGACGGATCGGAGGAAGTTCCGGTCACGGGGTGCGCCGGGTCAGCTCGGGTAGCGCTCGAGCAACGCCTTGCGCTGCCGGTCGCCGAGGCCGCGCAGCCGGCGGCTGCTCGCGATCTCCAGCTCCTCCATGATCTGCTGCGCGCGGACCTTGCCGACGTTCGGCAGGGCCTCCAGGAGCGCAGAGACCTTCATCTTGCCGAGGACCTCGTCGGTCTCGGCCTTCTTGAGGACCTCCTCGAGGGTGGTGCCCCCTCGCTTGAGGCGGTCCTTCAGCTCCGCGCGGGCCCGGCGCGCGGCCGCGGCCTTCTCCAGCGCGGCAGCGCGCTGTTCCTCGGTCAGCTGGGGAAGGGCCACGGTGATGCCTCCGTACTCTCCGTGTCGTTCAGGTCGTGCTCGTCGCCGGGTGGCGGCGCTCGGGTGGTGGTCGCACCGACCCGTCCGGGGGACGCCCCGGAGTTGCGATCGAACGTACCCACGCCCTCCACACGGGCGTCAATGGGGGTCCCACCTCCGGTTTCGCCGGCTGTGAGGTGATCATCGGCACGCTCTGTGATGCCGCTCGCGGTGCCGCCGGGCTCCCCCGGACGACGGGTCGGCGCAACACGGTCCGCCGGACGGCCGGTTCGCGACACGGCCGCTCGCGCCCAGTTGCACTCCCGGAGCGCCCAGGGCCACCGGCCGCACGCGGAACGCACACGACCGGCGACGGACGGTACGCCTGCCGACGCAGGGGTGTCGTCCGGCTCGACCCGGCTACTCGCGCGCCGGCGGAGGCGTTCAGCCCGCCACGGCGCGGGCCGAGGCCAGCTCCTCCCCCAGCGCCCGCGCCGCGTCCCGCAACGCGGCCGGGTCCGGCCCGGCCGCCAGCAGGGTCCGGGCCGCCGCCGGCAGCACCGGGCCGGAGGCACCCGCGAACCGGGACGCGATGTCGGCCGGGTCTGCGCCCTGCGCACCCAGGCCCGGCACGAGCACCGGGCCGTTCAGCGCGGACAGGTCCAGCCCGTGGTCGTGGGTGCCGCCGACGACCACGCCGACGTCGCCGGTGGGTACCGCACCCGCGTTGCGCTCGGCCGCCGCGTCGACCATCGACTGGGCGACGGTGCGGCCCCCGGGGGCGGTGGCGAGCTGCACCGCACCACCCTCCGGGTTGGACGTGCGCGCCAGCACGAACACCCCGCGGCCGGCCGCGGCGGCCGCGGTGAACGCCGGCTCCAGGGAGCCGAACCCCAGGTACGGCGAGAGCGTCACCGCATCGGCGCCGAGCGGTGCGCCGGGCCGGAGGCAGGCGTCCGCGTACCCGTCCATCGTGGACCCGATGTCGCCGCGCTTGGCGTCGAGCAGGGTCAGCGTCGGCGTCCCGGCGAAGCCGGCCAGCAGCCGTTCCAGCACCGCGATCCCGGCCGAGCCGTGCCGCTCGAAGAACGCCGACTGCGGCTTCACCAGGGCGACGGCACCGGCGAAGCCGGCCAGGCAGGCGTCGGCGAACCGGGCCAGCCCGTCGGCGTCGTCGGCCAGGCCCCACCGGGCCAGCAGCGGCGGGTGCGGGTCGATCCCGGCGCACAGCGGCCCGTACGCCGCGACGGCGTCGGCGAGCCGCTGCCCGAACCCGGTCACGATCGCGGCGCCGGGGAAGGTGTGTCCGCACCCGGCCCGGAGACGGCGTGCGTCACGAACCCGGCGTCCGGTCCGGACCGCAGTGCCGCGTGCGCCTGCTGCAGCGACCGCACGCCGAGCCCGCCGGAGGCCAGCGCCTCGATGCCCTGCACCGCGGCCGCAGCCCCCTGGACCGTGGTGATGCACGGGACACCGCGGGACACGGCCGCGGCGCGGATCTCGTAGCCGTCGACCCGCGGCCCGGGGTTGCCGACCGGGGTGTTGACGATCAGGTCGACGCCCCCGTCGAGGATCGTGTCGACGATCGTCGGGTTGTCCGGCGTCGACCCGGCCGAGTGCTTGCGGACCACGGTCACGCTGATCCCGTTGCGGCGCAGCATTTCCGCGGTGCCCTCGGTGGCGAGCACCTCGAACCCGAGATCGGCGAGGCGGCGGATGGGGAACACCATCGCCCGCTTGTCGCGGTCGGCGATCGAGACGAACACCCGCCCCGAGGTCGGCAGCGAGCCGTAGGCCGCCGCCTGGGACTTCGCGAAGGCCGGCCCGAACGCCGCGTCGAAGCCCATGACCTCGCCGGTCGACTTCATCTCCGGGCCGAGCAGCGGGTCCACGCCCTGGCCCGCGGTGTTGCGGAACCGGTTGAACGGCAGCACCGCCTCCTTCACCGCGACCGGCGAGTCGGCCGGGAGCAGGCCGCCGTCGCCGGTGGCGGGCAGCATTCCCTCGGCGCGCAGCTCGGCGACGGTGGCGCCCAGCATGATCCGCGCGGCGGCCTTGGCCAGCGGCACCGACGTCGCCTTGGACACGAACGGCACCGTCCGCGACGCGCGCGGGTTGGCCTCCAGCACGTAGAGCACGTCGCCGTGCAGCGCGTACTGCACGTTGAGCAGCCCCCGGACGCCGACGCCGTGTGCGATGGCCTCGGTCGCCTCCCGGACCTTGGCCAGCACCGACGAGCCCAGCGTGATCGGCGGCAGCGTGCACGACGAGTCACCGGAGTGCACCCCGGCCTCCTCGATGTGCTCCATCACGCCGCCGAGGTAGACCTCGTCGCCGTCGCACAGGGCGTCGACGTCGATCTCGATGGCGTCGTCGAGGAACTTGTCGACGAGCACCGGCCGGTCCTGCGAGACCGTCGTGGCGCGGGCGATGTAGCCGGCCAGCGTGGCCTCGTCGTAGACGATCTCCATGCCGCGCCCGCCCAGCACGTACGAGGGCCGCACCAGCACCGGGTAGCCGATCCGGGCGGCGATCTCGCGGGCCTCGTCGAAGCTGGTCGCCATGCCGTAGTCCGGCGCCGGCAGGCCCGCCTTGCGCAGCACCTCGCCGAACGCGCCGCGGTCCTCGGCCAGGTCGATCGCCGCCGCCGTCGTCCCGACGACCGGCACCCCGGCCTCGGTGAGCCGCTGTGCCAGGCCGAGCGGGGTCTGCCCGCCGAGCTGGACGATGACGCCGGCGACCGTGCCGGACCGCTGCTCGGCGTGCACGACCTCCAGCACGTCCTCGAAGGTGAGCGGCTCGAAGTAGAGCCGGTCGGCGGTGTCGTAGTCGGTCGACACCGTCTCCGGGTTGCAGTTGACCATCACGGTCTCGAACCCGGCGGCCCGCAGGGCCATCACGGCGTGCACGCACGAGTAGTCGAACTCGATGCCCTGCCCGATCCGGTTCGGGCCGGAGCCCAGGATCAGCACCTTCGGCTTCTCGGTCTGCGGGGCGATCTCCGACTCGGCGGCCGGGTCGGTCTCGTAGGCCGAGTAGTGGTACGGCGTCCTCGCGGCGAACTCGGCGGCGCAGGTGTCGACGGTCTTGTAGACCGGGCGGATCCCCAGCCGGTGCCGCAGCGTCCGCACGCCGTCCTCGCCCGCGAACTCGGGACGGACCGCGGCCAGCTGCCGGTCGGACAGGCCGTACCGCTTGGCCTTGCGCAGCAGGTCGGCGTCGAGCACCGGCGCGGCCTCGAGCTCGGCCCGGAGCTCGCCGAGCAGCGCGATCTGGTCGACGAACCACGGGTCGATGCCGGAGGCCTTGGCGACGTCGTCGACCGACTGCCCGGACCGCAGCGCGCGCTCGACCTCGTAGATCCGGCCGTCGACCGGGCTGGCGTACTCGGGATCGCCGTCCGGGTCCGGCGCCGTCCAGAAGCCGGCCCGGGCCCGCTCCATCGAGCGCAGCGCCTTGCCCAGCGCCTCCGGGAACGAGCGGCCCAGTGCCATCGCCTCGCCGACCGACTTCATGGTCGTCGTCAGCTCGGGGTCGGCGCCGGGGAACTTCTCGAACGCGAACCGCGGGATCTTGACGACGACGTAGTCCAGCGTCGGCTCGAACGCGGCCGGGGTCTCGCCGGTGATGTCGTTGCGGATCTCGTCGAGGGTGTAGCCGACGGCCAGCCGGGCGGCGATCTTCGCGATCGGGAAGCCGGTGGCCTTGGACGCCAGCGCCGACGACCGGGACACGCGCGGGTTCATCTCGATGACCACCAGGCGCCCGGTCTCCGGGTGGATCGCGAACTGGATGTTGCAGCCACCGGTGTCGACGCCGACCTCGCGGAGCACGGCGATGCCGACGTCGCGCATGTGCTGGTACTCGCGGTCGGTCAGCGTCATCGCGGGCGCGACGGTGATCGAGTCCCCGGTGTGCACGCCCATCGGGTCGAGGTTCTCGATCGAGCAGACGACGACCACGTTGTCGTGGTGGTCGCGCATCAGCTCGAGCTCGTACTCCTTCCAGCCGAGCACCGACTCCTCGATGAGGACCTCGGTGACCGGGGACGCGTCCAGCCCCGCACCGGCGAGGCGCTCCAGCTCCTCGGCGGTGTGCGCCATGCCCGAGCCGAGGCCGCCCATCGTGAACGACGGCCGGATCACGACCGGCAGGCCGAGTTCCCCGGCCGCGGCCCGGACCTCGTCCATCGAGTGGCAGACCCGCGAGCGCGGCACGTCGCCGCCGACGCTCGTGACGATGTCCTTGAACTTCAGCCGGTCCTCGCCCCGCTGGATGGCGTCGACGTCGGCGCCGATCAGCTCGACGCCGTAGCGCTCCAGCACGCCGTTGTCGTGCAGCGCGATCGCGGTGTTCAGCGCGGTCTGCCCGCCCAGGGTCGCCAGGATCGCGTCCGGCCGCTCCGCGGCGATGACCTTCTCGACGAACTCCGGGGTGATCGGCTCGACGTAGGTGGCGTCGGCGAACTCCGGGTCGGTCATGATCGTGGCCGGGTTCGAGTTGACCAGCGAGACCCGGATGCCCTCGGCCTGCAGCACCCGGCACGCCTGGGTCCCGGAGTAGTCGAACTCGCAGGCCTGTCCGATGACGATCGGCCCGGATCCGATCACCATCACGTGGTTGATGTCGTCGCGGCGGGGCATCAGCGGTCCTCCTGCCGGGCCTGCGGGCCGTCCTGGTCGGACGGGGTGGTCGGGTCGGCCGCGGGTGGCGGCCAGGGTCGGTCGTCGACGGGGCCGGAGCGGCCGGTCGCCGCGCCCGGGTCGTCGTCGCCGCGCAGGGCGTTCTCCACGTCGGAGAACGGCGCGGTCAGCGGGTCCGGGGCCCCGGGCCGGGCCTGCCCCGGCCGTTCCCCGCCCGGGCCGGTGACCGGTTCCTCGCCGGGGAGGACCTCCACCTCCGGGTACGGGGCCGGCTCGACGCCCGCGGGCCGCTGCGCGGCGACGCCGGCGTAGCCGACCGGGTGGCCGGCCATGAGCTGCACGAACCGGTCGAACAGGTCGGCGGCGTCGTGCGGGCCGGCGGCGGCCTCCGGGTGGTACTGCACGGAGAACGCCGGGAAGTCGATCCCGGCCATGCCCTCGACGCAGCCGTCGTTCGGGCAGGTGTGGGTGATCACCGCCCGCCCGTACGGGGTGTCGAACTCCTCGCCGGCCTCGCCCGCGACGGCGAAGCCGTGGTTCTGCGAGGTGATCGCGACCCGGCCGGTGGCGTGCTCCACGACCGGGATGTTGATGCCCCGGTGGCCGTAGCGCAGCTTGTAGGTGGAGCGGCCCAGCGCGCGGCCCAGGATCTGGTTGCCGAAGCAGATCCCGAACAGCGGGATCCGCCGCTCCAGCACCTGCCTGGTCAGCGCGACCGGATGGTCGGCGGTGGCCGGGTCGCCCGGGCCGTTGGCCAGGAAGAACCCGTCGGGCCGCAGGGACTCGATCGTCTCGATCGTGCTCGACGCCGGCAGCACGTGCACCTCGATGCCGCGCGCCGCCATCATCCGCGGGGTGTTGTACTTGATCCCCACGTCGAGCGCGGCCACGACGAACCGCCGCTCCCCGACGGCCGGGACGACGTAGGGCTCGGTCGTCGTCACCGCGCCGTAGAGGTCGGCGCCCTCCATCGGCGGGCTCTGCACGACCCGCTCGACGAGCTCCGCCTCGGGCGCCAGCGCGGAACCGGAGAAGATCCCGGCCCGCATCGCACCCCGCTCGCGCAGGTGCCGGACCGCGGCCCGGGTGTCGATCCCCGCGATGCCGACGATCCCCTGCGCCCGCAGCGCGTCCTCCAGCGAGCCGGTGGCCCGCCAGTTCGACGCCCGCCGGGCCGGGTCACGCACCGCGTAGCCGGCGACCTGGATGCCCGACGACTCGTCGTCGGCGTCGTTCCAGCCGGTGTTGCCGATCTGCGGTGCGGTCTGCAGCACGATCTGGCGGTGGTACGACGGGTCGGTCAGGGTCTCCTGGTAGCCGGTCATCCCGGTGGTGAACACGGCCTCGCCGAGGGTCGCCCCGGTCGCGCCGTACGCCTCGCCGCGGAAGATCCGCCCGTCCTCGAGCACCAGCAGCGCGGTGTTGTCCCCACCCCGCGCGCTCCGCCCGCTGCCGACCCCCAACGACTTCATGCCTGCACCTTCCCGTCCTGCGCCGTGATCCGGCCACGCAGCACCGTCGCGACCACCGATCCGGGCAGCCGCATTCCCTCGTACGGCGTGTTCGCCGCCTTGCTCGCCAGGTTCGCGCCACGCACCGTCCAGACCGCGTCCGGGTCGACGAGCGCGAACGTCGCCGGCTCCCCCTCCGCGACCGGCCGGCCCTGGTCGGGCAGCCGCCCGATCTCGGCGGGGCGCTCGGACAGCACGCGCGCGACGCCGTGCCAGTCGAGCAGGCCGGGCTCGACCATGGTCTCGATCAGCACCGACAGCGCGGTCTGCAGGCCCAGCATGCCGGGTTTCGCCGCCTGCCACTCGGTGTCCTTGTACTGCTGCGCGTGCGGGGCGTGGTCGGTGGCGACCACGTCGATCACGCCCTCGGCGAGCGCCTCCCGCATGGCCCGGGTGTCCTCCGCGGTGCGCAGCGGCGGGTTGACCTTGTTCACCGGGTCGTAGCTGGACAGTCTGCTGTCGGTGAGCAGCAGGTGGTGCGGGGTGACCTCGGCGGAGACCTGCACGCCCTGCGCCTTGGCCGCGCGCAGCACGTCGATCGTGCGGGCGGTCGAGATGTGGCAGACGTGCAGCCGGGCCCGTGCCTCCCGGGCCAGCGCGCAGTCCCGGGCGACGATCGTCTCCTCGGCGGTGGCCGGCCATCCGGCGAGCCCCAGCCGGGCCGCGACGGCACCCTCGTGCGCCTGCGCCCCGCCGGTGAGGCGGTGGTCCTCGGCGTGCTGGGCGATCACGGCGTCCAGCGCGGAGGCGTACTCCAGTGCCCGCCGCATGATCAGCGGGTCGTTCACGCACCGCCCGTCGTCGGAGAACATCCGGACGGCGGCGCGCGAGTCGGTCATGGTCCCGAGCTCGGCGAGCCGCTCGCCGCCCAGCCCGACGGTGACCGCACCGACCGGGTGGACGTCGACGAGCCCCACCTCGGCGCCGCGCCGCCACACGTGCTCGACGACGACGTCGGAATCGGCGACCGGGTCGGTGTTCGGCATCGCGAAGACCGCGGTGAACCCGCCGAGCGCGGCGGCGCGGCTGCCGGTCTCGATCGTCTCGGACTCCTCGCCACCGGGTTCGCGCAGGTGGACGTGCAGGTCGACGAACCCGGGCAGCAGGACGGCGCCCTGCGCGTCGAGCACGCCGCTGCCCTCGGGGGCGGTCAGGCCGGTCCCAATCGTGCGGACGACCCCGTCGGCGACGAGCACGTCGACCGGGTCCTCGCCGTAGGGCCGTGCGTTGGTGATGAGCAGATCGGTCATTCGGGGGCTCCGGCGAGAAGGTGGTAGAGGACGGCCATCCGGACGTGCACGCCGTTGCGGACCTGCTGCAGGACGGCGGAGCTGGGCGCGTCGGCGACCGCGGGGGCGATCTCCATGCCGCGGACCATCGGCCCGGGGTGCAGCACCACGGCGTCCTCGCGCAGCAGGGCGGCCCGGTCCTCGGACAGCCCGAACCGGACGGCGTACTCCCGCGAGGAGGGGAAGAAGCCGCCGTGCATCCGCTCGGCCTGCACGCGCAACATCATCACCGCGTCGGCGGCCGGCAGCTCGGCGTCGAGGGTGTGCGAGACCCGGCACGGCCAGGACTCGACCCCGGTGGGCAGCAGCGTCGGCGGCGCGACCAGCACCACCTCGGCGCCCAGCGTGGCGAGCAGCAGCACGTTGGACCGGGCGACCCGCGAGTGCAGGACGTCGCCGACGATCGCGACCCGCCGCCCGGCGATGCCGCCGAGCCGGTCGCGCAGCGTCGCGGCGTCCAGGAGGGCCTGGGTGGGGTGCTCGTGGGTGCCGTCACCGGCGTTCACGATCGCGGTCGGCGTCCCGGTGTTCTCCCGGTCGGCTTCCAACCAGTGCGCCAGCCGGTGCGCCGCACCGGAGGCCGGGTGCCGCACGATCACGCAGTCGACGCCCATCGAGGACAGGGTCAGCGCGGTGTCGCGCAGCGACTCCCCCTTGGACACCGACGAGCCGGACGCCGACACGTTCACGGTGTCGGCGCTCATCCACTTGCCGGCGATCTCGAACGAGACCCGGGTGCGGGTCGAGTTCTCGTAGAACATCGTGATGACGGTGCGGCCGCGCAGCGTCGGCAGCTTGCGGACCTCGCGCCCGAGCAGCGCCTGGCGCAGCCGGTCGGAGGTGTCGAGCAGCGCCGTGGCCTCGCTGGCGTCGAGGTCGGCGACCGAGAGCAGGTGCTTCACGCGGTCTCCCCCTGGGTGATCCACACGCCGTCGCTGCCGTCGATCTCCGACAGCGACACCAGGATCTGCTCGGTGCGCGAGGTGGGCACGTTCTTGCCCACGTAGTCGGCACGGATCGGCAGCTCGCGGTGGCCGCGGTCGACGAGCACGGCGAGCTGGACGATCCGCGGCCGGCCCTCGTCGCGCAGCGCGTCGAGCGCGGCCCGGGTGGTGCGGCCGGACATCAGGACGTCGTCGACGAGCACGACCAGCTTGTCGTCCACCCCGCCCTCGGGCACCGCGGTCGACTCCAGCGCGCGGGCCGGGCCGCGCCGCAGGTCGTCGCGATAGAGGGTGGCGTCGACGGAGCCGACGGCCGGGGCGGCGCCGGCGAACTCGGTGATCGCGGCGGCCAGCCGGTGCGCGAGGTGGACGCCCCGGGTGGGGACGCCCAGCAGGACGAGGTCGTCGGGCCGGTCGGGGCCGAACGCCGTCTTCTCGATGATCTGGTGCGCGATGCGCGCGATGGTGCGGGTGACGTCGGCCGCGGACAGCAGCTCCCGGCGGGAGTCCTGCGCGTCGACGTCCCCGCGGCGGTTCTGCGCCACGAGGTCGCTCCTTCCCCGCCTCACCGGACGGGTCTTAAAGGACGGTCTTGCGCGCTCAACCTAGCAACCGCCCCGATGTGACGTGGGCCCTGTCCCGTCCGGCGCCGGTGGACCGGCCGTCACCCACCCGAGGTCACGGTCCGATCACGATGCGCAGCCGTCGCCCGGTCGTCCGAGCGGGTCCGGCGATACCCGGTTCTGCCCATCACACCCACAAGAGCGGGTGGTCCGGCCCGGGCGTCCACACCCAGCGCTACCGCCGACGAGGGACGACCACTGCCCCGTTCGTGTGGGAAACCGCTCGTCAACCCCCCGGGCAGGGGGTCGAACTTGACCGCGCCGGACCGGACCCGGAGGATTACTCTCCGTATCAAATAGGGAACGTGCCGCAGGGCCGGAGCGAGCGCGCCGGTACACGAGCCGGCGCGGGCCCGGTGTCGCCACCCCGCCGGGCAACCACCCACAGGGGCGACGACACGGCCACTTCCGGCACACCGCCGGTGACGACCGGCCGCCGGCACGGACCGCAGGAACGAGGAGATCGATGGGCGACTACGCCAAGGCGCTCGGGGGCAAGCTCCGGGCGATCAGGCAGCAGCAGGGGCTGTCGCTGCACGGCGTCGAGCAGAAGTCGGGCGGGCGCTGGAAGGCGGTCGTCGTGGGCTCCTACGAGCGCGGCGACCGTGCGGTCACCGTGCAGAAGCTGGCCGAGCTGGCCGACTTCTACGGGGTCCCGGTGGCCGAGCTGCTCCCCGAGGGGCGCGTCCCGTCGGGCAGCGAGCCCGCCACCAAGATCGTGATCAATCTGGAGCGGCTGCAGCAGCTGCCCGCGGACAAGGTCGGGCCGCTGGCCCGCTACGCCGCGGCCATCCAGAGCCAGCGCGGCGACTACAACGGCAAGGTGCTCTCGATCCGGGCCGAGGACCTGCGCTCGCTCGCGATCATCTACGACATGTCCCCCGGCGAGCTGACCGACCAGCTCATCGAGTGGGGCGTGCTGCCGCCCGAGTCCCGGCCCGGCCCGCACGTGGGATGATCGGACCCGCCGGACGCGCCCCAGGGGAAGGGTGGCGCGCTCGGCGCCCGTCCGGGCGGTGGTGGCCGTTTGCTCGGCACAGTTCTCCGGCCGTCACCGCCCGGATCTCCGCGTGGCCCTACAGGGTGGCGCGCAGGTGCTCGGCGATGTCCGAGATCTGGCCGAGCACGCCGTTGACGTAGCGCGGCGAGTCGTCGGTGGACAGGGTCCGGGCCAGCTCGACGGCCTCGGTGATCGCCACCGGGTCGTCGACGTCGTCGACCCACAGCAGCTCGTAGACGCCGATCCGCAGCAGCCCGCGGTCCACCGCCGGCATCCGGTCGACCGACCAGCCCTCGGCGTGCTCGGCGATCAGCTGGTCGATCCGCTCGCGGTGGGTGGCGACGCCCTCGACCAGCCGCGCGGCGTAGTCCTGGACCGGTGGGGCGTCGTCGGTCTCGCGGCGCGCGGCCAGCACCTCCAGCGGTGCCTCGCCACGCGCCTCGGACTCGAAGAGGATGTCCAGGGCCCGTTTGCGGGCCTTGGTACGTGCACGCACGTCAGCTCACGCGGCCGAGGTAGCGGCCGTCCCGCGTGTCGACCTTCACCTTGGTGCCGGACTCCAGGAACAGCGGCACCTGGATCTCGGCGCCGGTCTCCAGGGTGGCCGGCTTGGTACCGCCCGTGGAACGGTCGCCCTGCAGGCCCGGGTCCGTGTGGGAGATGACCAGCTCGACCGAGGTCGGAAGCTCCACGAACAGCGGCTCGCCCTCGTGCAGCGACACCTGGGCGCCTGCGTTCTCCAGCAGGTACTTCGCGGCGTCGCCGACCTTCTCCTCCGGGATCGGGATCTGCTCGAAGGTGTCGCCGTCCATGAACACGAAGTCGGTGCCCTCGCGGTACAGGTAGGTCATGTCGCGGCGGTCGACCGTCGCGGTGTCGACCTTGGTGCCGGCGTTGAAGGTCTTGTCGACGACCTTGCCGGACATCACGTTCTTCAGGGTGGTGCGCACGAAGGCGCCGCCCTTGCCCGGCTTGACGTGCTGGAACGCCGTCACGGTCCACAGCTGGCCCTCGAGGTTCAGCACCAGGCCGTTCTTCAGGTCGTTCGTGGTCGCCACGTGCGCGTTCTCCTGATCGGGTGTCGGGTCTCGCTGGTCGGGCACCGGGTCCCGACGGCGCCACGGCCACGGTCGGCGGGCGGCGCGTCGCGAGGACGTCCGGTACGTCCGGCGCGCCCTGCCCGCGGGCGGTGCGCACCTGACGGTCAAGGGTACCGGCACGCGGTCCACCTGCCCGTGCCGGGCCGGTTCAGACCTCGATCAGGTCGCGGGGCAGGGTCGTCAGCGGTACGGCGGGCCCGCCGGCCGGCACGTGCAGGGTGTCCTCGATCCGCACCCCACCGCGTCCCTCCAGGTAGACGCCCGGTTCGACGGTCACGACCGCGCCGGCGGGAACGGTCCCGGCCCCGGTGCGGGCCAGCCACGGCGGCTCGTGGACCGCCAGCCCGACGCCGTGCCCGAGGCCGTGCGGGAACTCGTCGCCGTACCCCGCCTTCTCGATCACCGTGCGGGCGGCGGCGTCGACCTCGCGCACCCCGGCACCGCCGCCGAGCGCGGCCCGCCCGGCACCGGCCGCGGCGTCGACCAGGGCGTGCAGCTCGCGCTGCCAGCCGGCGGCCGGGCCGAGGCAGAACGTCCGGGTGGTGTCGGAGTGGTAGCCGTCCAGCTCCGCCCCGAAGTCGATCTTCACGAGGTCGCCCCGGCACAGCTCGGCGTCCGTCGGCGCGTGGTGCGGGACGGCCGAGTTCGCCCCGGCGGCGAGGATCGTGTCGAACGACGGCCCGGCCGCGCCCAGGCGCCGCATGCGGTCGTCGAGGTCGCCGGCGACCTCCCGCTCGGTCCGGCCCGGCGCGAGCCCGCCGGCGTCGAGCAGGGCGCGCAGCGCGGTGTCGGCCAGCTCGCAGGCGGCCCGGATCGCCGCGACCTCGCCGTCGTCCTTGACCTGCCGCAGCCGGCCGACCAGGCCCGGGGCGCGGCGCAGGCGCCGTCCCGGGGCCGCGTCCCGGACCGCGGCGAGCCCGTCCACCGTCAGGGTCGCCGAGTCGTAGCCCAGTCCGGCCCCGGTCGGGACGCTCGCCGCGGCGGCCGGGGCGCTCGGCCGGTCGATCACCACGGGCAGGTCCGGGCACTGCGCGGCCGCCTGGAGCCGGTACCGGCCGTCGGTGCACAGCAGGTCCTCGCCCGCGCGGGACACCACGACCGCGGCGTTCGAGCCGGTGAACCCGGTGAGGTAGCGGACGTCGAGCAGGTCGGTGACCAGCAGCGCGTCCAGCCCCTCGGCGTCGAGGAGTGCGCGCACGGCGTCCCGGCGGGCGGCATGGGGCATGCGCGCGACCCTATGCCGGCATCTAGGGTCGCCGCATGGGCCTGTACTTCCGCCAGCTGCTCTCCGGCCAGGACTACGCCGTCGGCGACCCGGTGGCCACCCAGATGGTCAACTTCTCGTACCTGATCGGCGACACCGAGACGCGGGACGCGGTGGTCGTCGACCCTGCCTACTCCCCCGACGAGCTGCTGGCCGTGCTCGACGCGGACGGCATGCGGCTCACCGGGGTGCTCGCCACCCACCACCACCCCGACCACGTCGGTGGCTCGATGCTGGGCTTCGACCTCCGCGGGATCGCGGACCTGCTCGGGAAGCACCCGGTGCCGATCCACGTCCAGCGTCCCGAGGCCGACTACGTGACCCGGGTGACCGGCCTGTCCGCGACCGACCTGACCCCGCACGACCACGACGACGTCGTCGAGGTCGGCAACGTCGCGATCCGGCTGCTGCACACCCCGGGCCACACCCCGGGCAGCCAGAGCTTCCTGGTGCCCGACCCGGACGGCGGGGACAAGCTCGTCGCCGGTGACACCTTGTTCCTGCAGGGCTGCGGGCGGACCGACTTCCCGGGCGGGGACGCCGCGCAGATGTACCACTCGCTGCAGCAGCTGGCGTCGCTCAAGGGCAACCCGACCGTCTACCCCGGGCACCGCTACACGGACGCCGCCAGCGCGCCGCTGCAGGACGTGCAGCGCACCAACATGGTGTACCGGGCGAGCTCCGCGGAGCAGTTCGTGGCAGCGTTCGGCGGGTGAGCCGCGGCCGGCTCAGCGGGTGATCGCCGCGTAGGCGGCTTCCAGCAGCGCCGGGTCCGGGCCCTCGAGCCGCCCCGGCTTCGCGAGGCCGTCGAGCACGACGAACCGCAGCGTCCCGGCCCGGGACTTCTTGTCCCCCCGCATGGTCGCGGTGAGCTCGGGCAGCGCCCCGGGCTCGTAGGAGGTCGGCAGGCCCACCCGGTCCAGCACCTCGCGGTGCAGGTCCACGGTGGCGTCGTCGAGCCGGCCCGCGGCCCGGGCCAGCTCGGCGGCGAACACCAGCCCGACCGAGACGGCGTTGCCGTGCCGCCACCGGTAGTCCTCGCGGCGCTCGATCGCGTGGCCGAGGGTGTGGCCGTAGTTGAGGATCTCCCGCAGGTGCGACTCGCGCAGGTCGGCGCCGACCACGTCGGCCTTGACCCGGATCGAGCGCCGCACCAGCTCGGCCAGCACCGGCCCGCCCGGGTCGAGCGCCGCGGCCGGGTCGGCGCGCACCCGGTCGAGGATGACCGGGTCGGCGATGAAACCGGCCTTCCACACCTCGGCGGATCCGGCGACGAGCTCGGCGCGGGGCAACGTGCGCAGGGTGTCCAGGTCGACGAGCACCGCCGACGGCTCGTGGAACGCACCCACCAGGTTCTTCCCGGCCGCGGTGTTGATGCCGGTCTTGCCACCGACCGCGGCGTCGACCATCGCGAGCAGCGTGGTCGGGACGTGCACGACCCGGATGCCGCGCATCCAGGTGGCGGCGACGAACCCGGCGAGGTCGGTGACCGCACCCCCACCGAGCCCCACGACGACGTCGGCGCGGGTCAGCGCCGCGTCCGCGCAGGCCTGCCAGCAGGCGGCGAGCGAGTCGAGGGACTTCCCGGCCTCGGCGTCGGCGACCTGGATCGTGGACGCGGCCAGCCCGGCCCCGGTCAGCTCGGCGCGGGCGGCCTCCGCCCGGTCGGCGAGGGTCGGCGGGTGCACGATCAGGGTGCGGCCGGCGCCGGTGCCCGCGACGACCTCGGCCAGCCGGGCCGCGACGCCGGCGCCGACGAGCACCGGGTACGGGTGCTCGGCGTGCACCTCGATGCGGACCGATCCGTCCGGCTCGACGACGCCCGAGTCGTCCGGGAACGCGGTGGGGTCGGTGGTGCCGGTCATCGGGCCTCCACCCGGTCGTCGTGTGTGCCGTTCCCGCCGTCCCGACCGCGCCCGGGGGCCCCGAAGCCGGGGGACGGCAGCGGCGCGTCCTCGCGGGGGGTCGGCCGGTCGCGCGGGTCCTCCGCGTCCGGGTCGGCGTCGGCATCGGCGTCGTCGGCCCCGGGGAGCTCGCAGGCACGCAGCACGGCGGCGACGACCTGGTGGGGGCTGCGGCGCGCGGTCTGCACCTGCACGGTCGCGACCTCGGCGTAGAGCGGCGCCCGGTCGGAGAGCAGCGCCCGGAACGTCGCCCGCGGGTTCACCCCGGCCAGCAGCGGCCGCGCGGCGGACATGCCGGTGCGGCGCATGCCGTCGGCGAGGTCGACGTCGAGCGCGACGACCCGGTGCTCCCGCAGCAGCTCCCGGGTCTCCGCCGCGAGCACCGATCCCCCGCCGAGCGCGAGCACCCCGTGCCCGGCCCGGAGCTGCTCGGCGACGACCTCGCGTTCGAGCGCCCGGAACGCCGGCTCGCCCTCCTGCACGAACATCTCGGCGATCGGCTTGCCGATCCGCTCGACGACCACGGCGTCGGTGTCGGCGAAGGTCAGGCCGAGCCGCTCGGCGAGCAGGCTGCCGATCGTCGTCTTGCCGGACCCGGGCGGGCCGACCAGCACGAGGAAGGGACGGCCCTCGGCGTCCGGTCCGGGCGCGCTCACCGGTCGCCCCCGGCCAGGTAGCCGGCCACGTTCCGCCGGGTCTCGGCCAGCGAGTCGCCGCCGAACTTCTCCAGCACCGCCTGCGCCAGCACCAGCGCGACCATCGTCTCGACGACCACGCCGGCCCGCGGCACGGCGCACGCGTCGGACCGCTGGTGGATGGCGGTGGCCTCCTCGCCGGTCACGGTGTCGACGGTGCGCAGCGCCCGCGGCACCGTGGAGATCGGCTTCATCGCGACCCGGACGCGGACCGGCTCCCCGTTGGTCATGCCGCCCTCGATGCCGCCGGCCCGGTTGGTGAGCCGGGTGACCGGGACGGTGCCCGCCGGGCCCTCCTTCGGGCCGCCCGCGGGGACCATCTCGTCGTGGGCGACGCTGCCGCGCCGGTGCGCGGTGCGGAAGCCGTCGCCGATCTCGACCCCCTTCATCGCCTGGACGCCCATCAGGGCGGCCGCCAGGCGGGCGTCGAGCCGGCGGTCCGCCTGCACGTAGCTGCCGACGCCGACCGGCATCCCGTACGCGATCACCTCGATGACCCCGCCGAGGGTGTCACCGGCCTCGTGCGCCGCGTCGATCTCGGCGGCCATCGCGGCGCCGGTCTCCTCGGTGAACGCGCGCACCGGGTTCGCGTCGATCCGGTCGAGGTCGTCCGGGCCGGGCAGCGGCTCGTCGTCCGGGGCGTCGACGGCACCGATCCCGACCACGTGGGACACGATCCGCACGCCGAGCGCCTGGTCCAGGAACGCCTTCGCGACCGTGCCGAGCACCACCCGGGCCGCGGTCTCCCGGGCGCTCGCGCGCTCCAGGACCGGGCGGGCCTCGTCGAAGCCGTACTTGGTCATCCCCGCGAGGTCGGCGTGGCCGGGCCGGGGCCGGGTCAGCGGCGCGTTGCGGGCCCGGTGCGCGATCAGCTCCGGGTCCACAGGGTCGGCCGCCATGACGGTCTCCCACTTCGGCCACTCGGTGTTGCCGATGCGGACGGCGACCGGGCCGCCCTGGGTGATGCCGTGCCGGATGCCGCCGACCACCTCGAGCTCGTCGGCCTCGAACGCCATCCGCGGGCTGCGGCCGTAGCCGAGCTTGCGGCGGGCCAGCTCGGCCTGCAGCTCCTTCGTGGTGATCCCGACTCCGGCGACCATGCCCTCGAGCACGCCCACCAGCGCAGGACCGTGGGACTCCCCGGCGGTCAACCATCGCAGCACGGCATCCATCCTCTCACCCGGGGTTTCCGGGCCCGGACCAGGCCGAGGCCGGGCCGGGGCGGCGGTGGGGGCATCAGCCCGGCCTGTGGCGGCGCGGCGGCCGTCCGGCCGGTCCCGGGTGGCGCGCCGTTCATCCGGCCGCGCCGGCCACGATCACGACGAGTGCCGAACCGAGCAGCACCGGTCCGTGCGGGAGCCTGCTCCCCCACCGTGCCCGGCCGGCGAGCAGCGCGCATCCGGCGACGGCGGCCGACAACAACGCGGTGAGCAGGGCCGCGGCCGCGAGCGCACTCCAGGACGGGCCGGTGACCGCGGCCCCGACCGGTCCGGCGAGCTTGACATCGCCGGCGCCCATCGCGACCGGCGAGATCAGGTGGACGGCGGCGTACGCCCCGGCCAGCAGCAGCGCCCCGGCGACTCCGCGCAGCACCGCGCCGGGCCCGGCCGGGAGGAGCGCGAGGACCACCGCCGGCAGCGCGGGCAGGGTCAGCGCGTCCGGCAACCGCCGCCGCAGCAGGTCCGTGGCCGCGCCGGCGACACCCAGCCAGCACACGACGGCGAGCACCGGTGCCCACCGGACGTCGATCAAGCCGCCGGCGCCCACCGCACCGAGCCCGGCCCACAGCACGCCGAGCCCGGCTTCGCACCACGGTGGTTCGACCGGTGCACCACGGCGCAAGCGGGCCAGCCAGCAGCGGGTCAGCGCGCCGGCGAGCGCACCGGCGGCGCCGAGGAGCAAGGTCGCGACGAGCGGGTGGTGCAGGAGGTCCATGCGATCGAGCCTGCCGTGGATCGGCACGGTTGCACCCACGACTTCGGCGCCTGTGGACAACTTTCCCGAGCGGTTCGGCGATGTCTGCGCGAGCGGGCCTGGTCCCGTTGCGAGCGGGCCTGGTCCCGTTTGCGAGAGGTCACCTGGACCCGGGTACGGCTCGGCTCCCGGCGCCGGCGCCGCGAAAGTGTCGGTGGTCGATTGTATGTTCTAGATATGCCCGTTGAGCAGGTGGTTCCGGAGGGTCTGGCGGGATTGCCCGTCGGCCCCGGGCTGGCCGCTGCGCTCGCCGGGCTGGACCTGGCCCGGGTACCCAACGACGACATCGTCGACGTCCTGCTCGCCCAGTCCCGGCAGCTGGCCCACGAGCAGGCCCGGATGCTGGCCGCGCTGGCCGAGGTGGTCTACCGGCGCCCGTTCGCCGGCCCCGGGCAAATCCACCGCGGCGAGACCCCCGAACCGTACGCCGCCGACGAGGTCCGGGCCGCGCTGGCCTGGACCCGGCGGGCCGCCGAGGCCGAAACCGACCTGGCCGTCGCACTGGTCCACGACCTACCCCAGGTCTGGACCGCCCTGGACCAGGGCCGGATCGACCGGGGCAAGGCCACGGTGTTCGCCACCCACCTGGCCGGCCTCCCCACCACGCTGCGGGAACGGGTCTGCACCGAGGTCCTGCCACACGCACCACGGCTGACCACCGGCCAGATCGCCGAGCGGATCAAACGCCTGATCCTGGAGGCCGACCCGGCCTACTTCGAGCAGCGCTACCGCCGCGCGATCCGCGAACGCCAGGTCGTGGCCTACCTGGCCGAAGACGGCACCGCCGTGCTGACCGCCACCGGACTACCCGCCGACGAAGCCGCCGCAGCCTGGGAACGACTCGACACCCTGGCCCGCGCCGCCCGCCACGACGGCCACCCCGGCACCCTCGACCAGGTCCGCGCCGACCTGGTCCTGGGCCTGCTCGACGGCTCCCTGCACGGCCTCAGCCGCGCCGAGATCCTGCACGCACTGCTGGAACGCTTCGCCGGCCACCCCGACACCCCCGACACCCCCGCTTCCCCGGACGGGGCAACCGGCAGCAGCCCCACACCCACCGCACCCGGATCCGCGTCCGCTCAGCCCGGTGCGGCCGAGTCCGACGGCACCGACTCCAGCAGCCCCGGCTCCGGCGGCCCCGACTCCGGCGATCCCGACCCCGCCCGACCGAACCGCCGCCGACGCCGCGGGGTCGGCGTCGAGGTCCGGGTCCCGCTGAGCACCCTGCTCGGCCTCGACCAACGCCCCGGCGAGATCCCCGGCTGGGGACCGATCCCCGCCGATGCCGCCCGCAGGATCGTGGCCCGCCAACACCGCGCCCAATGGCGCTGGGTCATCGTCGACACCGACGGGCACCTGCTCGCCGAAGGCCTCACCCGCCGACGACCCACCACCGGTATCCGCCGCCGCGACCGCGACCGCACCGACGAACACGACCACAAGGACGACGGCCCGGCCGGGGGCATCGTCGAGATCCACATCCCGGAAACCCTGCTCACCGAACTGGCCGCCGACGCGGCCCACCCCCGATGGGCCCGGGTGATCGCCGACATCACCGCCCGCTACCAGCACCACCGGCAGCAGGCCGCACCCGGCGCCGACCTCGACGCCCACCCCACCGCCCGCTTCCCCCGCGCCGCGCTGCGCCGCCACACCCAGGTCCGCGACCGCACCTGTACCTTCCCGACCTGCCGGACCCCGGCCCGACGCTGCGACCAGGACCACACCACCGACCACACCCACGGCGGCCCCACCACCCGCGACGATCTCGGACCGCTGTGCCGCCACGACCACACGCTCAAGACCGAAGCCGGCTGGGACCTCGACCAGCCCGAACCCGGCCGGTTCATCTGGACCAGCCCCCTCGGCAAGACCTACCCGGTCGCCCCCGAACCGATCCTGCCACCGCCGATGCCACCGCTACCGCCCGACAACGACCCCGGCGGCGAACCTCCGGACGCCGACACCGGACAGCACGACCTCGACCTGCACCGACGCCACCGCGCCCCACCCCAGGACGACACACCACCCGACGACACCGCCGCAGGTGGTCCTCATGACGACCCCACACCGTTCTGACCCGAACCGGCCGGCTCGGCGGTGGGTCGGCCGGGTGTGCCGCCACGGGCCCGGGCCGACTCCTCTACCTGCGTCCGCCGGTCCGCCCCGCCGCACGGTCTCCGTCCCGGGCAGGATGGACGGATGGGACCCGGTCTGCCGCAGGGCGCGCGCACGGCCTCGGCGATGTTCCGGGCCGAGGTCGACCACGGCGTCGCCGAGCTGGTGCAGGACCCGGACCGCCCGCAGTCGTGGACGCTGCTGCTCGATGGGACCGCGCAGTCGCACGTCGACCTCGCCGATCCCGAGCACCTGGAGTTCGAGTACCTCCGCCGGGTCGCGCACCTCGTCGACCTGGCCGGGCCGCCGTCGGCGCCGCTGCGGGTGCTGCACCTCGGCGGCGGCGCGTGGACCCTGGCCCGCTACGTCGCCGCGACCCGGCCCGGCTCGCCGCAGACCGTGGTCGAGCTGGACGCGGCGCTGGCCGAGTTCGTCGCACACCGGCTGCCCGGCCCGGGCGAGGCCGACGGGCTGCGGGTCGTCACCGCCGAGGCCCGGTCGAGCCTGGACCGGTTCCCGGCGGACGCGTTCGACCTCGTCGTGCTGGACGTCTTCGCCGGTGCCCGCACCCCCGCCCAGGTCACGACGGCCGAGTTCCTGCACGGGGTCCGCCGGGTGCTCGCACCGGCCGGTGTGTACGTCGCGAACCTCGGCGACGGCTCCCCGTGGCCGTTCCTGCCCGGCCAGGTCGCGACGGCGGGCACGGTGTTCACCGAGCTGGCGCTGATGGCGGCGCCGGACGTGCTGCACGGGCGCCGGTTCGGCAACCTCGTGCTGATCGGGTCGTGCCCGGAGCGCGACCTCCCGCTGCCGGGGCTCGTGCGGCGGGCCGCGGCGGACCCGTTCCCGGCCCGGGTGCTCGACGACGGCGGAACCCGGGCGCTCGGCCGGGGCGCCGCCGTCGTCACCGATGCGACCGCGGCACCGTCGCCGCGCCCGCCATCCGGGCTCTGGGGCCAGTAGCGATCAGGAGATCGACGGGTCGACCAGCACCTTCATCTTCTGCCCGGCCTTCAGCGCCTCGAAGCCCTCGGCCACGACGTCCGGCATCGCGATCTTCTCCACCCACCCGGTCGTGTCGTAGTGCCCCCGCCCCATCAGGTCGATCACCGCCCGGTAGTCCTCGGCGGTGTAGCAGAGCGAGCCCTGGATCCGGGACTCGTTCATCACGAGGTTGATCAGCGGGGTCTCGATCGGGGTCTCGTAGATCGCCACGCTGACCGTGGGCCGCCCGTTCCCGACCGACGCCGTCGCCGTCTCCACCGCGGCCCGCACCCCGGCCGCGTCGTAGGCCGCGTCGGCGCCCCGGCCGTGCGTGAGGTCCGCGACGACGGACGGCACGTCCACCTCGGCCGGGTCCAGGGTGCGGGCACCGAGCCGCTCGATCGAGCTCCGGCGGGTCGCCGACGGCTCGACGACGTGGACGTCCTGCAGCCCCAGCCCGAGCAACGCGAACCACAGGCCGATCCCGATCGGCCCGGCGCCGAACACGAGCGCCGTCGAGTCGGGGTTCACGTCGCCGAGCTTGGCCGCGTGGTAGGCCACCGACATGGGCTCGACGAGCGCGCCCATCTCCAGGGACACCCCGTCGGGCAGCTTGTGCAGCATGTGCTGGGGCACGATCGTCGTCTCGGCCATGCCGCCGTCGGCCATCAGGCCGTGGAAGCCGATCTGCGCGCACACGTTGTAGCGGCCGTCCGTGCAGGCCGGGCAGGTCCCGCAGTAGTAGAGCGGCATGACGGCGACCCGGTCGCCCTCGACGACCCCGTCGACGCCCTGGCCGACCTCGACGACGGTGCCGGAGAACTCGTGCCCCAGGGTCAGCGGGAGCTCCCGGCCGGTGAGCGGGTGCTTCTGCCCGTGCGGGATGAAGATCGGGCCGGCGAAGTACTCGTGCAGGTCGGTGCCGCAGATCCCGTTGAAGCCGACCCGCAGCCGTACCTCGCCGCTGCCGACCGGGGCCTCCGGCACGTCGGTGATGTCGAGGTTCTCGCGTCCCCGGTAGACGACCGCACGCATGGTTGTTCCTTCCCGCCGACGACTGGTGCGCCGACCGGTCTACCAACCGCGTGTGGCGCCGGTCACGGGTTGGACCGGGGTTGCATGCCTCAGAAAGCCCCCACCGCCTGGGCGCGCGCGACGTTGCCGCGGTGCTCCTCGAACGTGGCGGCGAAACAGGACCCGCCCTCGGGGGTGCAACGGACGAAGAACAGCCACGGTCCGGGCGGCGGCTCCTGCGCGGCGGCGAGCGCCGCCGTCGACACCGAGGCGACCGGCGTCGGCGGCAGCCCGGTGTTGAGGTAGGTGTTGTACGGCCCCGGAGCCCGGCGCGCCTCCGCCGTGGTCCGGAGCGCCTGGACGTCCAGCGGGTAGTTCACCGTGGAGTCCATCTCCAGGCGCTGGTTCACCGCGAGCCGGTTCTCGATCACCCGCGCGACCCGGGGCATGTCCGGTGCGAGCGCTTCTTTCTCGACGACCGAGGCAAGCACCAGCGTGCGGTACGCGTCCGGGCCGTCCAGGCCGGCGTCGGCGAGCCGCCCCGCGGAGACCGCGAGGACCTGGCGCAGCACGTCCTCCGGGGTGCCGCGCGGGTCGATGTCGTACGGGCCGGGGGCCACCAGGCCTTCGAGCCGCCGTTCCGGGGCGGCGGCGCGGTAGCCGGCGCGGGCCCATGCGGGCACGCCGAGTGCGGCCGGGTCGGCCGTGGCCATCGCCTTGCGCAGCTGCTCGACGCCGGTGCAGCGGGGCGCGCCGTCGGCCTCGCCCAGGCAGGTCGCCCCGGAGATCTGGCTGAGCACGCCCGGGCTGACCGCGCCGTTCGGGGCGCGGGTGTCGTCGAGCTGCACCCCGCCCTTGACGTCCAGGAACCCGACCCGGCGTTCCGGGTCGACCAGGGCCTCGGCGGCGGCGCTGCCGGACATCCGGGACCGCAGCTCGTAGTAGCCGGGCTGGATGCGCTGGATGCCCGGTTCGTCCTCGGCGGCCTCGACGAACGCTGCCCGCGACCGGACGACGTCCTGGGCGGCCAGGGACTCCCCGATGGCGCTGGTGGAGTCGCCGACCCGCACCCGGACGACGACCGAGCCGGTGCCGTCGCCGGTGTAGTCCGACGGGCCGAGCAGGAAGACCGCGGCGCCGACGAGCAGCGCCCCGACCAGCAGGGCGGAGCCGAGCAGCGTCAGCCGGCGCCGGCGGAAGTCGACGGGCGCAGGACGGTGGCGGACGGGTGGGGCGGTCACCGCCGCGCTCACACCCCGCCCCGTGCCGGGGGGCGTCGGTGCACGTCGTTCTCGCCGGGACCGGTCACGTGCCCGAGGGTAACGGGCCGGTGACCCGGCCGAGCAGCCGCCCGCGGGCCATGATCATGATCCGGCGACGGTCAGCCACGCGCCGTGTCCAGCCAGCCCTGCAGGATCTGCACGGCCGCCGCCTGGTCGACGACCGCCCGCTGCTTGCGCCCCCGGACGCCGCGCCCGGACAGCTGCCGGGCGGCGACGACCGTCGTCATCCGCTCGTCGGTCAGCTCCACCGGCACGTCGAGACCGGCCCGGAGGGCGTCGGCGAACTCGCGGGCCGACCGCGCGGCCGGGCCGTCCTGCCCGCGGAGGTTCCGCGGCAGCCCGAGCACGACGCCGACGACGTCGTACTCGGCCACCAGCTCGGCGATCCGGCGGACGTCCGCGCCGCCCTCGGCGTCCCGCGGGACGGTCTCGACCGGGGTGGCGAGGATCCCGTCGGGGTCGCACATCGCGACCCCGACCCGCACGGCGCCGACGTCGATGCCGAGGCGCCGGCCCCGCGACCAGCTCACCGCCGGATCGCGGCACGCAGCTTCTGCACGGCCGCGTCGATCCCGGACGGGTCGGTCCCGCCGCCCTGGGCGAGGTCCGGCTTGCCGCCACCGCGCCCGCCGACGGCCGGCGCGAACTCCGGGATCAGCTTCCCGGCGGCCAGCCCGCCGTCGCGGGCGGCCTTCGTGGTGGCCACCACGAACGACACCTTCCCGTCGGCGACGGCGAACAGCGCCACCACGCCGGGCCGGTCACCGAGCCGGCCGCGGACGTCGGCGGCCAGGGTCCGCAGGTCGTTGCCGGTCACCCCGTCCGGGGCGGTGACGGCCACGAGCGCGGTCCCGTCGAGGTCCTCGGCCTGCTGCGCGAGGGTCCCGGCGGAGGCGAGGACGGCGTCGGCGCGGTGCTTCTCCAGGTCCCGCTCGGCGGTGCGCAGCCGCTCGACGAGTCCCTGGATCCGGTCGGGCAGCTCCTCGGGACGGGCCTTGAGCTGGTCGGCGAGCTGGGAGACCAGCAGGTGCTCGGTGGTGGCGTGCCGGTAGGCGTCCAGCCCGACGAGGGCCTCGACGCGCCGGACCCCGGACCCGATGGACGCCTCGGACAGCACCCGGACCAGGCCGAGCTCACCCGTCCGGCGGACGTGCGTGCCGCCGCAGAGCTCACGGGAGTAGTCGCCCATGTCGACCACGCGGACGCGGTCGCCGTACTTCTCGCCGAACAGCATCATGGCGCCGAGCCTGCGGGCCTCGTCCATCGAGGTCTCGTAGGTCTGGATCTCCCGGTTCTCCTGGAGGACCGAGTTGACCTCCTCCTCGATCTCCGTCAGCGCCGCGGGCGGCACGGCCCCGGTGGGCGAGGTGAAGTCGAACCGGAGCCGGCCCGGGGCGTTCAGCGAGCCGGCCTGGGCGGCGGCCGAGCCCAGCGCACCGCGGACGCCGGCGTGCACCAGGTGGGTGGCGGTGTGCGCCCGGGAGACCGCGGCCCGGCGGTCGCCGTCGACCGAGGCGACGACCTCGGCGTCGAGCGTCACGGTCCCGGCGGTGACGACACCGCGGTGCACCCGCAGGCCGGCCACCGGGGACTGGACGTCGTCGACCCGGACCTCGAAGCTCGCCCCGCGCAGCACACCGGTGTCGGCCTGCTGGCCGCCGGCCTCGGCGTAGAACGGGGTGCGGTCGAGCAGCACCTCGACCTGCTCACCGTCCTCGGCGGCGGGCACGGTCTGCCCGCCGCGGAGCAGCCCCACGACGCGGGACTCCGAGTTCAGCGTCTGGTAGCCGAGGAAGTCGGTGGCCCCGTGGGTGTCCAGCACGGCCCGGTAGACCGACGCGTCCACGAAGCCGACCTTGCGCTCGGCGGCGTCGGCCTTCGCGCGGGCCCGCTGCTCGTCCATGAGCGCGGTGAAGCGCTCCCGGTCGACGGTGAGCCCGGCCTCGGCGGCCATCTCGAGGGTGAGGTCGATCGGGAAGCCGTAGGTGTCGTGCAGCTGGAACGCCTGGTCGCCCGGCAGGGCGGTCCGGCCCGCCCGGCGGGCGTCGGACACGGCTCCCTCGAAGATCTTCTCACCGGCGGCGAGGGTGGACCGGAAGGTGTCCTCCTCGGCCCGGATCACCGCGGAGATCCGCTCGAAGTCGGAGGCCAGCTCCGGGTAGGTCGGCGACATGGCGTCCCGGACGACGGCGGCGAACTCGCCCAGGCACGGACCGGTGATGCCGAGCAGCCGGGCCGAGCGCACGATGCGGCGCAGCAGCCGGCGCAGCACGTAGCCGCGGCCCTCGTTGCCGGGGGTGACACCGTCGCCGACGATCATCACCGAGGAGCGGGCGTGGTCGGCGATGACGCGGAACCGCACGTCATCGTCGGGGTCGTCGCCGTACTTCTTGCCGGACAGCTCCTCGGCCTTGGCGATCACCGGCCGGACGAGGTCGGTCTCGTAGACGTTGTGGACGTCCTGGAGCAGGAACGCGACCCGCTCGACACCCATTCCGGTGTCGATGTTCTTGTGCGGCAGGGTGCCGACCGGCGGGTGCCCCTTCTTCGGGGACAGCTCGCCGCGCTCGTCCTGCATGAAGACGAGGTTCCAGATCTCCAGGTAGCGGTCCTCGTCGGCCTCCGGGCCGCCGTCGGCGCCGTACTCCGGGCCCCGGTCGAAGTAGATCTCCGAGCAGGGCCCGCCCGGTCCGGGCACGCCCATGTCCCAGTAGTTGTCCTCGCCGCCGCGGCGCTGGATGCGCTGCTCGGGGAGACCGGCGATCTCCTTCCAGAGCTCGATCGCCTCGTCGTCGTCCTGGTAGACCGTGACCCAGATGCGCTCCGGGTCGAAGCCGTAGCCGCCGTCGGCCTGGCTGTTGGTGATCAGCGACCAGGCGAGCTCGATGGCGCCGCGCTTGAAGTAGTCGCCGAACGAGAAGTTGCCCGCCATCTGGAAGAACGTGGTGTGCCGGGTGGTCTTGCCGACCTCGTCGATGTCCGGGGTCCGGACACACTTCTGGATCGACGTGGCGCGCGGGTACGGCGCGGGGACGTCACCCAGGAAGTACGGCTTGAACTGCACCATGCCCGCGTTGACGAACAGCAGCTGCGGGTCGTCGAGGATCAGCGACGCGCTGGGCACCGGCGTGTGCCCGTTCTTCTCGAAGTGGGCGGTGAAACGACGGACGATCTCGTGGGTCTGCACCGGTTGGTCTCTCGTGACGGGTACGGCGACGGCTGGGCGGCGACGACGACGCCGTCGCGCGGGAACACCGTACGGCGGGACGGCGCGGGAGCGCCGGGGAGGCTCGCGAACGCGGGGCCGGGTCAGGCGCCCGCGCCGGGCGCTCGGTCCCGGAACGGTTCGCGGGGCACGGGGAACGGCACGACCGCAACGGGCACGCCGCCGGTCATGCGGATCCCTCCCCTCGTCCGGCCCTACGCGGGAATCGCCGTCCAGGCTACTCCCCGCGGGCGAGAGGGTTTCCGCCGGTCACCGGGACACGCCCGGGCCGCCACGGCGGGCGGCGGTGCCGCGGGCCTGCCGTTCCCGTCACGAGAGCGGACGCTCCTTCGTGGCGACCCCTCCCCACGAAGGGGCGTCCGCGTGCGGGAGGCGGCTAGACGGCGACGGGGAGGGCGGGCTCGGCGACGACGATCGGGGACCGCGGGTCCGGGATCGGCGGCGGGGTGACGGGCACCGGGTGGTGCCGGCGCGGCGCGGGCGGGGCGGGCTGCGGGCGGCGGTCCCGCGGCGCGGCGTGGGGACGGCGGTCCCGCGCCGCGGCGTCCCGCCGGACGGCGCGCTCCTCCAGCTCGCGGCGCAGCCGCTGCAGCGCCCGGTGCTGGGCGACGCGGACCGCACCGGGCGTGGACCCGAGCACGTCCGCGGTCTCCTCGGCGGACAGACCGACCGCGATCCGCAGCGTGAGGATCTCGACCTGCCGGGGGCCGAGGACGCTCATGAGCTCCCCGAGCCGCTCGTTGCGTTCGGTGTCCAGCACGACCTGCTCCGGGTCGTCCTCCCGGCTGATCCGCTCGGGGATGTCCGGGACCGCGTCGCAGCGGTTGCGGGCCATCGCCCGGAACGCGTCGGCGATCTTGTGCCGGGCGATGCCGAACACGAAGGCCCGGAACGACATGCCGGACAGCCGGTAGTCGGGCAGCACGGTGAGGACGGCGGTGCAGACGTCCTGGGCGACGTCGGCGGCCGATCCCAGGGTGGTCTCCCGGCGGCCGAGCCGGGCCCGGCAGAATCGCTCGACCTGGGGCTGGACCTTCGCCAGCAGCAGCGCGACCGCGGCCGGGTCACCCGCGACGGCGGCCTGCAGCAGCTCGGGCGGCAGCAGGTCGGTCGTGGGGCCCGGCGGGCGTTCCGCATCCACCACGGCGACGTCCTCCTCCGCGGGGGCGTCGTCGGCGATCACGACCGCGACGAGCGGTTCGTCCGGCACGGGTCCGTCGTCCATCGTTACCCAGAGCTCCTTCGCTGCAGCCCCCGCCGCACCCGCCCCGCGATGCCGCCGGTTCGGCTCATCGAGGAGGTGATCGGCAGCACGCTCCGTGTCCGACGACCGGGACGGTGACGCTCCGCAGCGCCGCTCGGCCGCATCCCGATCTGCGATCAACCCTGGCCAGACACCCGATCGGGGTCAATCAACATGCTCAATTTGCGGTACGTCGCGACGCGCGGTAGTGACGTTCGTCCCGAAGGCGCAACCGGAGCGGTTGCCGCGCGTCGTCGTCGACGTCACCGCGTCGCGTGCCGGCGCGGAGCGTGACCCGCACGGAGCAGTGTCGTTGAGCCGAGTGTCCGCTCCCCACGCTCCCCGAAGGACCCGCACGTGCCCCTGCGCCGCTCGAAACGTCTGCTCCTCGCCGTCGCCGGTACCGCCGCGATCGGGCTCGGCGCCGTCGCGACCGCCGTCCCGTCGGTCGCGGCCCCGCCGCTGGACCTCCCGGTGCTCTCCGAGGGGGCCGCGGCCGAGCTGGTGCCCGCGGTGACCGAGGCCGCGGGCGACTCGCTGGCCGGGGTCTGGTTCGAAGACGGCAAGCTCATGGCCGGGACCTGGGACCCCGCCCGCGCCCCGGTGCTGAGCGGCCTGGGCGCCACCCCGGTCGTGCGGGACGAGCCGCGCCGCGACCCCGCCGCCGTGCTGGACCAGCTCACCGTCCGCACCGCCCCGACGATGCCGGCCGGGGTGGCGTCCTACGGGGTCGACCCGCGCACCCAGCAGGTGGTGCTCGACGTCGTCGACGGGCCCGGCGCCGACACCCTCGCCCGGGAGCTCACCGCCGGTCTCGACCCGTCCGCCGTGCGGGTCGAGCGGGTCGCGGCCGCGCCGCACCGCCAGGCCGCGGTCGCCGGCGGCGACACGATCAGCGACGGCAGCCGCCGCTGCACCGCGGGGTTCGCGGCCTCCGACTCGGCGGGCGACTGGATCCTCACCGCCGGGCACTGCACCCGTGGGTCGTCGACCTGGTACGACTCCGGGCAGGAGTCCCTCGGCACCGGGGAGCCGCGGTCGGCCGAGGAGGGCATCGACGTCGGCGCGATCCCGGTCGAGCCGGGCAGCGCCTCCCCCACCGTCGCCGGGACCCGCGTGACCGGGTCGAAGGCGGCGCCGGTCGGCGCGTCGGTCTGCCTGTACGGCTCGAGCAGCGGCCAGTCCTGCGGCCCGGTCGAGCGCACCGACGTCACGGTGAACTTCGAGGGCCAGCAGCAGTCCGGTCTCACCTCGGTCGCCGCGTGCGCCCGGGAGGGCGACTCGGGCGCGCCGTACATCACCTCGGACGGGCAGGCGCAGGGCCTGCACACCGGGGCCGGCGGCGCCGACAACTGCACGAGCTACTTCACCCCGATCCGCACCGCCACGGACGCGCTCGGGGTGTCGCTCACGACGGGCTGAGGATCATCGGGTGCTCCCGCGGTCCCTCACGCCAGGAGGTTCTTCGCGATCCCGTTCTTCTGGATCTCCGAGGACCCGGTCAGCACCCGGAACATCCGCAGCCTGCGGAACAGCGACTCGATCTCCGATCCCTGGACCATGCCGGCCTTGCCGTGGATCTGCATGGCCTCGTCGGCGATCCGGAAGGCGTTCTCGGCGACGAACAGCTTGCACATGAACGCCTCGGTCGTCGGCTGCCGGCCCGCGTCCATGGCCGCCAGCGCGTCGTAGGTCATGGACCGCGCCGCGTAGTGCGCGGTCGCCATGTCCGCGATCTTGTGCTGGATCGACTGCAGCTCGGCCATCGGGCCGCCGAACACGTTCCGGTTCTTCACGAAGTCCACGGTCAGGGCGATCAGCCGCCGGGTGCTGCCGAGCACGGTGGGGCAGTGCAGCAGCCGGTTCGCCGTCACCCGGCCGATCCCGATCCGCAGCCCGTCACCCACCCGGCCCAGGAGCTGCTCGGGACCCACGTAGCAGCCGTCGAGCACGATGTCGGCCTCGATGTGCTGCCCGGACAGCGGGACCTCGCCGGCCGTCACCGTGCACCCCGCGGAGTCGAGGTCGACCAGGAACGCGGAGAACGCCTCCTCGTCCCCGGCCATCCGGGCGACCAGCACGGCGAAGTCGGCAAAGGGCCCGGCCGAGCTGAAGACCTTGTGCCCGCTGATCCGCCAGCCGTCACCGTCCGGGGTGGCCGTCGTGCGCATCGCGCGGACGTCCGACCCCGCGTCGGGCTCGGTCAGCGAGAAGCAGCAGGCGCGGTCGCCCTCGACCACGGGCCGCAGGTAGCGCTCGAGCTGGTACGGCGTGGCGAACCGGAAGATCGGGCCGACCCGGAGCGGGCCGCCCATGTCCCCCAGCACGCTGTGCCCGAGCACCCGCCCGGAGGCGGCCACCTCCTCCTTCAGCACGCCCAGCTGGGAGGCCGTCAGGCCCCGGCCGCCCAGCTCGGGAGGCAGGTGGATGCCGTAGAAGCCCAGCTCGCGGCTCCGCTTCCACACCGGCTGCAGGACCTCGCGCCCGTAGACCGAGTCGTGCCGCAGGCCGTGTCGGCGTTCGTGGTCGGCGAGCTCGCCGTCCAGGTAGGTGCGCAGCTCCTCGATCACCGGGTGCAGCTCCGGGTGCTCGGCGTGCTCCGGGGTCAGATCGAACGTCATGACCGTCCTCGTCTCGGGGATCGGATGGCGGGGTCAGCCGATGCGGCGGGCGCTGCCCGCCCAGTCGCGCTCGCGCAGGGCGCGCCGGTCGACCTTGCCGGTACGGGTGCGGGGCAGGCTGTCCAGGAACTCCACGACCCGCGGGAGCTTGTGCCGGGCGATCCGTGCCGCGCACGCGGCGACGAGGCCGTCGGCGTCCACCGAGGCGCCGGGGCGGCGCACGACACAGGCCTTGACCGTCTCGCCCCAGCGCTCGTCCGGCACGCCGTAGACGCACACCTCGTCCACCTCGGGGTGGGTGTACAGGGCGGACTCGACCTCCGAGCAGTACACGTTGTACCCGCCCGAGACGATCATGTCCTTCTTGCGGTCGACCAGGAACAGGTAACCGTCCGCGCGGAACCGTCCCAGATCGCCGGTGAACACCCAGCCGTCACGGAACGTCGCGGCCGTCGCGTCCGGCGCGTCATGGTATTCGCCGACGCAGTCCGGCCCGCGGGCCACGACCTCGCCGACCACCCCCGCCGGGACCGGACACCCGGCCTCGTCGACGACCCGGACCTCGGTGTCGAAGACCGGCCGCCCGCAGGAGAGCAGCAGTTCCGGGTCGGACTCGATCCCGCGCAGCACCTCCGCCGCGGACAGGTGGGTGATCGCGCTGGTGGTCTCGGCCTGGCCGTAACCCTGCTGGACGACCGGGCCGAACGCCGCCACCGCCTCCCGGAGCCGGGTCGGGCTGACCGGGGCCCCACCGATCGTCAGCGACCGCAGGCACGACAGGTCACGTGCCGCGAGCGTGGGCGAGGCCAGCACCCGGTTCAGCATCGCGGGCACCAGGAACGTCGACGTCACGCGTTCGCGTTCCAGCGTGTCGAGATAGCCCTCGACGTCGAAGGACGGCAGGACGACGACGGTCGACCCGCGGAAGAAGCAGGCGAGGATCCCCATGCCGCTGGCGTGTGTGATCGGTCCGGGCGCCAGGTACACCTCCGGCTCACCGGTGCCCCGCATGACGAGCTTGCGCATGTTCGCGAGCCGGTTGCCGACGGTCTGGACGGCGGCCTTGAGCGTCCCGCTCGACCCGGAGGTGAAGTTGAGGACCGCGGGGGTGCCTGCGGTGACCTCGACGGCGACGGCGGCGTCGTCGCCCTCCGCCACGAGCGTGTCGTAGGTGGTGGCGGTCCCGCCCGCGACCGGGTCGAGGTCCACGACGAGTGCCCCGCTCCCGGCGGCGTGCACGGTGCCGCGACCTGCCCGGTCCACGAGGACCGCGGTCGGGGCCGAGTCCGCGAGCAGCTGCCCGACCTCCGCCGGGGAGAGCCGGGGGCTCAGCGGCACCCGGACGTGGCCGGCCTTGCACATCGCCATCTCGGCGACGACGAGCTCGCCCCGGTTTCCCGCCAGCGTCGCCACCCGGGATCCCGGGCCGATCCCGCGGGCCAGCAGCGCCGACGCCAGGCGGTTCGACTCGGACTCGAGCGCGGAGTAGGACCACCGCCGGTCGCCGCAGACGAGTGCGGTGGCATTCGGCCGGTGCTGGGCGGTCCGGGTCAGGTAGTAGCCGAGGTTCACGTCGCCTCCTTGCAACATGCTGACCATTTATAGACATCATGTCCAGGATTGTCGAGAGAGCCCTGCTGGTAGAAACCGGGCATGCCCGCTGACGCCTCGACCGCCACCGACCGGCCGCACCGCGACACCCCGCCCCGACGCGAGGACCGCCGGACCCGGCGGACGCGGACGGCCCTGCAGCACGCCCTGGTCGAGCTGGCGCTCGAACGGGGCTACGCCCACCTGACCGTCGAGGAGATCGCCGAACGGGCCGACGTGGGGCGCGCGACCTTCTACACCCACTACCGCGACAAGGACGAGCTGCTCGACGCGGTCGTGCGGACCCTGCTCGACGAGCTCCGCGACCTCCTCGCCACGGAGCTCGACGACGACACCGGCTTCACCGGCCGGCCGGTGCACGTCCTGTTCCGGCACGCCGCGCAGCGCTCGGCCCCGTACCGCCTGATCCTGCGCGGCGACGGCGACGGCCGGGCGCTGCTCGCCCTCACCGACGCGCTCTCCCGGTCGACGTGGAGCATCTTCACCCGGCGGATCGCGGCGCACGGCGTGACACCGCGGGTCGACCCGGAACTCCTGGCCCGCGCCTGGGTCGGCGAGCAGCTCGCCGTCCTGACCTGGTGGTTCGACCGGCCCGATCCGCCGATGTCCCTCGACGACGCGGCGCGGATGCTGGCCGACCTGTCCCGGCACGGGCGGTGGTGGGCGACCGGGTTCGACGGGCCACCGCCGGAGGGGGGCGGCACACCACCGGCCTGAACGACCCCCTTGAGCGACTGCCGACCCTCGCGCTACTTTCCTGGACGCTGCGTCTATCAATAGACGTGGCGTCTTCAATGGTGAGGAGTCGTACCGTGCTGCCACATCGGCGTGAGCTGCAGACCTACCCGACCGGTGCCCGACGGCGCGCGTTGCTGGCCGTCGCGATCCTGGCGTTGTTCCTCACCGCTTACGAGGGTCAGCTCGCCCCGATCCTGAGCCTGCTGCTCGCCGACATCGGCATGTCCCTCAGGATGTACGGCCTGATCACGGCCTCGTCGCTGCTCGTCGGCGCGATATCCGGCTACGTCGGCGGCCGGATCGTGGACCGCATCGGGCGGGTGCGGCTGATGGTGCCGTTCCTGTTCCTGTCCGGCCTGTCGTGCCTGTTCATGGCGACCGCGGAGTCGGTCGGCCAGTTCACCGTCGCGCGGATCGTGCTGGCCCTCGTCGAGGGGATCGCGGCCGCCGGGACCGCGCCGCTGGTCCGCGACTACGCACCCCGGATGGGCAGGGCCCAGGCATTCGCGTTCTGGTCCTGGGGCCGGGTCGGCGCCAACTTCTTCGCCGCCGCGGTCACGGCGCTGACCCTGGACCTGCTCGGCGGGACCTGGCAGGCCCAGCTCTACCTGATGACCGTCATCTCGCTGGTGGGCTCGGTCGTGGTCGCCGCGACGATGCGGGATCTCTCGCCGGAGGTGCGCCGGGAGATCAGGCACTCCGAGGAGGCGCACACGCGCCCGCCGGTCACGGGCCCGGAGGCCGACGGCCCGCGCCCGCTGCTGCGCGACGGCACGGTGTGGATGTTCGTGGCGGCCATGTCGTCGCTGTTCCTGCTGCTCGGCACCCTGAACGCCTACGGCCAGATGCTCGTCATCGAAGCGCTCGACACGTCGGTCCGCTCCGCGTCCGCGATCGTGATGTTCTTCTGGGGCGCGAACCTGGTCGCCAGCCTCACGGCGTCGCGCTGGTCCGACCGGCTCCAGCTGCGCATCCCGTTCCTGCTCGCCGGCGGCGCGGGCTCGGCGGCGGCCCTCGCGGCGCTCGCCGCCCTGCTCCTGATGGGCGGCCGGGCACCGACCGCTCTCGTGATCACTGCGTTCGGCGGGCTCGGGATCGCGCTCGGCGCCGTGTTCGGGCCCTGGATGGCCGCGTTCTCCAGCTACGTGGAGGAGACCCACGTCGACGGCCAGGGGACCGCGTTCGGGCTGGAGCACCTGGTCAGCCGCCTCGTGGTGCTCGGCGCCGTGCTGCTCGCCCCGGGGATCGCGGCAGCGGCGGGATGGGCGGCCTGGACCGTGATGACGCTCCTGGCCGTGCTGGTGTTCGTCGCCCTGACCGTGGTCCTGCACCGGCGGGTGCCCGAGCGGACGGCACCGACGCCGTCCGGCACCTCGACGCCGGGCGTGCGCGATCGCGCGTCGTGAGGCCCCGGCGTCAGGTGTGCCCGCCGCCCCGCACCACCCGGCGCAGCTTCGGGACCCGCTCGGCGAGCGTCCGCTCGTGGCCGCGGCCCGACGGCGTGTAGTAGTCGACCCCGACGACGTCGTCGGGCGGGTACTGCTGGCGCAGCACGCCGTCCGGGTCGTCGTGCGGGTACCGGTACCCGACGGCGTTGCCGAGCTTCTGCGCGCCCGCGTAGTGCCCGTCCCGCAGGTGCGGCGGGACGGCACCCACCTTCCCCGACCGCACGTCGGCCATCGCCGCGTCGATCGCGGTGATCACCGCGTTGGACTTGGGCGCCGTGGCCAGGTGCAGGGTCGCCTGGGCGAGCGCGATCCGCGCCTCCGGCATCCCGACGAGCTGGACGACCTGCGCGGCCGCGGTCGCGGCGGACAGCGCGGTCGGGTCGGCGAGGCCGATGTCCTCGGACGCGTGCACCATCAGCCGGCGCGCGATGAACCGGGGGTCCTCCCCCGCGACGATCATGCGGGCGAGGTAGTGCAGCGCCGCGTCCGGGTCGGAGCCGCGGATGGACTTGATGAAGGCGCTGATGACGTCGTAGTGCTGGTCGCCGGCCCGGTCGTAGCGGACCGCGACCTCGGTGACGGCCCGCTCCACGGCGTCCAGGTCGATCACCGTGGACCCGCCTGCCGCCCCGAGGACGCCGTCGGCGGCCGCCTCCAGCGCGGTCAGCGCCCGGCGGCCGTCCCCGGTGGAGAGCCGGACCAGCGCGTCCTCCCCCTCGGGGGCGAGGGTGACGGCGCCGTTCAGGCCGTGCTCGGAGGCCACGGCGCGGCGCAGCAGCGTGCGCACGTCGTCCTCGGACAGCGAGTGCAGCTGCAGCACCAGCGAGCGGGACAGCAGCGGGGACACCACGGAGAACGACGGGTTCTCGGTGGTCGCGGCCACGAGCAGGACGAGCCGGTCCTCGACGGCGCCGAGCAGCGCGTCCTGCTGGGTGCGGGAGAAGCGGTGCACCTCGTCGATGAACAGGACCGTCGTCGTGCCGCTGCGGTCGCGGCGCCGGCGGGCCTCCTCGATGACGGCCCGCAGCTCCTTCACCCCGGCCGAGAGCGCGGACAGCGCGACGAAGTGCCGCTCGGCGCCGCCGGCCCCCGCCATGAGCCGTGCGAGGGTGGTCTTGCCGGTCCCGGGCGGGCCGTAGAGCAGCACGGACGCCGCCGCACCGCCCTCGAGCAGGCGGCGCAGCGGCGCCCCCGGCTTCAGGAGCTCGGCCTGGCCGACGACCTCGTCCAGGCTGCGCGGGCGCATCCGCGCCGCGAGCGGGGCGTCCGGGCGCGGGCCGGAGCCGGGTTCGTCCTCCGTCACGGGGTCGATGTCGAACAGGCCGTCGGTGCTCATCGCGTCCAGCCTGCCAGGGCACCGGTCCCGGCAGGCGCGTCAGGGGCGGTCGATCTCGTCGGCCAGGACCGGGGTGTGCACCGGGTTGTACTCGTGGAACCGGTTCTCGGCGTAGGTCACGACCGTCGCCCCGGCGGCCACCACGGCAACCGGGATGCCGATCAGCACGGTGCTCACCAGCTGCCCCAGCACAGGGCTCAGGGTCACGATCGGCCCGACCACCAGGCTCACGAGGAGGCTCGCCACGATCGCGGCCACCAGCAGGACCAGCAACCGCCCGAGCACCGGGAAGAACCGGGGGTTGACCAGCGTGAACGCCCGCCCCATCCCGGCCCGTTCGACGACGACGACGCCGAGCAGCGCGCCGGCGAACACGGTCGCCAGGTAGATGCCCGGCAGGACGAGGGCGAAGAACCCGAGCATCACGAGCAGCCCGGCGAGCAGCGACCAGCCGATCACCGGGAGGGCGCGGCTCCGCGCGAACGCCAGCGCCTGCTGCGGGGTGTAGGGCCGCTGCGCGGCGTCGCGGACGACCACGAACACCGAGGCCGCCTGCCCCAGGGCGGAGACCACCAGTGACACCGCGAACAGCAGCAGTCCGACCAGCAGCGTCCCGGTCAGGAATCCCGGGGACGGGAGGCCGGTCGGGTCGAGCCCGCTGGTGGCCGCGGTGTAGCCCGCCAGCGCAGCAACGGCGTTCAGGATCGCGATCGGGATGTAGACGGCCAGCTGGATGAGCGCCAGGGGCTTCCAACTGCGCTGCACCACGCCCACGATCTTGCTGAACCAGTCCCCGAACGAGAACGGGACGAGCGGGTCCGGGGACGTCCCGGACGGCGCGGCCGGGTACGCGGGATACCCGCCGGGGGCCGGGTACGCGTACGGCTGGCCGGTGGGCTCCGGTCCCCCGTACTGCTGGGCGCCGTAGTGCTGGCTGCCGTACTGCGGTGTGCCGTACTGCTGGCCCCCGTACTGGGGTGTCCCGTACTGCTGGCCGCCGTACTGCGGCTGCTGGCCGCCGTACTGCGGCCCGTAGGGCGGCGGCTCGTACCGCCCGCCGTGCGGCTGCTGGGCACCCGGCCTGTCCGGTTGCCCCGGCGACGATCCCCCTGCCCCCTGACGGGGGTCACCGCCCTGTGGCGGCTCATCACTCATGCGGGCGCACCCTAGCCCTGAACCGGCGATCCGGGGCCGGGTTCGGCCACATCTCCCCACGATTCGTGATCCGGCCCCCGGTTCACCCGGTCTGCCGCGGCGGCGGGGTCGCCTCCGGACAGCCCCGCTCCCCTGGGCGCGACCCCGGATCGTCGACGGAACGCAACGCCCGCGACGCGCCGCGTCACCGTCCGGCAACACGCGCCGGGCACCCTCACGGGGCATGGACACGATCCTGTGCTGCCCGCTCTGCACCCGTCTCCGCACCCCGGCCGACGCCCGCGGCCTCGACTGGAGCAGTCACCACGGCCCGGGCGGCCCCGTGTACGTCTGCGGTCCGTGCACCCGCGCCCACCTCGTCGACCTCGAGTGCGGCCTGCTGGACCCGGCCCGGCGGGTCCCGGCCGCGGGTCAGGTGCCCGCACCCGCCCGGCGGGCCGCCTGACCGGGGGCGCGGTCAGCGCCGGTGGTGGATGTCCTCGGACATCCGCACGACGGCGTAGTAGAACTCGAGCGTCACCCGGATCAGGGTCAGGTAGATCAGGAACGCGAGTGCGCCGCCGACCAGGGCCAGCAGCCCGACGCCGATCCCCTGCGTGAACCCGGCGATCACGACGCCGATCCAGCCGATCACCAGCACGGCGGTCAGCAGGATGTAGAGGAACTTGACGACGTAGGGCGTCACGAACTGGTTGAAACCGAAGTCGAACAGCGCCGTCAGCGGGTTCGACGGCGGCGGCGACGGGTTCGCGCCCGACGACGACGGGAACGGCGGGTAGCCGGGCGGCCGGCCCTGCTGCGCCCCGGCCGGGCCGGCGCCGTAGGGCGACTGCGCGTGCTGGGTCGGCTGCCCCTGCGGACCGGGCTGGCCCGGCTGGTTCTGCTGGCCGTGCTGCCCGGGCTGACCCGGCTGACCCTGTCCCGGCTGGCCCGGCTGGCCCGCCTGGCCGGGCTGGCCGTACTGCCCCGGCCCCTGCTGCCCGTACGGGCCCGGCTGCCCGGGCTGCTGCTCCGGCTGACCGTACTGATTACTCTCCGGGCGCTCTCCGGAACCGCCGAATGGAGGCTGATTGCTCATGGCTCGGGACGATATCCCGGGCCACCGATAGTGACGCGATCCGGAACGCGATCGTGTCGTGCCGTTCGGCCGCCCGTTTCCCTCGTGGCACCGGGCGGACCGCGGCGGACGGGTCGTAGGGTGCGGGGCGTGCGGGAGATCCTCGAGTTGCTCGAACGCGACGCGTCCCTGAGCCACGCCACCGTCGCCACCATGCTCGGCCTGCCGGTGGAGGAGGTCGACGCCCGGATCGCCGACTGGGAACGGACCGGGGTGATCCGGCGGCACAAGGCCGTCGTCGACTGGGCCCGCTACGAGGACGGCGGCCCCGGCGTGGAGGGCGCGGGCCGGGCCGGCGCCCAGGTCACCGCGTTCATCGACGTCTCGGTGACCCCGGCCCGCGGGGTCGGGTTCGACGACGTCGCCGCCCGCATCTCCCGGTTCGCGGAGGTCCGCGACTGCTACCTGGTCTCCGGCGGGCACGACCTGCGCTGCACGGTCGTCGCACCGGACATCCGGGCCGTCTCCGACTTCGTGTCGCACAAGCTGTCCACCATCGACCGGGTGCGGTCCACGGCCACCCACTTCGTGCTGGCGACCCACAAGCGCGACGGCGACACCTTCGCCGAGCCGGAGTCCGACCACCGCCTGCCGGTGACGCCGTGAAGCCGCTCAACGAGACGATCACGGCCATCCCGCCGTCCGGGATCCGGCGCTTCTTCGACATCGCCGCGGAGATGGAGGACGTCATCTCGCTCGGCGTCGGCGAACCGGACTTCGTGACCCCGTGGCGGATCCGCGAGGCCGGGATCTACGCGCTCGAGCACGGCTACACCACCTACACCGGCAACGCGGGTCTCCCGCGGCTGCGCGAGCTGATCTGCGCCGACCTGGCGTCCCGGTACGACGCGCACTACGACCCGGCCACCGAGTGCCTGGTCACGACCGGGGTCTCCGAGGGCCTCGACCTGGCGTTCCGGGTGATCCTCAACCCGGGCGAGGAGGTGCTCGTCCCGGAGCCCTGCTACGTGGCGTACCAGCCGTGCGTGTCGTTCGCCGGCGGCGTCCCGGTCGGGGTCCCGACCCGCGCCGAGGACGGCTTCCTCATCGACGTCGCCGCCGTCGAGGCCGCGGTCACCCCGCGCACCAAGGCGATCCTGATCGGCTCGCCGGCCAACCCGACCGGCGCGGTGCAACCGCCGGAGGTGCTGCGCGCGCTCGTCGCGCTGGCCGAGCGGCACGACCTCTACCTGCTGTCCGACGAGATCTACGACCGCTTGACCTACCAGGGCACCCACACCTGCCTGGGCGCGGTCCCGGGCGCCCGCGAGCGGACGGTGGTGCTCGGCGGGTTCTCCAAGGCGCAGGCGATGACCGGCTGGCGGGTCGGCTGGCTGGCCGCACCCCGCCCGATCGCGGAGCTCTGCCTGCGGGTGCACCAGTACACGATGCTGTGCGCACCGCACATCTCCCAGCTGGCCGCGGTGGAGGCGCTGACCCACGCCGAGGGCGACGTCGCCGAGATGGTGGCCGACTACGACCGGCGCCGCCGGGTGTTCGTGAAGGGCCTGCGCGAGATCGGCCTGGACTGCCGGGAACCGGAGGGGGCGTTCTACGCGTTCCCGAGCATCCGCGCGTCGGGGCTGGACTCGGAGACGTTCGCGGAGCGGCTGCTGCGTGAGGAGTCGGTCGCCGTCGTCCCCGGGGACGTGTTCGGCCCGTCCGGTGAGGGCCACATCCGGTGCTCGTACGCGACCGCGCTGCCGCAGCTGGAGCAGGCCGTCGAGCGGATCGGGAACTTCCTGCGCCGGCTGTGAGCCCGCGGCTCACCGCAGCCGTGCACCCTCCGCCACCCCGCGGAGCATCACCGGGCCGAGGTCGCGGCCGCGCCGGCACAGCCACGGCACGCCCTTGACGACCAGCCACGCCCCGCGGTGCCACGCGGTCACCTCCCGGCCGCCCTCGGGTGCCAGCCCGACCGTGCCGGGCACCGCCCAGCCGCGGGCCGCGAGCAGCTCGGCCATCCCCCGGGCGAGCAGCCGGTGTCCCAGCTCGGACGGGTGCAGCCGGTCGACGCTCCAGGCTGCGGCCTCGTAGGAGGCCGGCACGTCCAGGTCGAGCACGCCCACCGGGATCCCCGCGTCGGCGACCGCGCCGTCGAGCGCCGCGTTGAGCGCCGCGATCCGGGCCGCCAGTGCCCGGCGCAGCACGGCCGGCAGCCGGAACACCCGGGTGTGGTCGTGGAACCGGACCAGCAGCACGGTCACCCCGGCCCGGCCCAGCAGGTCGAGGGCCTCGGCACAGTCCCGGCGGAGCGCCGCCGGGTCGAAGTCCGAGCGCATCGTGTCGTTCATGCCCGCGCACAGCACGACGACGTCGGGGCGGGCGGCCGCAGCCGCCGGGACCTGCTCGTGCCGGGTGGCGGCCATCCGGGCGCCGGTGCGCGCGTGGTTGTCGAGGCGGACGTGCCCGTCCGGGCGGGACGGGTCGGACAGGGCGTCCCGCAGCAGCGGGCCGAACCCCCGCCAGCCGCCGCCGGGCCGGGGGTCTCCCAGCCCGACGGCGGTGGAGTCGCCCAGCACGACCAGGTGCCGGACGGGGCGCCCGCTCCCCGGCGGGGTGGCGCGGGTACGGGCGGGATCGGCGACGGTGGTGGACGCGATCACGGGGCGCACGCGCCCACGATCACCCGCCGGCCCTCCGCGGGGGTGTGCAGCCGGTGACGCGTCCCGGACCGGGACGCGAACAGTTACCGGTCGGGCACCCGGAACGCCGGGAACACCGGGAGCTCGGACGGCGCGTCCGGGAACCGGGCGTCCAGCGCGTCGACGACGGCGCCCGCCAGGTCCGCGGTCGCCGGCCGTTCGGTGTCCGCCGCGACCGCGGCCAGCCCGCGCCAGTAGTGCCGCAGCGCGGTGGAGATCCGCGGGGACCGGCCGGCGTCGGCGCCGATCGGGCCGTCCCGGTGCAGCAACCGGGGCAGCAGCAGCCAGGTCGACCACCACACCCACAGCAGGTGCGCGTCACCGAGCCGGGACTCGAGCACCTCCGGGTCGTCGAGCTCGGGCCACACCGGGGTGACCTCGGCCCGCCAGGCGTCGAGCATCTGGGTCGCCACCGGCGCGGGCAGCGCGAAGCTGGCCGCGCAGGCGGGGAACGGGAGGCGGACGTAGGCGGCGTCCAGCACGACGTCCCGGAAGCAGCCCCACTCGAAGTCGACGAACCGGACCCCGCGGCTGGTGACCAGGTTGTTGTCCGGGCAGGTGTCGGACGGGCTGAACGCCCGGAACCCGGTCCCGCCGAGCAGCCGGACCCCACCGTGCGCCTCCAGCACCGCCAGGTCGGGCACGTGGACGCCGAGGGCGTCGGCGAGCAGGTCCGGGAGCCCGGCGAGCGCGGCGCGGGCCTGGTCTGCGACCGGGTCCCGGCGGACCTTCTCGCCGAGGCGGCGCAGCAGCGCCCCGAAGTCGCCCTCCCGCCCGGCGGTCGCCGCCTGCATCCGGCCCAGGCCGCGCGCCCAGCCGAGCAGGCAGGTGCGGGCGGCCTCCCGGTCCGGGCCGAACAGCTTGTCGGCGAGCGTCATGCTGCGGCCCAGGTCCTCGAGCACGAGCAGCCGCTGGTCCGGGTCGTGCGCGATGATCACGGGGCTGGGCCGGACGTCGGCGGGCAGCGCGGTGAACAGCTGGCAGGACGCCACCTCGTAGCGGAACGGGTCGGAGGGCCCGGGGACGTCCTGGTACTGCTTGATGACGACGCTGCGCCGGTCCGAGAAGGGGTTCTGCGCCATCCGGGCCCGGGCCACGACCGAGCTGCCGCTCCCGCCGAGGTCCTCCGGTTCGGAGAGTTCCACCTCCGAGCCCGCCCGCCGGGACAGCAGCCGCGCGGCGCCGGCCACCGCCGCGACCGCGCCGGGAGTCGCCTGCGGATCGGTCATCGGAGGAGACCCTACCCGTCGGGGAGCCCGCGGTCCGCGCCCCGACGCCGGGTACGCCGGCGGGCCAGCAGCAGGACCAGCGCCGCCGCGACGGTCATCCCCGCCAGGTTGACGCCCAGTTGCAGGGCCGACATCCCGGCCTCGTACCAGCGGCCCTCGACGGCGGCGGCCGACGCGAACCCGGCGGCCGGCACCGTCACCACCGAGATGAACACCCCGACCAGCGCCGAGGACCGTGCCGAGGTCAGCGACAGCATCCCGGCCGCGCCCGCCAGCACCGCGACGACCAGCGAGAACGGCCCGACCTCGTAGATGAAGTCGGTCTGGGGCAGGTGCGCGAGCGACGACGCCGACAGCCAGCCGAACAGGTCGAACAGCAGCGTGGCGCCCGCGGTCACCAGCATCGCGAACGGGAACCCGGCCGCCAGGGCGAGGCCGCCGCGGCGGAGCAGGTCGCCCCGGCGCAGCACCAGGCCGACCGCCGTCGCCGCGATCGGGCCGAACTCCGGGCCGAGCACCATCGCCCCGACCACGGTGACCGGGGAGTCGGTGACGGCCCCGATCGCGCCGAGCAGGCAGGCGATCGTGAGGAACGCGAGGAACGTGGCCGAGAGCCGCGACTCGGTGCCGGTGCGGTTGATCAGCTCGTCCCAGACGACGGCGTCCGTCCCGTCCCCGGGGGCGGCCTCCTCGGCCGCGTCGGCCCGGTCGGACAGCACGGTGTCGAGCTCTTCGAGGGTGATCCCGCCGTCGTGGTCGACCCCGAGGTCGGCGAGGCGCGCGAGGACGTCGTCGGCGCACTCGCGCGCGACGACGGCCTCGACCAGGTCCCCGGCCGGCTGCACCGCGACCCCGCGCTGGACGACCAGGTGGGCCGCCCCCGGCTCGCCGGTGAGGACGTCGCGGACGTCGGCGGTCCGCTCGGGCGGGCAGACCACGCGCAGGTGCAGCACGGGCTACGCGGCGGGCCCGGGCTTCTCCGGGGCACCGCCACCGGTCTCGCCGGGCTTGCCGGGGGCGGACCCACCGGGGGCGCGACCGGCCGGCGCCGCGTCGACCCCGGCCTCCTTGCGCTGGGCGGCGGTGATCGGCGCCGGCGCGTGGGTCAGCGGGTCGAAGCCGCCGCCGGTCTTCGGGAACGCGATGACCTCCCGGATCGAATCGACGCCGGCGAGCAGCGCGGTGATCCGGTCCCACCCGAACGCGATCCCGCCGTGCGGGGGCGGGCCGTAGGAGAACGCGTCGAGCAGGAAGCCGAACTTCTCCTTGGCCTCGGTCTCGGACAGGCCCATGACCTCGAAGACCCGCTTCTGGACCTCGGGGTCGTGGATACGGATGGAGCCGCCGCCGATCTCGTTGCCGTTGCAGACGATGTCGTAGGCGTACGCGAGCGCGTTCCCGGGGTCCTGCTCGAAGGTGTCGATCCACTCCGGGGTCGGCGAGGTGAACGCGTGGTGCAACGCCGTCCAGGCCCCCGAGCCCACCGCGACGTCGTCGGTGTCGGCGGTCGACTCGAACAGCGGGGCGTCCACGATCCACACGAACGACCACGCGGACTCGTCGATCGCGCCGATCCGCCGCGCGATCTCGCCGCGGGCGGCGCCCAGCAGGGCGCGGGCCTCGGACGGCGTGCCGGCCGCGAAGAAGATGCAGTCGCCGGGGTTCGCACCGGTGGCCTCGGCCAGCCCGGCCCGCTCGGCCTCGGACAGGTTCTTCACGACCGGGCCGCGCTCGTCGACCGTCCCGTCCTCACCGATCAGGACGTAGGCGAGCCCGCGGGCGCCGCGCTGCTTGGCCCACTCCTGCCAGCCGTCGAGCACCTTGCGCGGCTGCGCGGCACCTCCCGGCATGACGACGGCGCCGACGTAGGGGTTCTGGAACACCCGGAACCCGGTGTTCGCGAAGTACCCGGTGAGCTCGGTCAGCTCGATGCCGAACCGCAGGTCCGGCTTGTCGGACCCGAAGCGGGACATGGCCTCGGCGTAGCTCATCCGCGGGATCGGCGTCGGGATCTCGTGGCCGACCAGCTTCCACAGCGCGACCAGCACCTTCTCGGCCAGCGCGATGACGTCGTCCTGCTCGACGAAGCTCATCTCGATGTCGAGCTGGGTGAACTCGGGCTGCCGGTCGGCACGGAAGTCCTCGTCCCGGTAGCAGCGCGCGATCTGGAAGTAGCGCTCCAGGCCGCCGACCATCAGCAGCTGCTTGAACAGCTGCGGGCTCTGCGGCAGCGCGTACCACGAGCCGGGCCGCAGCCGGGCCGGGACGAGGAAGTCCCGGGCGCCCTCCGGGGTCGAGCGGGTCAGGGTCGGCGTCTCGACCTCGATGAAGTCCTCGCCGGCCAGCACGTCCCGGGCGGCCTTGTTGACGTCGCTGCGCAGCTTCATCACCGACGCCGGGCCGGTGCGGCGCAGGTCGAGGTAGCGGTGCGTCAGGCGGATCTCCTCGCCGACGCCGGTGTGCTCGTCGATCGGGAACGGCAGCGGCGCCGACTCGGACAGCACCCGCAGCTCGGTGACCGTGACCTCGATGTCACCGGTGGGCAGCTCGGGGTTCTCGTTGCCGGCGGGGCGCCGGACGACCTCGCCGACGACCTGTACGCAGAACTCGGCCCGCAGCCGGTGGGCCCGCTCGGCCATCTCGCCCTCGCGGAACACCACCTGGGCGCTCCCGGACCGGTCACGCAGGTCGATGAAGATCACGCCGCCGTGATCCCGGCGGCGCGCCACCCATCCGGCGAGGGTCACGGTCTGGCCGGCGTTCTCGGCACGCAGCGTGCCGACGGGGTGGGTTCGCATCACGGCGGACAAGGCTATCCGCCCGCCCTCGCGGCGTTACAGCAGGCTCAGCTGGCCGGCCCGCGGGTCGGGCACGGCAGGTGGCTCCTCCTGACGGGTCCAACCCAGATCCCGCACCGGCTTCCGCGACGCGGGGTCCCCGGCTGCCGGATCCCGCCGGTCCAGGCCGTGCCGGGCCAGCAGCGGGACGACCCGCCGGTGCAGCGCGGTCCGGTACTCCCGGTCGGCGTTGGCGCCCCGCCGGTAGAGCCGCTCGTAGCGCGGCAGCAACTTCGGGTACTCCCGGGCGAGCCACTGCAGGAACCATTCCCGGGTTCCGGGGCGCAGGTGCAGCGCGAGCACCGTCGCACCGGTCGCGCCGGCGGCGGCGATCTCCGCGAGCACCGCGTCGAGCGCCTCCTCGGAGTCGGTGAGCCAGGGCAGCACGGGCGCGACCATCACCCCGCACGGCAGCCCGGCGTCGGTGATCCGGCGGACCAGGTCCAGGCGGGCCCGCGGGCTCGGTGTCCCGGGTTCGAGCCGCGCCTGCAGGCCGCGGTCCAGCAGCGCGATCGACACCCCGGTCCCGACCCGGACGTCGGCGTTCGCGGCGGCCAGTTCCGGGAGGTCCCGGGTGAGGACGGTGCCCTTGGTGAGGATCGAGAACGGCGTGCCCGACCGGGCGAGCGCGGAGATCACGCCCGGCATCAGCCGGTAGCGACCCTCGGCGCGCTGGTAGGGATCGGTGTTGGTGCCCATCGCGACGTGCTCGCGGCGCCAGCCCGGCCGGGCCAGCTCCCGTTCCAGGACGCGGGCCACGTTCACCTTCACCACGATCTGCGAGTCGAAGTCGGCGCCCGCGTCCAGGTCCAGGTAGGTGTGCGTGTTCCGGGCGAAGCAGTTGTGGCTCACGACACCGGCCGCGACGAAGTCGCCGGTGCCGGTCGTGATGTCGACCATCGGGACGATCTCCCCGGTGTCCTCCACGTCGACGACCCGCGGGGCACCGTCCGGTGGTTCCTCCACGAGCGCGCCGCCGACGTCGCGCACCCGGGCCACGGCCGGGTCGGCGGCGGCGACCAGCCGCAGCTGCTCGGCAGCCCCGCCCAGCACCCGCAGGGCGCGGCCGCCCGGCCGGCCCGACGGTTCGGACGCGACCCGGAACCCGAGCCGGCGCAGCGCCTCGACGGTCGCCCGGGTGAGCACCTCGTCGGCGGGGACGACCCGCAGCACTCCGGCGCTCACCTCGCCGCACACGTCCAGCACGCCACCGAGGAAGCCGGCGGACCAGCCGGGGCCGGGTCGGTCCGGCCAGGCCGCCGGTGAAGGCCGCTCCCCCGCGACCGCCGCGACCCCGCCGGCCGCGGGACGCGGCGCGCGGTCCGGACCGTGCGCCACCACCGGCCGCGACGTGAGCAGGTGGTGGGCCCGGGCCAGCGCCTCCAGCTCCACCCATGCCGACGGGAACGGAGCGGCGGTCACCCGGCCGCGGACCGCATCGGCCCGGGCCAGCCCGCAGAGGTAGCCCTGCGCGTAGCCGTCCGGCCGGGGCCGGCCCGGCATCGCCGCGGCACCGGGACCGGCCAGCTCCGAGCCGGGGCGCAGGTGCGGCCGGTCCGCCGACGCCCGGCACCGCCCGGGCCGGACGTGCGCCCACCCGCCCCGGGTGAGGAAACGGTGTTCGGCCGAGGTCACCAGCAGCGTGCCGTCGTCGAGGACCACCCGCTGCGCCCGGCGATGGGTGGACCAGCGCGCCAGCACCGGGGTGCGGACGAACCGCCGCCGGCCGCGCGCGTCGGGCACCGTGCCGACGACCTCGTCGCCGGCCCGGAGCTCGCCGATGGGCCGGGAGCGGCCGTCGGCGGTCAGCACCGGGGTCGCCCCGTCCAGGCAGTAGGTGCAGGCATGGGAGCAGCCGCGGTACGGGTTGACCGTCCAGCCGAACGGCATCGGCGACGACGACGGCACCCGGTTCAGCACCGACCGCGCCTCCACCTCGTGGAAGACCGTGCCCGCGAACTCCGGGGTCCGCACGCTGCGCAGCAACCCGCGCATCCCGGGCAGCGCCGCATCGGTGCCGATCCCGTCGAGTCCCACCTGCTGTCCGCTCCACCGCACACCCATATTCGAACACAAGTTCGAGCAGCCGGCAACCGGTCGTCGCCGGACGGTGTCGTCCGGGCGAGCGCCGGTCGGCGATCCGGAGATCGACTGCGAGGATGCGGGGGTGCACCCGCCCGATCCGCGCCGTCCGGGCCCGCCGGACGCCGAGCCGCCGCGCCGGAACCCGCGCCGGCCGGACGGGCGACGGCCGGACGGACGCGGACCGGACGCCCCCCGACCGAACGACGCCGGACCGAACGACCCCCGGCAGGACGACCCCGGGCAGGACCCGCGCAGGCAGGACGGACCCGGGCAGCACGAGCCCGGGCGTCGCCGGGCCGGGGGCAGCCGGCACCGGGCGGCGGAACCGGACACCGAGCAGGTCACCCGCGCCCGCCGCGCCGCGCACCCCACCGGCGGCGACGACACCCCCCGGGCACCGAGACACGCATCCGGCCCGGCCGAGAACCGTCCGGTCACGAGCGGACCGGCCGAGAACCGCCCGGCCGAACACCGCCCGGCCGAGAACGGCCCACCCGCGGAGTGGTGGGGCCGGTACCCGATGGCACCCGGCGACCGGACGGGCGGGCATCCGGCCTCTCCCGCGTCACCGCCGGACCGGCCCGGCGCGCCGCCGGCAGGTGAGGCCGGGAGCGCGGCCGTCGACCGGTCCCCGACGTCCGGCACCACGAGGTCACCCGGACCGGAATCCGACCACCCAGCGGAGGACGGTCCGGAGGGCACCGGCTCGTCGCGGGCCCGGTCGGCGGCCCCGGAACCGGCCCGCCGGCGCCGCCGGCCGGCTCGCGGACCGGCACGGTCCGGCGGTACGCCCCCCGGAACCCGGCACACACAGCCCGGCGATGCGCCCCCCGCGACCGGGCACGCACAGCCCGGTGGTACGCCCCCCGCAACCGGGCACACACAGCCCGGCGATGCGCCCCCCGCGACCGGCCACGGGCACGGCCACGGGCACGGCGCCGCCACCCCGGCCGGCCGCCGCGTCCGGAACCTGCTGGTCGCCCTGCTCGTGCCGTGCGCGCTCGCCACCCTCGCCGGGGTGGCGCTGCTGTGGCCCGGGCAGGCCCCGGTGCCCGAGCTGCCGCCGACCCAGCAGGTCCGCGCCGAGGTGACGGCCGTGCAGGTCGCCGACTGCACCCCCGGCTCCGGGGACGGCGCCTGCACCGGCGTCACCGTCACCATGACCGACGGTCCACGGGCCGGCCGGACCCTCGTGCAGCTCGTCCCGGACGAACCGTCCAGCCCGCGCTTCGCCGCCGGCGACCCGGTGACGCTCGCCTGGTCCGGGGGCAACCCCGACGAGGCCGGGTCCTACCAGCTCAACGACTTCCAGCGCGGACCCCCGCTGATCTGGCTGGCGGCGGCGTTCGCGCTGGCCGTCGTGCTGCTCGGCCGGCTGCGCGGGCTCGCCGCGCTGGCCGGGCTGCTCCTCAGCTTCGCGGTGCTGCTGTGGTTCGTGCTGCCCTCGATCCTGTCCGGGCGCTCGCCGCTGGCGGTCGCGGTGACCGGCGCGTGCCTGATCATGTTCGTGGTGCTGTACCTGACGCACGGGTTCAGCGCCCGGACCTCCTGCGCCGTGCTGGGGACGCTGGCCTCGCTCGCCCTGATCGGCGTGCTCGGCTCCGCGTTCACCGCCGCGGCCCGGCTGACCGGCCTGGACGACACGACCACGAACCTCATCGGCACCCTCGGGCCCGGCGTCCCGATCGACCCGCGCGGGCTGGTGCTGGCCGGGCTGGTGATCGGCGCCCTGGGCGCGCTGGACGACGTCACGGTCACCCAGGCGTCGGCCGTCTGGGAGCTCGGTGCCGCCGACCCGGAGCTCGGTGCCGGGAAGCTGTTCGCCGCCGGGATGCGGATCGGGCGGGACCACGTCGCGTCCGCGGTGAACACCCTCGTGCTGGCCTACGCCGGCGCCGCGCTGCCGTTGCTGCTGCTGTTCAGCGTCGCCGCCGGCGGGGTGACCGAGGTGCTGACCAGCCAGGACGTCGCGACCGAGATCGTCAGGACGCTGGTGGGCAGCATCGGGCTGGTGGCCGCGGTGCCGGTCACCACGGGCCTCGCGGCACTGGTCGTCGCGCGGCGCTGACCCGTCAGGCGGGGCGCCTCGCCAGCAGGTGCGCCTCCCCGGCGTCCTCGTGGTGCGCCACGATCTCCAGGTCTGCGAACGCCCGGACCAGCTCGCCGGGCGCGGCGCGGAACCGCCCGCCGGCGTCGCCGACCTCGGACAGCACGGTGATCGCCAGCAGTCCGCCGGGCGCGACCGCCGACGCCAGCACCGGGTACAGCGCGGGAGCCCGGAACCGCTGGCAGACGACGACGTCGTAGGTCCCGTCCTCGATCGGGAACCCGTCGTCGAGATCGGCCTCGACCCAGCGGATCCGGCCGGGCGGCCGTTCCGCGGTCGCCAGCTCCGCCGCGGCGGCCAGACCGGCCGGCGAGACGTCGACGGCGACGACGTCCAGGCCCCGGCCGGCCAGCCACACGGCGACGGCGCCCCGCCCGCACGCCACGTCCAGGGCACGGCCCTGGGCCGGCACCAGGTCGAGGTGCCCGCGCAACGCGTCCGGCGGCTGCGGCGTGCCCGGGCCGAGCCCGAGGTGCCGGGCGTCCCAGCGCTCGCGGTCCTCCCCGCTCATCGGCCGCCGGGATCGACCTCGGCGGCGACCGCGGTCACCACGGCCTCCACGACCGCGTCCAGCGGCACGTCCTGCTGCTCGCCGGAGACCAGGTCCTTGAGCCCGATCGTCCCACCCGCCAGGTCCCGCTCGCCGAGCACCAGCGCGAACCGGGCTCCGGACCGGTCGGCGGACTTCATCGCGCCCTTGAGCCCGCGGCCGCCGTAGGACAGGTCCACCCGGACCCCCCGCGCCCGCAGCCCGGCCGCGATCGTGACCAGGCGGCGTTTCGCGGCGTCCCCGAGCGGGACGCCGAACACCTCGGAGCGTGCCGCCGACCACGGCTGGACGCCCTCGACACCGCAGGCCAGGAGCGTCCGGTCGACGCCGATGCCGAACCCGACCCCGGACAGCTCCGGCCCGCCGAGGGTGGCCATGAGGCCGTCGTAGCGTCCGCCGCCGCCGATCCCGGACTGGGCGCCGAGCCCGTCGTGCACGAACTCGAAGGTCGTCTTCGTGTAGTAGTCCAGGCCGCGCACCATCCGCGGGTTCGGTGTGTACGCGACACCGAGGTCGTCGAGGTGTTCGAGGACGGCGGCGTGGTGCGCCGCGGCGGCGTCCGACAGGTGGTCCATGAGCAGCGGCGCCTCGGCCATGGCGGCGCGAACCTCGGGCCGCTTGTCGTCGAGCACCCGCAGCGGGTTGATCTCGGCGCGGGCCTTCGTCGGCTCGTCGAGGTCCAGCCCGGCCAGGAACTCCTGCAGCCGCGCCCGGTAGGCGGGACGGCACTCGGCGTCCCCGAGCGAGGTGATCTCCAGCCGGTAGCCGGTGAGGCCGAGCGCCTTGAAGCCCTCGTCGGCGATCGCGATCACCTCGGCGTCGAGCGCGGGGTCGTCGACGCCGATCGCCTCCACGCCGACCTGCTGCAGCTGCCGGTAGCGCCCGGCCTGCGGGCGCTCGTAGCGGAAGAACGGCCCCGTGTAGCGCAGCTTCACCGGCAGGCCCTGCTTGTCGAGGCTGTGCTCGATCACCGACCGGACGACGCCCGCGGTCCCCTCGGGCCGCAGCGTCACCGACCGCTCGCCCCGGTCGGCGAACGTGTACATCTCCTTGGAGACGACGTCGGTGGACTCCCCCACCCCGCGGGCGTAGAGCCCGGTCTCCTCGAAGACCGGCAGCTCGATGTGGCCGTACCCGGCGCGGGCCGCGGCCGCGGCGAGGGTGTCCCGGACGTGCACGAACCCGGCCGAGTCCGGCGGCAGGTACTCCGGGATGCCCTTCGGCGCGGCGAACGGCTCGGGCTTGCGCGCCCGGGCGCCGTCGGCTCGCTGCTCGGTGGCGGTCACAGTGGGTCCACGTCCTCTCGATGCCGGCAGGTGCGCGGAACCCGCGCCCGGCCACGGTCGAATGCGCAGGGTCCCGCGCCCCCACCCTAGAACCGTGGTCTCCCGGATTCGCTCCCAGGTCGCCCCGCTACCCTCCCCGCGGGACGAGTGATCATCGCAGGGGAGTCGGCGGAGCGTGGCGACGAATCAGCAGCGCCGGGAGGCGGCGAAGCGGAAGCTGGCGGCCCAGCAGGCCCGCCGGGCCGAGCGGGCGGCGAAGCGGAAACGAACCACCACGATCGCCGCGGTGGCGACGGTCCTCGTGGTTGCGCTGGTCGCCGCCGTCGTCTACGCGCTCACCTCGGCGTGGAGCGGGCCGGCCGAGCCGGCGGCCGCGGGCGGCGGGCCGGACACCTCGGCCCTGCCGACGGTGCCGCTGCCGCAGCGCCCGACCGCGCTGCCCGCGTCGGTGAACTGCGACTACCCCGCGTCGCCCGAGCCGGCGTCCAAGCCGGTCGGCCCGCCCGCCGCCGGTCCGGTGCCCGCCGCGGGCACGGTGCCCGCCACCCTGCAGACCAGCGCCGGGCCGATCGACCTCACCCTCGACCGGGGGCTCGCGCCGTGCACGGTGCACAGCTTCGTGCACCTCGCCGAACAGGGTTTCTTCGACGGCACCTCCTGCCACCGGCTCACCACCAGCCCCGGCCTGCAGGTCCTGCAGTGCGGTGACCCGACCGGGCAGGGCAACGGCGGCCCCGGCTACTCGTTCGCGGACGAGGTCTTCCCCGGGCTCACCTACGGCCGCGGGCTGCTCGCCATGGCGAACGCCGGCCCGGACACCAACGGCAGCCAGTTCTTCATGATCTACGGCGACGCCCAGCTGCCGCCGAACTACACGGTCTTCGGTTCGATCGGCCCGCAGGGCCTCGCGACCCTGGACACCGTCGCGAAGGGCGGCGAGTCGGCCGGGTCCGGGGACGGCACCCCGAACGTCCCGGTCCGCATCGAACGCACCTCGTGAGTGGACAGGAGGGCTCCGGCCCTCCCATCCACTCACGGGCGGCTACGCCGCACTCGTGACGCGGTAGACGTCGTAGACGCCCTCGATGTTGCGCACCGCCTGCAGCAGGTGCCCGAGGTGCTTGGGGTCGCCCATCTCGAAGGAGAACCGGGAGACCGCGACCCGGTCCCGGGACGTCGTCGTCGACGCCGACAGGATGTTGACCTTCTCGTCGGCCAGCACCTTCGTCACGTCGGACAGCAGCCGGTGCCGGTCGAGCGCCTCCACCTGGATCGCGACCAGGAACACCGACTCCGGCGACACCGACCAGGCGACGTCGACCAGGCGCTCCTCCCGCGCGGTGAGGTCGCCGGCGTTGGTGCAGTCGGTGCGGTGCACGCTGATCCCGCCGCCGCGGGTGACGAAGCCGAGGATCTCGTCACCGGGTACCGGGGTGCAGCAGCGGGCGAGCTTGACGTACAGGTCGCCCATCGGGTTGCCGTCGGCGTCCTGCACGACGACGCCGGCGTCCCCGGACGGCCGCCGGTGCCGGACCGTGGACGGCGTCGCCCGCTCGGCGAGCTCCTCCTCGGCCTCCTCCTCGCCGCCGAACCACGCCACCAGCCGCTGGACGACGTGCTGGGCGCTGGCCTGGTGCTCGCCGACGGCGGCGTAGAGGGCCGAGACGTCGGTGAAGTGCATCTCCCGGGCGATCGCGGACATCGCGTCGGCCGAGACGAGCCGCTGCAGCGGCATCCCGGTACGCCGCGCCTCCCGGGTGATCGCCTCCTTGCCCTCCTCGACGGCCTCCTCGCGGCGCTCCTTGGCGAACCACTGCTTGATCTTCGCCTTCGCCCGCGGGGACTTGGCGATCTGCAACCAGTCCCGGCTGGGGCCCGCGTCCTCGGCCTTCGAGGTGAAGATCTCGACGACGTCGCCGGAGGACAGCTCCCGTTCCAGGGCGACCAGCTTGCCGTTGACCCGCGACCCGATGCAGCGGTGTCCGACCTCGGTGTGCACCGCGTACGCCAGGTCGATCGGGGTCGCCCCGGTGGGCAGGGTGACGACGTCGCCCTTCGGGGTGAACACGAAGATCTCCCGCGCGGCGAGGTCGAAGCGCAGCGAGTCGAGGAACTCGCCGGGGTCGGCGGCCTCGCGCTGCCAGTCGAGCAGCTGGCGCATCCACGCCATCTCCTCGACCTCGACCTCCTTGCCCGCGCCGCCGCGGACCTCCTTGTACCGCCAGTGCGCGGCGATGCCGTACTCGGCGGTGCGGTGCATCGCGTGCGTGCGGATCTGCACCTCGAGGGGCTTGCCGTCGGGGCCGATGACCGTGGTGTGCAGCGACTGGTAGACCCCGAACCGGGGCTGGGCGATGTAGTCCTTGAACCGGCCCGGCATCGGCTGCCACAGCGCGTGCACCATGCCGATCGCGGCGTAGCAGTCGCGCACCTCGTCGACCAGCACGCGGACGCCGACGAGGTCGTGGATGTCGTCGAAGTCCCGGCCCTTGACGATCATCTTCCGGTAGATCGAGTAGTAGTGCTTCGGGCGTCCCTCGACCTTCGCCGGGATGCGGGCCGAGTCCAGCTGCGAGGTCACCTCGTCGATGACCTGGCGCAGGTAGGTGTCCCGGGACGGCGCCCGGTCGGCGACCAGCCGCACGATCTCCTGGTACTTCTTCGGTTGCAGGATCGCGAACGACAGGTCCTCCAGCTCCAGCTTCACCGTGGCCATGCCGAGCCGGTGCGCGAGCGGGGCGAACACCTCCAGGGTCTCGTTCGCCTTCTTGACCTGCTTCTCCGGCCGCAGGAAGCGCATGGTGCGCATGTTGTGCAGCCGGTCGGACAGCTTGATGACGAGCACCCGCGGGTCACGGGCCATCGCCACGACCATCTTGCGGATGGTCTCGGCCTCGGCGGCCGAACCGAACTCGACCTTGTCGAGCTTGGTGACGCCGTCGACCAGGTGCGCGACCTCGTCGCCGAAGTCGGCCCGCAGCCGTTCCAGGGAGTAGTCGGTGTCCTCGACGGTGTCGTGCAGCAGCGCCGCGACCAGCGTGGTCGTGTCCATGCCCAGCTCGGCGAGGATCGTCGCGACGGCGAGCGGGTGGGTGATGTACGGGTCACCGGACTTGCGGGTCTGGCCCTCGTGCTTGGCCTCGGCGACGTCGTAGGCCCGCTGGAGCAGGACGAGGTCGGCCTTCGGGTGCAGCGAGCGGTGCACCGCGGCCAGCGGCTCGAGGACCGGTTTGACGATCGCCACCCGCTGCGGGGTCATCCGGCGCGCGATCCGGGCCCGGACGCGCCGGGTCGCGGACGGGCGCGGCGGTTCGTCGTCGGCAGGGGTCAGCGGCCGCGTGGCGGGGTGGACACTCGTCCGGTCGACCTCGGTCACCGCACCTCCTGCTCGTGCCGGGTGGCGGGAGTGTGGTCCCACCGGTGAGGATAGTCCCTACGCGTTCAACAGCGCGTCCACCCGCAGGTCACCCAGCCGCGACCGACCGTTCAACGTGGTCAGCTCGATCAGCGTGCCGAACCCGGCGACGTCCGCGCCGGCGTCGGCGAGGAGCGCGCAGGCCGCGGCGGCGGTCCCGCCGGTGGCGAGGACGTCGTCGACGACGTACACCCGGGTGCCCGGTTCGATGACACCGGCCGGGACCTCCAGCGTGGCGCTCCCGTACTCCAGCTCGTAGCTGCGGGACGCGGCGACGGCGGGCAGCCTGCCGGCCTTGCGGACCGGCACCGTCCCGAGCCCGGCGACGAGCGCGACCGCGGCGCCGAGCAGGAACCCGCGGGCCTCGACCCCGGCGACGAGGTCGGCGTCGCCGGTGTGCGCGGCGAGCTCGGTCACGACGGTCGCGAACGCCTCGCCGTCGGCCAGCACCGGGGTGATGTCGCGGAACAGCACCCCCGGGGCGGGATGGTCGGGCACCGACCGGACGAGCTCGGCGACCCGCAGCAGGTCCGCACCGGACTCGGCGTCGATCCCGGGGCCGACCCGGATGCCGCCGACGGCGGTCACCGTCGCCTCCGCCCGGTCTTGCCGGTCGGGCGGGCACCGGGCCGCGGCGGGGCCGGGGCGGTGCTGCTCACGGCCGCGAGGGTGTCGTCGGCGGCCGGGTGGCCGTCGCCGGTCTCGGGCACGGCCTCGCCGTTGCGGACGGCGGCCACGCGGGCCCGGCGGGCGGCGACCCGCTCGGCCTGCTCGCGGAAGCGCCGGTCGCGCATCTTGAGGTCCACCAGGACCGGGGTGGCGAGCAGCAGCGACGAGATCACACCGGTGATCATGCCGACGAGCTGGACGAGCGCGAGGTCGGCCAGCGTGCCGACCCCCAGCAGGCCGACCCCGATCACCAGCAGGCCGAGCACCGGCAGGATCGCGATGAGCGAGGTGTTCAGCGACCGCATGAGGGTCTGGTTCAGCGCGAGGTTCGCCGCCTCCGGGTACGTGCGCCGGGTCAGCTTCAGCAGCCCGCGCGAGTTCTCCCGCACCTTGTCGAACACGACGACGGTGTCGTACAGCGAGAACCCGAGGATCGTCAGCAGGCCGATCACGGTGGCCGGCGTGACCTCCAGACCGATGATCGAGTACACGCCGGCGGTCACGACGATGTCGTTGACCAGCGCGACCAGCGCCGCGACCGCCATCGCCCGCTCGAAGTAGACGGCCAGGAAGATCGTGACCAGCACGATGAACACCGCCAGCGCGATCAGCGCCTGGGTGGTGACCTCGCCGCCCCAGGTGCCCGACACCTGGGAGTCGCTGATCGCGGCCGCGCTGGGTGCACCGCCGGCGCCCAGCGGTTGCAGCTGCGTGAACAGCGCGTCCCGCAGCGGGACCAGCCGGTCCGCCCCGAGCGGCTCGGACTGCAGCACGATCGACGCCGACTCCCCGGTGCCGACGGACTGGGTCACCTCCGGCGCGGTCCCGACGACGTCCCGGTAGACCTGCTCGACCTGCTGCACGGTGATCGGCCCGCCGGCGCCGTTCGCGGGCAGCTGGATCTGGGACCCGCCGGTGAAGTCGATGCCGAGGTTGAAGCCCCGGAACACCAGCGAGAGCACGCACACCGCGAGCAGCACGCCGAAACCGATGTACCAGATCTTGGTGCGGCCGACGATGTCGACGCTCGCGGTGCCGGTGGTGAGCCGGGCCCAGCCCGACAGCCGCTCGGGGGCCGTCATGATCCTGCTCCCTTCGCGGTGGTGGTGCGCCGCCCCACGGCGGGCTTGTCACGGCGGTGCCGGGCCCCGATCCGGTCGACCGCACCCAGCCCGGACAGCCCGGGGCGCCCCAGCGACTTCGACCGGGAGATCAGCATGACCAGCGGGAACGTCACGAGGAACACGACGACCAGGTCGAGCACGGTGGACATGCCGAGGGTGAACGCGAAGCCGCGGACCTCACCGACGGCGAGGATGTAGAGCACCGCCGCGGCGAGGAAGCTGACCGCGTCCGCGGTGAGGATCGTCCGGCGGGCCCGCTCCCAGGACCGCGGGACGGCCGAGCGGAACGTCCGGCCCTCCCGCATCTCGTCCTTGAGCCGTTCGAAGAAGATCACGAACGAGTCCGCGGTGATGCCGATGGCGATGATGAACCCGGCGACGCCCGCCAGGTCGAGGGTGAACCCGATCCAGCGTCCGAGCAGGATCAGCACCGCGTAGACGACCACGCCGGACAGGGCCAGCGACAGGATCGTCAGCACGCCGAGCAGCCGGTAGTAGAACAGGCAGTAGGCGAACACCAGCGCCAGCCCGATCGCACCGGCGATCAGTCCGGCCTGCAGCGAGGCCAGGCCGAGGGTCGCCGACACGGTCTGCGCGGTGCCGGAGTCGAACGACAGCGGCAGCGAGCCGTAGCGCAGGGTCTGCGCGAGGTCCTGGGCGCGTTCCTGGTTGAACTGCCCGGAGATCTCGGTCGGGCCGAAGATCGGGCCGTTGACCCGCGGCGCGGAGACGACCTCGCCGTCGAGCACGAACGCGGTCTGCTTGCCCACGTTCTGCGTCGTGTACTGGCCCCACGCGTTCGCGGCGCGCGGCTCGAAGGTCAGGCTGACCACCCAGCCGGCGCCGGTCTGGCTCTGCTGGGCCTGCGCGGACGCGATCTCGGTGCCCTCGATGAACGACGGGCCCAGCACGTACTTGGCCGTGCCGTCCTCACCGCAGGTGACCAGCGGCTTCGTCGGGTCGTCGTAGCCCTGCAGGGGGTCCGGGGCGCCGCAGTCGAGGGTGAGCAGCGCCTGCACCTGGGTCGCCGGGTCCTCGCTCTGCCGGGTCGCCCGCAGCCGCTGGACCTCGGCGGCGACCCGCGGGTCGTCCGGGGAGGCGGCCCCGGGGGGCGGCGGTTCCGGTGCCGGCGGGGGGTCCTGCAGCGGGGCCGTGGCCGCGACCGGTGCGACGGCGCGGGTCTGCGCGGCCGGGTCGCCCTGGCTCTGCGGCTGCGACGGCGCCGGCCCACCGGGTGCGTTCCCGGGCGGCGCCTGCCCGGGCTGCCCCTGGCCCGGCTGCCCCTGCCCGGGCGGGGCCGCCGGGATCTCCTGGACCACCTCGCGGAACCGCAGCTGCGCCGTCTGCCCCAGCGAGCGGGCCTGCTCACCCTCGTCGCCGGGGACGGTGATGACGATGTTGCTGCCGTCCAGCTGCACCTCGGCGCCGCTGACCCCGAGGCCGTTGACCCGCTGCTCGATGATGTCCTGCGCCTGCACGAGCTGGTCGCGCGGCGGCGGCTGGCCGTCCACCGTGCGGGCCGTGAGCGTGACGCGGGTGCCACCCTGCAGGTCGATGCCCAGCTTCGGCGTCACGTTCCCGGCCCCGGTGAACAGCACCAGGGAGTAGAGGACGACGACGATGCCCAGGAAGGCCGTCAGGTAGCGCCAGGGGCGCACGTGCTGCTGCCCCGACGACGTTGCCACGTGTCTGTTCTCCTGATCCGACTCGCGAGGCGGCTGCGGCCGACGGCACGGCCGGCCGACCGGCGCCGGCCGGCCCGGTCGTGCGGACCGCGCGGGGCCGCGGCACCGGACCCGGCCGTGCGACCGAGCCACCGGAACGGGCCGCGCGGCCCGCTCCCCGTGGTGCTCAGTGAATCGTCGGCTTGTTCTCCGACTGGTCCGTCTGGGCCGGCTTGTCCGCCTCGGCGGTCTCCTCGGTGGTCTCCTCGGCGGTCTCGTCGGGGGCGGCGGCGACCTTCTCCCGGATCGCGGCGCGCAGCCACGTCGTGACCACACCCTCGGCGATCTCGAGGTCGACCGTCTCCTCGTACGAGCTGTCGACGATCGTGCCCCGCAGCCCGGACGTGGTGACGACGACGTCGCCGTCCTCCAGCGCCTGCTGCATGGCCTGGGTCTCCTGCATCTGGCGGCGCTGCTTGCGGCCGTTCAGGAACAGCGGCACGAACAGCAGCAGGATGATGAGGAAGGGCAGCAGCGACAGCAGGCCCGAACCACCGGCCTCCTGTGCAAGGATCAGATCCATCGTGCGGGGTCTCCGTCTCGTCTCGTCGTCGTGAGTGTGCCAGCCGGGACCGACACCGACGGGCGGGCCCCTCCCGGGGCGTGGACCGCTCGTCGCACTGCGCCGGGCCGAACGGTGCCCGCGGGCGACCGGCCCGCGGGACAACGGCCCGGATGTCCGGATCGTTCCGGCGTGCTCACCACCGGACGTCGTGACGTCGCACGGTGTCCGGGTTCTCCCGCGCGGTGCGCGGACCCACCAGGATGCCTCGCCGGCCACCCGATGGCTGCCCGATCCGTTCGGTCCGTCCGGATCCTCCCACGCCCGCTTCCGGAGCGTGCGCCCCCACTCACCCACATGCCGCACCGGGTGGGTCCGGGGCCGCACGCGGGCCTCCCCGAAGCCGGGGGATCACCGATTCGGCGTGATTCCGGCCGTCGATGGCCGGATCCGCGCCAGATTCGTGATCACCGCCGACGGCGTCCGACAGGGCGGCCCTCGCCGTGTGATCGCCGGTTCGGCACGGTGTCCGGCCATTCCTGACCGGGTACCGTGCCCGACCGGCGATCACCGCGGGCGGCGGGCCGGTCGGTCAGAAGAGCGGGTCGACGCGGTGGCCCGCCGGGGCGTCGGCGGGCGGGGTGAGGCCGAGGTGCGTCCACGCCAGCGGGGTGGCGACCCGGCCCCGGGGCGTCCGGGCCAGCATCCCGGCCCGCACCAGGTACGGCTCGCACACCTCCTCGACCGTCCCGGCCTCCTCCCCCACCGCGACGGCGAGCGTCGAGATCCCGACCGGGCCGCCGTGGAACGAGCGGACCAGCGCGGTCAGCACCGCGCGGTCGAGCCGGTCGAGGCCGAGCTCGTCGACGTCGTAGACGGCCAGCGCGTCCCGGGCGACGTCGCGCCGGATGACGCCGTCCGCCCGCACCTCGGCGAAGTCGCGGACCCGGCGCAGCAGCCGGTTCGCCACCCGCGGCGTGCCGCGGCACCGGCCGGCGATCTCCTCCGCGCCGTCCGGGCGCAGGTCGATGCCGAGGATCCCGGCCGCCCGGTTGAGGACCTGCTCCAGCTCGGCGTCCTCGTAGAACTCCATGTGCCCGGTGAACCCGAACCGGTCCCGCAGCGGCCCGGTCAGCGAGCCGGCCCGCGTGGTCGCGCCGACCAGCGTGAACGGGGCGACGTCGAGCGGGATCGACGTCGCGCCCGGCCCCTTCCCGACGACGACGTCGACCCGGAAGTCCTCCATCGCCAGGTAGAGCATCTCCTCGGCGGGCCGGGCGGTGCGGTGGATCTCGTCGATGAACAGGACGTCCCCGGGCACCAGGTTCGACAGCATCGCCGCGAGATCACCCGCGCGTTCCAGGGCCGGCCCGGAGGTCAGCCGGATCGCCGCCCCCAGCTCCTGCGCGATGATCATGGCGAGGCTGGTCTTGCCGAGCCCGGGCGGCCCGGACAGCAGGATGTGGTCCGGCGGGTCACCGCGCCGCTTCGCGCCCTCCAGCACGAGCTCCAGCTGCTCGCGGACCCGGGGCTGCCCGACGAACTCGTGCAGCGACCGCGGGCGCAGCGACGCCTCGACGTCGGCCTCGCCGGGCTGCGCGGTCGCGTCGATCTCGCGCATCCGGTCGAACGCCCCGGCGTACGGATCGGTCTCCTCCACCGGACCCGGCTCGGGGTTCATCGGGACCGGCCCAGCGTCGCCAGCGCGGTGCGCAGCAGCACGCTCGCGTTGCTGTCAGGTTGCTCGGCGAGGACGCCGTCGACGGCCTGCTCGGCGGGCTTCTGCGGGAACCCGAGGCCGAGCAGCGCCTCGACGACCTGCTCGCGAACGCCGAGCACGGGCGTCGGTGCCGATGTCGCGGCTGCGCCGGCCGGCGCGGGTTCGGGCGCGGTCACCTTGTCCCGCAGCTCGACGACCAGCCGCTCGGCGCTCTTCTTCCCGACGCCCGGGATCCGGGTGAGGACGGCCAGGTCACCGTCGGCGAGCGCCCGGCGCAGCGTGTCCGGTTCGAGCACCGCGATCGTGGCCAGGGCCAGCCGCGGCCCGATCCCGGAGACCGTCTGCAGGAGCAGGAACAGCTCGCGCTCGTCGGTGTCGGCGAACCCGAACAGCGTCAGCGACTCCTCGCGCACCACGAGGGTGGTCGCGAGCCGGGCCTCCTCGCCACGGCGCAGCCCGCCGAGCGTCGCCGGGGTCGCGTGGACGGCCAGGCCGACCCCGCCCACCTCGACGACGGCGTGGTCCAGCCCGATCTCCAGCACCGGGCCGCGCACCGAGTGGATCACCGAGGAGCCCCCCTTCCGCGAACGGTCGTTCGATCCGGGACGGTACCGCGCGCCCCCGACGGTCCCGCACCCGACACGGCGCCCGCGGGCCGTGCAGGGCCGCGGCCCCCTCGACACGTGCGGCGACGGCACGGTGCGGCGGTGACTCGGCGCGGTGCCCACCGGCACGAGCAGCGCCGCCCCGTCCCACCGGAGATCGACGATTGTGGAGTGCAGCGTTCGTGTAGCGAGCGCTGCACTCCACAACGGGTGATCACCGCCCGAGGGCGAGCCGGATCGCGGCAACTCGGCCAGCGGCTGGACCCGGCGCAGCAGGGCGGTCGCGCCGCCCGCGTCGACATCGGGTACGCGCCGACACCTCGTCGACGACCGGGTCGACACCGGGGGCCGGCGACGGTGAGGAGGTCGATCGGCCGGCCGCGCCGGATCGGTCAGCGGCGGCGCGCGTTGCCCCGGCGGTCGCCGGTCACCGCCGGGCCGGGTGCCGTCCACGTTCCCGCGGAGCGGGCGTCGGCGGCCGCCCGGGCGGCCGCCCACTGCTCGGCCGCGGTCGGCGCTCCGCCCTGGTGCGCGGCCCGGGCCTCCGCCAGCCGCGCGCGGTGCACCGCGGCCAGCTCCTCGGCCCTGGCCTGCGCCTCGGCCATCCGGTCCAGCATCGGCGAACGCCAGCAGTGGCAGATCGCGAGGGCGAGCGCGTCGGCGGCGTCGGCAGGCTTCGGCGGGGCATCCAGCCCGAGCACCTTGGTGACCATCGTCGTGACCTGGGCCTTCCCCGCCCGGCCCTCCCCGGTGACCGCCGCCTTCACCTCGCTGGGGGTGTGGAAGGCGACCGGCAGCCCGGCCCGTGCGGCGACCAGCGCGACGACGCCGCTGGCCTGCGCCGTCCCCATCACCGTGCGCACGTTGTGCTGGCTGAACACCCGCTCGACGGCGATGACGTCCGGCCGGTGCCGCGCCACCCAGCGCTCCACTCCGTCCGCGACGGCGAGCAGCCGGCGCTCGAGCGAGAGGTCGGACCCGCTGCGTACGACGCCGACGTCCACGAAACCGACCGAGCGGCCGGCGCCGGACTCGACGACCCCGATCCCGCACCGGGTCAGGCCGGGGTCGACCCCGAGCACCCGCACCGCGTCACCCCTTCCGCACGCACGTTCGAGCCCGCACGCTACCGGCCACCGCCCCACGCCGGGCCGGGGCGCGCCCGGGACCGATGAGACGCCCGTATTCGCCCTGGCCGGGGCGGGATCGTGCCGATCGACCCGGCCGGGGCATTCCCGTTGCACGATGTCGCCCCGCCCGGGGCACCATCGTGCAGATCGACTCGGGTCCGCTACTCGGGGCGCACGGTGTCGTCCCACCGAGGGCGGCAACGTGCAGCTCGATCCCCGCGCAGACCTCGAGGTGCACGATCCCGCCCCACCCAGGGCAACACCGCGCAGATCAACTCGACCTCAGCGCTCGACACGCACGCTCCCGCCCCAACCAGGGCGACAACGTGCGACTCAACCCCGCCCAGCCCCCGAGATGCACGATCCCGCCCCACCCAGGGCAACACCGCGCAGATCAACTCGACCACAGCCATCCCGACTACGGCCCGGGCCGACCGCGCAGTCGAATGGGCTCGGCGCACAACGACGCACCTCGCGCCCGCCCGGAAGGCGGGATCGCGCTGATCGACCCGGGCCGCGGGTGCCGAGATGCTCCTCGATGCCGCCACGCTGGCCGAGCCCCGGTCGTCCGGGCGGCGCCCGGGTCACGTCCCAGCAAGCGCCCCGAGTCCGACCACCGCGTTCGCTGATTTCGGCGATGCACCGACCCGCCGATCCGGCGCACCCTGACGCGAGCCGGCCGCGGACGGTGCATCGGCCGCCGCGACGGCACGGAGGGGGACGGCCATGACGACGACGGACCCCACCGGCCACCGCGGTCCCTCCCCGGCCCGCGACGACGTGCACGAGGTCGGCGCGCTTCCCGGGACCCGGATCGAGTGGGTGATCGCGGCGGCGCGCGCCTCGGGGCTGCTGCTCGCCCTGCGCGCCGCCGAGGTCGCCGGCCGTGCGGCCCCGCCCCCACCGCTGGACAGTGGCCGGGCGCTGCGGGCGTGGGCGCGCGTCGTGCGGCCGGTGCTGGACCGCTCCGGGTGCACGACGGTCGGGGTCGGGCTCGACGACCTGCGGATCGTGGCCGCGGCGGCGGCCGCGCTCGGGTCGGCGCTGTGCCGCTCCCGGGCCGGCGGCACCGCCGATCCGGTCGTGGAGGTGCTCCGGGCGGACGCCGCGGCGCAGCAGGTGACGGCGGAGGACCTGGTCGCGCAGCTGGCCCGGGTGCACGGTGTGCTCACCGCAGCCGGCCCGGGATCGGCCGCGGAGATCTGGTGGGCCGGGGCCACGCCCCGCGGGTAGGCGTCAACCGCGCGGAGAGCCGTCTGCGGTCGACGCCAGGCGTCCGGCGCGGCGCATGCCCCGGGCGCGGCCCCGCTCAGTGCGCCGCCGCGTCCCAGCTGCGGCCGTAGCCGACCGACACCTCCAGCGGCACCGACAGCTCCGCGGCGGCCGCCATCTCCCGGCGCACGAGCGCCTCGAGGACCTCATGCTCACCGTCGGCCACCTCGAGCACCAGCTCGTCGTGCACCTGCAGCAGCATCCGGCTGCGCAGCCCCTCGGCCTGCAGCGCCCGGTGCACACCCAGCATCGCGACCTTGATGATGTCCGCGGCGCTGCCCTGGATCGGCGCGTTGAGCGCCATCCGCTCGGCCATCTCCCGGCGCTGCCGGTTGTCGCTGGTCAGGTCGGGCAGGTACCGGCGGCGGCCGAGGATGGTGGCGGTGTAGCCGTCCTTGCGGGCCTGGTCGACGACCCCGCCGAGGTAGTCCCGCACCCCGCCGAACCCGGCGAAGTAGTCCTCCATGAGGCCCTTGGCCTCGTCGGTGGAGATCCGCAGCTGCGTGGACAGGCCGTACGCCGAGAGCCCGTACGCCAGGCCGTAGTTCATCGCCTTGATCTTGGCGCGCTGCTCGACGGTCACCGCGGCCGCGTCGACGCCGAACACCCGGGCGGCGGTCTCGGCGTGGAAGTCGTGCCGCGACCGGAACGCCTCGATCAGCGCCGCGTCCTCGGACAGGTGCGCCATGATCCGCATCTCGATCTGGCTGTAGTCCGCGGTCATGAGCTCGGCGTACCCCGGCCCGACGACGAACGCGTCCCGGATCCGGCGCCCGGCGGCCGTCCGGATCGGCACGTTCTGCAGGTTCGGATCGGTCGACGACAGCCGGCCGGTGGCCGCGATCGTCTGCGAGTAGGTGGTATGGATCCGCCCGTCGTCGGCCACGGACTTGATCAGCCCGTCGACGGTGACCTTCAACCGGGTCGCGTCCCGGTGCTGCAGCAGGTACTGCAGGAACTCGTGACCGGTCTGCTCGTAGAGGCTCTGCAGCGCGTCCGCGTCGGTGGTGTAGCCGGTCTTGGTGCGCTTGGTCTTCGGCATCTCCAGCTCGTCGAACAGCACGACCTGCAGCTGCTTCGGCGACCCGAGGTTGATCTCCTTGCCGATCACGCGGTACGCGTTCTGCGCGGCCTCGCGGACCTGGCCGCCGAAGTCCGACTCCAGGTCGGACAGGGCCTCGCCGTCGACCGCGATCCCGGCCGCCTCGCAGTCGGCCAGCACGAACGCCAGCGGCAGCTCGAGATCGGCGAGCAGCTCGGTGCCGCCCCGGTCGGCCAGCTCGGTGTCGAGCGCGTCCGCCAGCTCGGCGATCGCCGACGCGGCCAGCATCTCCTGCTGAGCCGCCTGCTGGTCGGCCTCCTCCTCGCCACCCAGCAACGACAGCTGCCCGTCGGCCGGCTCCTCGGTGCGCAGCTCGCGGCGCAGGTAGCGCAGCGCCAGGTCGGCCAGGTCGAACGTCCGCTGTCCCGGCCGCGCCAGGTACGCGGCCAGGGCGGTGTCGCTGGTCAGCCCCTCGAGGGTCCAGCCGCGCGCACGCAGGGCGTGCAGCACGGCCTTCACGTCGTGCGCCGCCTTCGGCACCGACGCGTCGGCCAGCCACTCGCCGAGCGCCGCCTCGTCGTCCGGGGTCAGGCCGGTCAGCGTGAGGTACCCGGCCTGCGGCACGCCCGCGGCGGCACCGGCGGCGCGCTGCTCGACGGTCGCCTCCCCGGTGGCGAGCGCGATCCCGGCGACGTCGCGGGCCGCGACCGGACCGCTCACGCCGGCGAAGCTGAGCGCGACCCGGCGACCGTCCCGGGCGTGCGCGTCGAGCCACGCCCGCACCCCGCCGGGTGCGATCACCGCGCCGGAGATGTCGAACCCGGACTCGGCCTCCGGCTCGGCCGACTGCAGCGTGGCGAACAGCCGCTCACGCAGCACCCGGAACTCGAGCTCGTCGAACAGCCGGTGCACCGCGTCGCGGTCCCAGGAGCGCACCTCCAGCTGCTCCGGGCCGATGCCGAGGTCGACGTCCCGGACCAGCTCGGTGAGTTGCCGGTTCAGCAGCACGTTGGCCAGGTTGGCCCGCAACGCGTCACCGGCCTTGCCCTTCACCTCGTCGACCCGGTCGGACAGCGCGGCCAGCGAGCCGAACTCGCGCACCCACTTGGCCGCGGTCTTCTCCCCCACTCCGGGGATCGACGGCAGGTTGTCCGACGGGTCTCCACGCAGCGCCGCGAAGTCGGGGTACTGCTCCGGGCTGAGCCCGTACCGCTTGTCCACCTCGGCCGGGTCGATCCGCCCCAGGTCCGACACGCCCCGCTTCGGGTAGAGCACGGTGACGTCGTCGGTGACCAGCTGGAACGCGTCCCGGTCGCCGGTCGTGATGAGCACCTGCATGCCCTGGGCCGCCGCCCGCGTGGCGAGGGTGGCGATGAGGTCGTCGGCCTCGTAGCCCTCGACGGCGAACACCGGGATGTTCAGCGCGGCGAGGACCTCCTTGATGAGGTCGATCTGGCCGCGGAAGTCGTCCGGCGTGGTGGTGCGGTTCGCCTTGTAGTCGGCGAACCGCTCGGCCCGGAACGTCTTGCGGGAGACGTCGAACGCCACCGCCAGGTGGGTCGGCTCCTCGTCGCGCAGCAGGTTGATCAGCATCGACGTGAAGCCGTAGACCGCGTTCGTGGTCTGGCCGGTGCCGGTGCGGAAGTTCTCCGCCGGCAGCGCGAAGAACGCCCGGTAGGCCAGCGAGTGGCCGTCGAGCAGCAGCAACCGGGGGCGGTCGGAGGTCGGCGTCGCCGCCTGCGTCGAGGCGGTCCGTGTGGCGGGGCTCATCGGCGGCGAGTCTAGAACCGACCCCCGACAACGAACGCGGCCGCGCCCCGGTGGGACGCGGCCGCGGGGGGGGTGTAACGGCGTCAGCCGACCTCGGCCATGACCTCGTCGGACACGTCGAAGTTCGAGTAGACGTTCTGCACCTCGTCGGAGTCCTCCAGCGCCTCGATCAGCCGGAAGATCTTCTTGGCCCCGTCGGCGTCCAGCTCGACCTGCATCGACGGGATGAAGGTGGCCTCCGCCGAGTCGTAGTCGATGCCGTTCTCCTGCAGCGCCGTGCGCACCGCGACGACGTCGCCCGCCTCGGACACGACCTCCCAGCTGTCGCCGAGGTCGTTGACCTCCTCGGCGCCGGCGTCGAGCACGGCCGCCAGCACGTCGTCCTCGGCCAGGTCGCCCTTCGGCAGGACGACGACGCCCTTGCGGGAGAACAGGTAGGCCACCGACCCGGGGTCGGCCATGGTGCCGCCGTTGCGGGTCATCGCGGTCCGGACCTCGGTCGCGGCCCGGTTCCGGTTGTCGGTCAGGCACTCGACCAGGACGGCGACGCCGTTCGGCCCGTACCCCTCGTAGGTGATCGCCTGGTACTCGGCGCCCCCCGCGTCCGCCCCGGAACCGCGCTTGACGGCGCGGTCGATGTTGTCGTTGGGGACCGAGCTCTTCTTCGCCTTCTGGATCGCGTCGTAGAGCGTCGGGTTGGCGTCCGGGTCACCGCCGCCGGTCCGGGCCGCGACCTCGATGTTCTTGATCAGCTTGGCGAACATCTTGCCGCGGCGGGCGTCGATCACGGCCTTCTTGTGCTTGGTCGTCGCCCACTTGGAGTGGCCGCTCATCGGCTGTCTGCCCACCTCTCGTGCTCGGGCCGCGCGCGTGCCACGGCCGGGGCAGGCCTCCGCCCGGCGGCGGCACGGGCCGCGACGGGTGGACCTGCGGGAACCCCTCGATGCTACCGGCGGCGCGGTCGCGCGCCCGCCCGCCCCGCACGACCGGCCGCCCGGCGACGTCCGCCGCACCGCGACGGCGGGTGCCGGCCGGGAGCGCTACCCTCAACGTTGTCGACCACGATTGTCGTTCGTTCGGGTGGTCGGTGGCGGAAGGAGCGGGCACGTGCTCGGAGCAGCGCTGGGGAAGGCCGCCGGCCTGGTGGCGAGCGGGCTGGCCGGTGCCGTCGCGTACGACGGCGTGAAGCGGGTCGCCCGCTCCGGCGCGGTCCGGGAGGCCGCCGTCACCATGACGTCGTGGGGGCTGCGCGGCGCCCGCGCCGCCGAGACCGGCGCCGAGAAGGCCCGGCTGGCCACCGCCGACATCGTGAGCGAGGCACGCGGCCGGATCGGCGAGGAGGCCCCGGTTCCGGGTGACGGCCACGGGCACGGCCACGAGCACTGAGGCGGGCATCCTGAGCACCGAGACCGGCGGCCCGGCCCTCACCGTCGTCAGCGACGCGGCCGGGCGCGTCCGCTTCACCGCGCCCGCGCTGCGCGGCCGGGTCGCACTGGCCGTCGCCGTCGAGGACGAGGTCGACCACGTCGCCGGCGTCCGCCAGGTGCACGCCTACCCGCGCACCGGCAGCGTCGTCGTCTGGTACCGCGCCGGGTGCGACCGGGTGGAGCTGACCGAGGCCATCGGCAAGGGACTCGGCGCCGACCCCGAGGCGACCGCCGCCCGCTCCCCGCGCTCGGCCGACACCCACCACGGGGAGCTGGCCCGGCTCGTCGTCGGCGGGGTCGCGCTGGCCGCGCTCGGGTTCCGCCGCTACGGCCTGCGCCGTCCGCCGCTGCTGGGCCCGACCAGCCGCACCGTCGCCACCGGCGTCACGATCTTCACCGGGTACCCGTTCCTGCGCGGCGCGCTGCGCTCGCTGACCGGCGGCCGCGGCGCGGGCACCGACGCGCTGGTCTCGGCGGCGACCGTGGCCAGCCTGGTGCTGCGGGAGAACGTCGTCGCGCTCACCGTGCTGTGGCTGCTCAACATCGGCGAGTACCTGCAGGACCTGACGCTGCGCCGGTCCCGGCGGGCGATCTCCGAGCTGCTCACCGGAGCCACCACCCGGGCCTGGACCCGGCTCGCGTGCGGCACCGAGATCGAGGTCGACATCGCCGACCTCGTGCTCGGCGACGAGGTCGTGGTGCACGAGCACGTCGTGCTCCCGGTCGACGGCGAGGTGGTCGACGGCGACGGCGTCGTCGACCAGGCCGCGATCACCGGCGAGCAGCTGCCGGTCTCGGTGGCGCCCGGCGCGCGGCTCCACGCGGGCTCGGTGCTGCTGCGCGGCCGGATCGTCGTCCGGGCGACGGCGGTCGGCCCGGACACCGCGATGGGCCGCATCCTCGACCGGGTCGAGCAGGCCCAGGGCGACCGGGCCCCGATCCAGACCGTGGGCGAGAACTTCTCCCGGCGGTTCGTGCCGGCGTCGTTCCTGCTGGCCGGGCTGACCCTGCTGACCACCCGGGACGTGCGGCGCGCGATGACGATGCTGCTCGTCGCCTGCCCGTGCGCGGTGGGCCTGTCGACGCCGACCGCGATCAGCGCGGCGATCGGCAACGGGGCCCGCCGCGGCATCCTCATCAAGGGCGGCGCGCACCTGGAGGCCGCGGGCCGGGTCGACGCGATCGTGTTCGACAAGACCGGGACGCTGACCGAGGGCCGCCCGGTCGTCACGAACGTCATCTCGTTCCACGACGGCTGGGCCCCCGAGCAGGTGCTGGCCTACTCGGCGTCGTCGGAGATCCACTCCCGGCACCCGCTGGCGCAGGCGGTCATCCGGTCCACCGAGGAGCGCCGGCTCGAGATCCCGCCGCACGAGGAGTGCGAGGTGCTCGTCGGGCAGGGCATGCGGGTGCAGGCCGACGGCCGGGTGCTGCTCATCGGCTCCCGCGAGCTGCTGCGCGCCCAGGGCGTGCCGGTGAGCCGCCGGGCCGCCGACTGGGTCCGCAAGCTCCAGAAGGCTGCCGAGACCCCGCTGCTGCTGGCCGTGGACGGCGAGCTGGTCGGCCTGGTGTCGCTGCGCGACACCGTCCGGCCCGAGTCCCGGGACGTGCTGGCCCGGCTGCGCGCCGACGGCGTCCGGCGGATCGTCATGCTCACCGGCGACAACCCGCGCACCGCGCAGGCGGTCGCCGCGGAGCTGGGCATCGACGAGTTCCGCGCGCAGGTGATGCCCGAGCAGAAGCAGGACGTCGTGCGCGCGCTGCGGGCCGAGGGTCACACGGTCGCGATGGTCGGCGACGGCACCAACGACGCCCCGGCGCTCGCGCTGGCCGACATCGGGATCGCGATGGGGGCGGCCGGCACCGACGTGGCGGTCGAGACCGCCGACGTCGCGCTGGCCGCCGACGACCTGACCGCCCTGCTCGACCTGCGGGACCTGGGCCGGCGCTCGCTCACCCTGATCCGCCAGAACTACGGCATGTCGATCGCGGTCAACGCGGCCGGCCTGCTCGTCTCGGCGGGTGGGGCACTGTCCCCGGTGGTGGCGGCGATCCTGCACAACGCGTCCAGCGTGGCCGTCGTCGGGAACAGCTCGCGGCTGATCCGCTACCGGCTGCCGGCCGCCTGACCTCGAGTCAGCAGTCGCGGCCGCTGTTGATGCAGTCCGCCGCCGCACGGGCCCGTTCCTCGGGGAGCAGGCTCTGGAAGTTCCCGTGGTCGGTCTTCGGGCTGTGCTGCTGCTCGGGGAACGTGTCCATCGCGAACGACCGACCGGCGGGCTGGTCGTAGGTCAGCGTCATCCGCAGCTGCGGGATGGCCACGCGACCGTCCGCGCACCGCCCGTCGGACTCCGGGAACACGACGGCGTCGTTCTCGGCGTTCGAGCGCAGGTTCTCGCCGTCCCAGCAGCTCGGGAAGTCCAGGAACCGCATCAGCTTGCTGCCCGACGGGCAGATCGGGTACTTGCCCGTGGTCCGGTCGGTGAAACCGCTGCAGGTCCACTTGGACACGACGTCCTCGTCGCCGTTCGTCTTCGCCTTCGCGTCACCGGTGATCATCCGCAGCCCCTGCGGCATCGGTTCGGTCGCCTGTCCCGGATGCCCGTGGAAGGTCATCTGCGCCGAGGTCGGTGTCAGGATCGAGCCGACGTTTCCGTCCTTGCCGCCACCGTCGGCGTTCGCGTCGTCACCGACCCCGTTCAGGTCGCGGACGACCGGCCAGTAGAACGTCGACCTGTCACCGTTGGTGCAGGAGGTGTCGCCGGCCTCGAGGCTGTCGTCGTCGGAGAAAGCGTCGGTCGTGGTGTTGCCCACGTAGTCGTGGACGTGCTGGGCACCGTTCCGCTTGCCCGGGGCCGCCTGGTAGTTGTCGGAGTTGCGGTGGTCGCTGGTGCCGCACTCCGAGGTGAAGGTGCCACCGGCGAACACCCCGCCCTTGCCGGCCGGGCCGCTCCCCGGCTCCACGTCGGTGATGTCGACGAAATCGTCGGCGGCCGGTGGCGCCGCCTCGTCCCGGCCGGGGAACTGCTCGTCGTCACCCTGGCCCGCGCCGTCGTCCTGGTCCTGGTCGCCGCCCTGGTTCTGGTCGCCGCCCTGGCCCTGGTCGCCGCCCTGGCCCTGGTCGCCGCCCTGGCTCTGATCGCCACCCTGGCCCTGATCGCCACCCTGGCCCTGATCGCCACCCTGGCCCTGGTCGCCACCCTGGTCGGCGGCCTCCGGGTCCGAACCGTCCCCGGACGCGCCGTCCTCGGTGCCCGACCCGAGCAGGCCGCCGACTTCCCCGGTCGTGGAGTCCCGCGCGGAACCGGAGCCGTCGGCGGGCGCCGTCCCACCGAAGGCCACGGCTGCGGTGCACACGAGCAACGCGACCACGGCGGCGGCCAGGCGTACCGGTCTGGCGAGCAGGGGTACCGGTCTGATGATGCGGTGCCGACCATGTCGGGGCATGGGCGAACCTCCTCGGTGTGTGGGCCCCGGGCATGCGGCACCCAGCGCCGATGGTGATCACCGGTGGTGGCCGTGCCGGGACGCGGGGAGCGCTTCGTTCCGCGGATCGCTGCGGTGCGGGGACACCGCTGCGTCCGTCAGGCGCGGCCACGCTAGGGAGCGGCCGGTGGCGCGGTGACGCTCCTGAGAGGGACCCTGCGGTGTCACCGGCGAGAGGTCGATGCTGCGCGATGAGCGACGCCGTGGCTGCGTCGGTCAGCGGTGTCGTGTGCTCCATTCGCCGATGCCGGTTCTCAGGCCGGCATGGCGGCGGGGCGCGACGGTCGGGCCCCGCACCACGGTCCGGGCCGGTGCGCGGGCCACGACCTCTGCGCGATCCGGACGCGGCGCCCACCCACCAGCTTCCTGTGAGTCGGACTGATCATCCGGAGGTATCCGCTGGACCGGTCGGAGCACCACGCCCCCACTCGTCGCCGGAGCGCCGCCGGACGGCGGTCGAGACGTCAAGGAACGCGCACCGGCCCCCGATCCGCTGCCTAGGGTCGATCCCGGTCGCGTCGCGGTCGCTCCCCCTCGTCCCCGGCGACGCACCCCCGCACGGTGGCCGTCGCCCCCGGGACCCCCGACACGAAACAGACCCCGATGCTCCGACCTCGTCCAGCGTGTCCACGCGCTTCCCACCCCCGCCCCGTGCTCGCTGCGCCGGGCACCGCCGAGCCGCCGTCCACCGGACGGGCCGGGCCGGGCCCGTCACGGGTGGGGTTGCACGTCCTGCTCGCCGGACTGCCGTTGCTGTCGATCTCCGCGCACGTCTTCGGCCTGATGTCGATGAAGCTCTCCGCGGCGGTGCTGGTGATCCCCCTGGCCGCCGTGACGGCCACGCTGACCGTGTTCGCGCCACACCCCGCTGACCGGGTCCTCGCCCACGGCCTGGGCTGGGGTGTGGTGGCCTGCGCGGTCTACGACGTCTTCCGGCTGGACACGGTGTACCTGCTCGGCCTGTGGGGAGACTTCATCCCCACCATGGGTACCTGGATCACCGGCCACCCCGACGGCCTGGGCGGTGCCGTGGTCGGTTACCTGTGGCGCTACCTCGGCGACGGCGGCGGGATCGGCATGACCTTCTTCGTCGTGGCGTCGATATGCGGGTTGCACCGGCGTTCGCGCGCCCGGGTCGTGCTCGTGGCGGTCGGCTTCGCGGTGGTTCCGGTCTGGGCCGGACTGATCGGCACGGTCGCGCTGGCGGCCCGCGGTGAGGAGCTCATGTTCCCGCTGACCCCGACGACGGTGACGTTGTCGCTGATCGGCCATCTGATCTTCGGTGTGGTCCTCGGGCTGGGATTCTGGCGTTCGCGGGCCGTGCAGGCGCACTGGCCGTGGGAGCCGCTGCGGCCGCCGCGGTTCCGCGAAGTGATCCCGGCGGCCGCCGCACCGCGAGGGTCGTCGACAGCCGCGGCCCCTGTCACCGCCTCGCCGGCCGTGGTCCCGGCAGTCCCGCGTGCCGTGTCACCGGCTGCCGTTGTGGACGCGGTCCCACCGGCGCCTGCCACGGTGCTGCCGGGCGGTGATGCATCGGGGCCCGTCCGCATGCCCCGGCAGCGCACGTCGTCCACCCCACCTGCCGCGCGCACCCTCGACCCGGACACCTGGGCGCGGTGGCAGCGACGCCTGGAGACCGCCGAACCCGGACGCCGCGCGCATGCGGGCGGACCGTCCGGCCGGCCCGGCGCAGTCCTGCGTGAGTACCCCGCGCCGCGAGCGCGCTGACGGCGCGGGATGCCGCCCCGGCCCGCGGTGGGGCCGTCACGCTCCCGGATCCGGCCCGAAGAACGCCCGCGCCGCCGGGTGGAACAGCAGCCCCAGCGCACCCAGCACCTCGGCCAGGTGCAGCCCGCGCAACCCGGCCGCGGCAAGCTCCGGCCCGGAGGCCGTGACCAGGAACTCGGCCGGCGAGGCCCCCGCCAGCAGCGCCGCCACCGGTTCGACGACCAGCGACAGGGTCCCGAGCACGCCCAGCACCACCACGACCGTCCACCGGATCCCGTTCCGGCCGGTGCGCAGCAGCACCACCAGGACGGCGAGGACGAGGTAGGTGCCCGCCCGGCCGGCCAGCTCGGAACCGGTCGGCGGCGTCTCGGTGGCCAGCCGGACCAGTGCCTCGGCGAACCCGGCGAGGATCGCCCCCAGCCACAGCGCGACGCTGAGGGCCACGGCCGACGGCGGGGCGGGCCGCACGGCCGGGCGGGTCGCGGTGAGCGTGCTCATGGCGGACCTCCTCGACGGCGGTCCGCCCAGCGTCGCCCCGTGCGGCCCGCCGGCACAGACGGCACTCCCCCGGCCGGAGGTGGGGCCAGCCCTACCCGTCAGCCGCCCGGAACCGGGGGCGGGCCGAGGATCTCCACCCCGAACTCGCCGGCGACGCGGGCCAGCTCCGCGACGTCCGGGGGCTCGGTGGCCGGCGGCGGGATCGTCAGGGACGGGGCCGGCTCGCCGGTGGCGAAGAAGAACCGGTCCAGCGCGCTGTTCGTGGACAGGGCCAGGAACCGGGCCTCGTCGGACTCGACGCAGAACGTGTGCGCGACGTCGCGCGGTGCCCACAGGAAGCTGCCGGGCTCGGCCCGGACGACGTCGTCGCCGACGTACACGGTGAGCTCACCGTCGAGGACGTAGAACGCCTCGTCCTCGCGGGCGTGCCGGTGCTTCGGCGGGGCGTAGCCCCGCCGGGCTCGCGGCCGGCGCGGTCGCAGCGGTTGACCAGCGGGACCCGCGACCGTGCCCTGTTCCCGGACGGGTACAGCCTGACGGCCGGCATCGGGTCGGTGCTCCTCCTGCCGGAGGTGCTCGCGAAGCCGATGCGGGAAGGTCGCTCCGACGAGGTCACCGCGCTCGCCGGGCTGCTCAGCAGGCTCCAGCTCCGGTCCGTGGATCCGGTCACGGCCGAGGTCGCCACCTCGCTCGCCGTCGCCTACCGGCTCCGGACGGCCGACGCGGCGCACCTCGCGACCGCCGTCGTCGCGGGCGCGGACCGGTTCGTCACGAACGACCGGCGGGACCTCGGTTCACGGATCGCGGAGATCGCGGTCGTGTATCCGGACGAGCTAGCCGGATGACCCCGGCCCGCCGGCGGGCGGCCCCGGCGGCCCCGCTGCGCGCGCATCCCGGTGCTCGCCGGGTGTCAGCCGGCCCGCACCATGTCCACGAACAGCGCGTGCACCCGCCGGTCCCCGGTCAGCTCCGGGTGGAACGACGTCGCCAGCACCGGCCCCTGCCGGACGGCGACGGCCCGCCCGGCGGCCTCCCCCGCCGACCGGCCGTCGCTGGTGACGTGCGGGACGGCGGCGAGCACGTCGACGTCGCCGCCGGTCTTCTCGACCCACGGCGCCCGGATGAACACCGCATGGATCGGGCCGCCGTCGAGGCCGTCGAGGTCGAGGTCGGTCTCGAACGAGTCGACCTGGCGGCCGAACGCGTTGCGCCGCACGACGACGTCCAGGCCGCCGAGCTGGTGCTGGTCCGGGCGTCCGTCGAGGATCTCCCCGGCCAGCAGGATCATCCCGGCGCACGAGCCGTAGGCGGGCAGGCCGGCGCGGAGCCGCGCGCGCAGCGGTTCGAGCAGCTCGAAGGCGTCGAGCAGCTTCGACATCGTGGTCGACTCGCCCCCGGGGAGCACGATGCCGTCCACGGCGTCCAGCTCGGCGGGGCGGCGGACCGGCACCGCCGTCGCGCCGGCAGCGGTGAGCGCGGCCACGTGCTCGCGGACGTTGCCCTGCAGGGCCAGCACACCGACGGTCGGGGAGGACATGCCTCCAGGGTAGCCGCGTCCCACCTGCTCAGAACGTCCCCGCCGGGGGTGAGCCCACCCACCCGCCGGCGGGGGTCGGGTCACCCCCGGACACGCCGCGGGCCGACTCCGACAGATGAGTTCCGCCGTCGCCGACGGTCCCCACCCCGACACGACACCGCACCCGAGGAGCGCCCCATGGCCGTCACCTACACGTTCGACGTCTTCTCCAGCCTCGACGGCTTCGGCGCCGCGAGCGGCAGCTGGACCGGCTACTGGGGCAAGCAGGGCCCCGAGCTGCTCGACCACCGCCTGGCCCTCTACGGCGAGGAGCAGCGGATGGTCTTCGGCGCGACCACCCACCGGGCGTTCGCGCAGATGCTCGCGGAGAGCACCGAGGACTCCGACGTGCGGGACCCCTGGGTCACCCGGATGGTGAACCTGCCGGCGACCGTCGTGTCGACCACCCTGGAGGAGCCGCTCGACTGGCCGGACGCCACCGTCGCGAAGGGTGACGCCGTCGACGTCGTCGCCCGGCTCAAGGAGGAGTCCGCGGTGCCGCTGCGCTCGCACGGCAGCCTGTCGATGAACCGGGCGCTGATGGCCGCCGGGCTGGTCGACCGCGTCCAGGTGACGCTCTTCCCGGTGATCACCGGCCGGTCCGGGGTGGACCCGATCTTCCGGGGTGCGGACGACTTCGACCTCGAGCTGATCGAGCAGCGGACCCTCGACGGCCACACCCAGGAGCTCGTCTACCGGCCCACCCTGCACTCCTGAGCAGGATCAGCACCGAGGTTCGTTCCGCAAGCTCCTCTCAGCCGGCGGCGACCTCGCCCTTCTCCGCCTGCTTGGCGGCCGCCGACCGCACGGCCTCGGCGACGGCCGGGGCCACGCTCTGGTCGAACACGCTCGGCACGATGAACGACGGGTTCGGCTCCGGCACGACGTTCGCGATCGCCTCGGCCGCGGCCAGCATCATCGCGTCGGTGATGTCGTGGGCGTGCGAGTCGAGCAGCCCCCGGAACACCCCGGGGAACGCCAGCACGTTGTTGATCTGGTTCGGGTAGTCCGAGCGCCCGGTCGCGACGACGGCGGCGTGCTGCATCGCCACCGCCGGGTCGACCTCGGGGTCGGGGTTGGCGAGCGCGAAGACGATCGCATCGTCGTTCATCGTGGCGAGCTCGGTGGCCCCGAACAGGTTCGGCGCGCTCACCCCGATGAACACGTCCGCGCCGACCAGGGCGTCGGCGAGCGTCCCGGTCTTGCGCTCGCGGTTGGTCTGCGCGGCGATCGAGCGGAGGTTGTCGTCCAGGCCCTCGCGCGCGGGGTGGACGATGCCGTCGACGTCGACCGCGATCACGTCGGCGGTCTCCTCCGAGCCCAGCAGCCGGATGATCGCCGACCCAGCCGCGCCGACGCCGCAGACGACGACGCGGACGTCGGAGAACTTCTTGCCGACCACCCGCAGCGCGTTGCGCAGCGCCCCGAGCACGACGACGGCGGTGCCGTGCTGGTCGTCGTGGAACACCGGGATGTCGAGCATCTCGCGCAGCCGGCGCTCGATCTCGAAGCAGCGGGGCGCGGCGATGTCCTCGAGGTTGATGCCGCCGTAGCCGGGGGCGATCAGCTGGACCGTGCGGATGATCTCCTCGGTGTCCTGGGTGTCCAGGCAGACCGGCCACGCGTCGACGCCACCGAACTGCTTGAACAGCGCCGCCTTGCCCTCCATGACCGGCATGGCCGCGGCGGCGCCGATGTTGCCCAGGCCCAGCACCGCGGACCCGTCGGTGACGACGGCGACCGTGTTGCGCTTGATGGTCAGCCTGCGGGCGTCGGTCGGGTTCTCCGCGATCGCCATCGACACCCGGGCGACGCCCGGGGTGTAGGCGCGGGACAGGTCGTCACGGGTGCGGAGGTTGACCTTCGACTGCACCTCGATCTTGCCGCCGAGGTGCAGCAGGAAGGTCCGGTCCGAGACCTTGCGGACCGAGAACCCGTCGAGCTGCTCGATCGCGGCCTTGATCTCGTCGACGTGGTCGGTGTTGCGGGCGTTGACCGAGATGTCGACGACGAGGTGCTCGGTCCGGGCCTCGACGACGTCGAAGGCGGTGACGACGCCGCCGACCTGGCCGACGGCGGCCGTCAGGTCACCGGCGGACGTGGGGTGGGCAGGGGCGTCGACGCGAGCGGTGATGGCGTAACCGGGACCGGGAATGGACACGAACCGGGACAGTACCGCCGGCCGCGGTGCCGCGGCGGGACGACCGGGGTTGCGCACCCGGGAGCCAGGGGTGTGTGATCCAGGACACGTCGTCGGGAGGTGGTCGCCAATGGCCGTCAAGGCTGATCGCACGCGGGCCAGGGCGGCCGGGTACGCCGCCGTCACGGATCCGCAGCTGGTCCGCAACGTCGCACTGGTGGGGCCCTCCGGGAGCGGGAAGACGACGCTCGCCGAGGCCCTCCTCGCCCACACGGGCACGATCCCCCGGGCCGGATCGGTCACCGAGGGCAGCACGGTCTGCGACCACGACCCGGCCGCCACCCGCCAGCAGCGCTCGGTCGGGATCGCGGTCGCGCCACTGGAGTGGAACGGGATCACCGTCAACCTCGTCGACACCCCCGGCTACGGCGACTACCTCGGCGGGCTGCGGGCCGGCCTGCGCGCGGCCGACGCGGCGCTGTTCGTGGTACCGGCCGGTCAGGGCCGCGACGGCACCCTCGAACCCGGCACGGTCGCGCTGTGGGAGGAGTGCGCCGAGGCCGGGATCCCGCGCGCGGTGGTCGTCGGCCGCTGCGACGCCGACCCGGCCGACGTGCAGGCGACCATGCAGGCCTGCCGGGAGTCGTTCGGCGAGGCCGTCGTGCCCTGCTACCTCCCGCTGCGCGCCGACGACGGCACGCCGACCGGGCTGTACGGCCTGCTCACCCAGACCCCGGAGGGCGCGGCGCCGGCGGACGCCGCGCAGGCCCGCTCGGTGCTCATCGAGGGGATCATCGAGCAGTCCGAGGACGAGGAGCTGATGGAGCGCTACGTCGCCGGGGACGACGTCGGCGTCGCGACGCTGATCGACGACCTCGAGACGGCGGTCGCGCGCGGCGGGCTGCACCCGCTCGTCCCGGTCGACGCGGCCGGCGGCACCGGCCTCGACGCCCTCCTGGAGATCGTCACCCGCGCGTTCCCGGCCCCGCCGGAGCGCCCGCTGCCGGCGAGCACCGAACCGGGGCGTCCACCGCTGCAGGCCGACCCGGACGGCCCGCTGGTGGCCGAGGTGGTGCACACCGGGGCCGACCCCTACGTCGGCCGGATCTGCCTGGTCCGGGTGTTCAGCGGCACGCTGCGCCCGGAGACGACGGTGCACGTCGGCGGCCCGCTCCCGGCGCCGCGCAGCAGCCCGGAGGAGCCGCACGAGCTCGACGAGCGGATCGGGCACGTGTACTCGCCGCTCGGCGGGACGCTGCGGGAGACCGAGGGCTGCGTCGCCGGCGACCTCTGCGCCGTGACCCGGCTGGAGGCCGCGGTCGGCGACACGCTGTCCGATCCGACCGACCCGGTGCACCTGGTGCCGTGGCCGCGGCCGGAACCGCTGCTGCCCGTCGCGGTCGTCGCGCACACCCCCGCCGACGAGGACGCCGTCGCCCGCGGCCTGGCCCGGCTCATCGCGACCGATCCGGGGCTGCGGCTCGAACGCGACCCCGACACCCGCCAGACGGTGCTCTGGTGCGCCGGGGAGGCGCACGCCGACGTCGCGCTCGGCCGGCTCCGCGACGCCGGGGCGCAGGTCGACGTCGAGGACGTCCGGGTCGCGTTCCGGGTCACCCTGGCCGGCTCCGGCCGGGTCACCGGCCGCCACGTCAAGCAGTCCGGCGGGCACGGCCAGTTCGCGGTGTGCCACGTCGAGTTCGCGCCGCGACCGGGCGGGGCCGGCATCGAGTTCACCTCCGCCGTGGTCGGTGGCGCGGTCCCGACCCAGTACGTGCCGAGCGTGCAGAAGGGAATCCTGGCCCAGGCCGAGCGCGGGCTGCCGGTCACCGACGGCGGGGAGGCGTACCCGGTCGTCGACTTCGCCGCGACGCTGGTCGACGGGAAGGCGCACAGCGTCGACTCCTCCGACGCCGCGTTCCAGACCGCGGGGGCGCTGGCGCTGCGGGCGGCCGCGGAGACGTGCGGGCTGAAGCTGCTCGAACCGGTCGACGAGGTCCGCATCCGGATCCTCGACGAGCATCTCGGCGCCGTGCTCGGCGACGTGTCCGGGCGCCGGGGCAAGGTGCTGGGCACCGACCCGGACGGGACCGGGCACACCCTCGTCCGCGCCGAGGTGCCGCGCACCGAGCTGCTCCGGCACGCCGTGGACCTGCGCGGGCTGACCGCGGGCACGGCCGTGGCGACCCGGGCGTTCGCGCGTTACGCGGTCCGCCCGACCTGACCCCCGTGGCCCGGGCTCAGCCGTCGCTGATCCGGGGCAGCTGGTCGGTCTCGGCGTCGGCGACGGCCATCTTGGCCGCCGAGTCGGTCGGCGCCCGGCCGCCGAGCGCCGCGAGCGCGGCCTCGTTGCCGGCGTCGGCCCCGGCCCGCTCCGACAGCAGCCAGCGCACCTCGAGCAGGTCGCAGTACGCCTGCACCTCCGACCCGACCCCGCCGAGCGCCCGGTGCGCCGCGCGCATCCCCGGCTCCAGGCAGTGGTCGACCCAGCTGCGCGCGGCCGCCCGCTCGGACACGTCCTGCCCGGTCCGCCGGCGCATCCACTCGCGGTGCGCGTTCAGGTCACCGAGCAGGATCCGGGCCTGCCCCTCCCCCACCTCGACGCCGGTGAGCCTGCGGAGCTGCGCGGAGTGGTAGTTCCGGTCGCCGACGGCGATCTGCAGCCGGGAGCGGCCGTCGCCGACCGGCTGCAGCGCGACCTCGTCGACGGCGAACCCGAGGTCGTTGAGCTCGCGGATCGCGGCTTCCACCCGGTAGCGGTCGTCGAAGGGGAACTCCGGTGCGGCGTGCAGGGCGTCCCACAGCTGCCGGTACCGCTCGGGCAGCGCGGTGGCCTCGTCGATGAGCTGCGGGACGATCTCCGGCGGGCGTTCCAGCGCCGTCGCGAGGTCGATCATCCCGGCGGCGACGTTCTCGACCAGGATCGACAGGTCGTGCTCGCGCTGGCCGTCGGAGAGCCCGCCCGGGTGGATCTCGCTGGTCTCGGCGTCCACCAGGTAGGCCTGCAGGATCTGGCCGTCCCGGGCGAACAGCGTGTTGTTCAGCGAGCAGTCGCCCCAGAACACACCGTGCCGGTGCAGGTCGACCAGCAGCGAGACCATCGCGTCGAACAGCCGGGCCCGGTGGCGGGGCCGGTTCGGCGGCAGCCGCATGAACAGCCGCCGGTACTGCCAGGACCCGTCGAGGAAGCGGGTCACCAGGATCGCGGTGTCGTGGCCGGGCTGGTTCACCAGTCCTGCCGCGCGCACCGCCGGCAGGCACCCGTCCTCGAGCCGGCGCAGCACGTCGTACTCGCGGCGGGCGATCCGCTCCGGGAGGTCCTTCAGCGCCCACAGCGCGCCGTCGGCCTCGACGAACCTGACGAGGTGCCGGCTCGGGCCGACCTCGACGTCGCGCAGCGGGACCTCGGTCTCGTCCCATTCGGCCAGCGGCAGGTCCCACGGCAGCGCGATCAGTTCCGGACCGGGGCTGCGCAGGACGACCTCGGGCGGCCGCGACGTGGCCATGTCAGCTCACCGCCGCGGGGTGCCGCGGGGCGGCGCCGTCGACCCGCGGATGACCAGCCGGGTGGGCACGGTCACGGTCCGCTCCACCGGCTCCCCGGCGAGCTCGGCCAGTGCCATCCGTCCGGCCGTCGCCCCCTGCTCGGCCACGGGCTGCGCCACGGTGGACAGGTCGGTGAGCGCGGCCAAGGGGTGGTCGTCGATCCCGATCACCGAGATGTCCTCGGGGACGCGCAGGCCGGCCCGGCGCAGCGTCCCGACGGCGCCGAGGGCGACCTCGTCGGAGTGGGCGTAGACGGCGGTCGGCGGGTCGGACAGCCCGAGCAGGCTGCCCATCGCGTGCGCCCCGCCCTCGGGGCCCCACGGCACCGTCACCGACAGAGCCGGGTCGGCCGGCACCCCGGCGTCGGCGAGCGCGCGGTGGTACGCCGCGGCCCGGCCCTCGGGCTGGGCCGGATCCAGGTCCGGGTCGGTCGTCACGATCATGCCGATCCTCCGGTGCCCCAGGTGCAGCAGGTGGTCCACGGCCTGCCGCCCGGCCGCGTACTCGTCGATCGACACCGAGGGGTGGCTGCCGATCCGGGTACCGGCCGACACGATCCCCATCCCGATCCGGTCGAGCCGCTCGCGTTCCCGGCCGTCCACGCCGAAGCCCAGCAGCACGACCGCGTCCGCCCGGCGCCGGGCCGGCAGCTCGGAGAAGAACGCCTGCCGGGCCGCCGCGTCGCCGAGCCGGTACAGCAGCACGTCCTTCCCGGCGTCCCGCAGCACCCCGGCCAGCCCCTCCAGTGCGGCGCCGAACCACCACCGTGCCAGGTGCGGGACGACGACGGCGATCCGCCCGGTCCGCCCGCGGGCGAGCCCGGACGCGTCCGGGGACACCACGTACTCCAGCGCGCGCGCCGCCTCCCACACCCGCGCCCTGGTGGCCGCGGCCACGTGCGGGTGGTCGCTGAGCGCGCGCGACGCGGTGGCCGGCGAGACCCCTGCCCGCCGGGCGACGTCGGCCAGGTTGACCGGTCCGGACACGGCACATGTATGCCGAAAATCGGAAGCGATTGCAAGCCCAGATGTTATCCGGGCGAGCTGGACCGGAGCGATCTGATCAGCAATGCTCAACGACCGGCCTGCGGATTCCTGTGACCCTTGACACGATCGTGTCGAGGACGCACAGTCAGCGGGTGCAAGCGCTTCCAAACGTGGGGGCACACCGTCGCCGGCCCGGTGGTACCGGCCGATCGAGCACGGGGGAGTTCGGAGTTGACCATTCGTCGCGCACGGTGGAGACGGGCGCTGGCGGCCGCGGTGGCCGCCGCCGCCCTCGTCGGCCTGGCCGGTTGCGGGGGCGCACCCGCGGGCCCGCCGGTCCTGAACTGGTACATCAACCCGGACGACGGCGGGCAGGCCGAGATCGCGCAGCGCTGCAGCGCGGCGTCGAACGGCGAGTACCGCATCGAGGTGTCGCAACTGCCGCGCCAGTCGTCCGAGCAGCGCCAGCAGCTGATCCGGCGGCTCGCGGCCAACGACAGCTCGATCGACATCATGAGCATCGACCCGCCCTACATCCCGGAGTTCGCGGAGGCCGGCTTCCTGGCCCCGGTGCCCGAGGGCGTCGCGCAGCGCACCACGCAGGGCATCGTGAACTCCGCCCGGGAGGGCGCGAGCTGGAACGGCAGGCTGGTCACGGTGCCGTTCTGGGCCAACACCCAGCTGCTGTGGTACCGCAAGTCACAGGTGCAGGGCACGGGCCTGGACCTGTCGAAGCCGGTGACCTGGGACCAGGTCGTCGCCGCGGCGCAGCGGAAGAACTCGACGATCGCCGCGCAGGGGATCCGCGCCGAGTCGCTGACCGTCTGGCTGAACGCGCTGGTCGAGTCCGGTGGCGGGCAGATCGTCACCAACCCCTCGCCGGACGACCCCGAGGGCGTCCGGCTCGGGCTCGACTCTCCGGCCGCGACGCGCGCCGCCGAGATCATGAAGACCGTGTCCGCGGTCGGCGGGCCGGGCTTCTCCACGGCGTCGGAGGACGAGAACTCCGAGGCCTTCCAGGACGGCAGCGCGATGTTCCAGCTGAACTGGCCGTTCGTGTGGGGCAAGGTCAACAGCGCGATCGAGGAGGGCACCGTCGAGAAGGCGACCGCGGACGACTTCGGCTGGGCGCTGTACCCGCAGACCACGGCCGGCCGGCCCTCGGCACCGCCGTACGGCGGGATCAACCTGGGCGTCGGAGCGTTCAGCCCGAACGTCGACCTGGCCTACAAGGCGGCCGAGTGCATCGTGTCGACCGAGAACCAGAAGTACTACTTCCTGTCCAACGGCAACCCGGCGGCGCGCACGTCGGTGTTCACCGACCCGGAGGTCGTGAAGGAGTTCCCGATGGCACCGGTCATCGCGCAGTCGCTGCAGCAGGCCAAGCCGCGACCGCAGACCGCGTACTACGCCGAGGTCTCCGAGTCGATCCAGCGCACCTACCACCCCACGGCCGGCATCGACCCGGCCACCGTCGGCCCCGCGACCGCCGACCTGATCCGCGCGGTCCTGGCGAAGGAGGAGCTGCTGTGACCACGACGGAGGTGAAGCCGGACACGACGGCGCCCGCCGGCGCTGCGGCGAGCGACCGGTCCCGCTCCGAGCAGCGCCTGGGCTGGATGCTGGCCGGCCCGGCGTTCGTGATCATGCTGCTGGTCACGGCGTACCCGATCGCCCAGGCGGTCTACTACTCGCTGTTCGACTACCGCCTGACCGACCCGGAGAACATCTCGTTCGTCGGGCTGAACAACTACGCCGTGATCCTCACCGACCAGATCTGGTGGATCTCGTTCGGCGTCACGGCGTTCATCACGATCGTGACGGTGGCCGTCGAGCTGGTGCTCGGCTTCGCCCTCGCCCTGGTGATGATGAACGCGCTGAAGGCGATCCGGCCGGTCCTGCGGGCCGCGATCCTCATCCCCTACGCCGTCATCACGGTCGTGTCCGCGTTCGCCTGGCAGTACGCCTTCTCGCTGGACTCCGGGTTCGTCAACTCGTGGTTCGACTGGGTGCCGGGCGTGGCCGCGGACACCGACTGGTTCGGCGGCACCTGGGACTCGCTGTTCGTGATCTGCCTGGCCGAGATCTGGAAGACCACGCCGTTCATCTCGCTGCTGCTGCTCGCCGGGCTGGCCCAGGTCCCGGACGTGCTGCAGGAGGCGGCCCGGGTGGACGGCGCGACCTGGTGGCAGCGGATGTGGAAGGTCACCATCCCGAACATGAAGGCCGCGATCATGGTGGCCCTGCTGTTCCGGACGCTGGACGCGTTCCGGGTGTTCGACACGGTGTTCGTCATGACCAACGGCGCCAACAGCACCGAGACGGTGTCCTTCCTGGCCTTCCGGCAGACGATCTCCCGGGTCGAGATCGGCCTGGGCTCCGCGGTGTCGGTGCTGCTGTTCCTGTCGGTCGTCATCATCAGCGTCGGGTTCATCAAGGGCTTCAAGGTCGACCTGTCCCAGGCCCGAGGGGAGTAGGGATGTCCACCCGCGAGAAAGTTCTGTGGATCGTCGCCGGCATCGCGATCGTGATCTACGCCCTGTTCCCCGTGGGCTGGATCGTGTCGCTGTCGCTCAAGTCGTCCGACGACATCGCCAACGGGCAGTTCCTGCCCACCGCCCTGTCCTGGGAGAACTACCAGACGATCCTCGTCGGTGACGCCGCCGAGCTCTTCCTGCCGGCGCTGCGCAACTCCTTCGGCATCGTGCTGATCGCGACGTTCATCGCCTGCGTGCTGTCGATGTTCGCCGCCTACGCGATCGCGCGGCTGGACTTCCGGGGCAAGCGGCTGATCCTCTCCACGGCGCTGGCGGTGGCGATCTTCCCGGTCATCTCGATCGTGACGCCGCTGTTCAACCTGTGGCGCCAGATCGGGCTCTACGACACCTGGCCGGGCCTGATCATCCCCTACCTGTCGCTGACCCTGCCGCTGTCGATCTGGACGATGTCGGCGTTCTTCCGTGAGATCCCGTGGGAGATGGAGCAGGCCGCCCAGGTGGACGGCGCGACGACCTGGCAGGCGTTCCGGAAGGTGATCGTCCCGCTGGCCGCGCCGGGCGTGTTCACGACGGCGATCATCGCGTTCTTCATCGCCTGGAACGACTTCGCCTACGGCATCTCGCTCACCTCGACCAGCGCGTCCCGCCCGGTCCCCGCGGCGCTCGGGCTGTTCTCCGGCGCCTCGCAGTTCGAGTCGCCCAACGGCCCGATCGCGGCGGCGGCGGTGATCGTGACCATCCCGGTCGTCGTCCTCGTCCTGATCTTCCAGCGGCGGATCGTGGCGGGCCTGACCAACGGCGCCGTCAAGGGCTGACCCCACACCTCGTACCCACGAAAGGAACCGACCGGCCATGGCGTCGATCGAGATGCGCAACATCGTCAAGCAGTACGGGGACGGCTACCCGGCCGTGAACGACGTCAGCGTGGACATCGCCGACGGCGAGTTCATGATCCTCGTCGGTCCGTCCGGCTGCGGGAAGTCGACCCTGCTGCGGATGATCGTGGGGCTGGAGGACATCACCTCCGGCGACATGGTCATCGGCGGCAAGCGGGTCAACGACAAGGCACCCCGCGACCGCAACCTGTCGATGGTGTTCCAGAACTACGCCCTCTACCCGCACCTGTCGGTGTACGAGAACATCGCGTTCCCGCTCCGGCTGGCCAAGGCGCCCGAGGCGGAGGTGAAGCGCAAGGTCACCGAGGCGGCGAACGTCCTCGAGCTCGGCGAGCACCTCGAGCGCAAGCCCGCCAACCTCTCCGGCGGCCAGCGGCAGCGCGTCGCGATGGGCCGCGCGATCGTCCGGGACGCCGACGCGTTCCTGTTCGACGAGCCGCTGTCGAACCTCGACGCGAAGCTACGCGGGCAGATGCGCACCGAGATCGCCCGCCTGCAGCGCAGGCTCGGCATCACCACGGTCTACGTCACCCACGACCAGACCGAGGCGATGACCCTCGGCGACCGCGTCTGCGTGCTCCGCAAGGGCGTCATCCAGCAGGTCGCCTCGCCCCGCGAGCTCTACGAGCAGCCGGTCAACCTGTTCGTGGCCGGGTTCATCGGGTCGCCGCCGATGAACTTCCTCCCGGCGACCCTCTCCGGGACCACCCTGGAGACCCCGTTCGGGACGATCGAGATCGACGAGCAGCGGGCCGAGAAGGTCAAGGGCCGGGAGCTGGTGCTGGTCGGCATCCGGCCGGAGTACTTCGAGGACGCCTCGCTGGTCGACGAGGCGAAGAAGCCGCTCGGCTCGACGTTCACCGCGCGGGTCGACGTCACCGAGTGGCTCGGCGACTCCCAGTTCGCCTACATCCCCTACGAGGCGCCGCCGGAGGTCGACGCCAAGCTCAAGGAGCTCTCCCGCGAGCTCGACTCCGACCAGCTCCGAACCCAGGCGATCGTGTCCATCGACTCGACGAGCCGGATCCGGGAGGGTCGCGACGCCGAGTTCTGGCTCGACGCACGGAAGATCCACGTGTTCGACCCGGAGTCCGGCGTGAACCTGACCCGCGACCCCGAGGCCGGCGCGGAGCTCACGAGGATGGCGGAGGAGGACCGCGCCGAGCAGGTCGCCCAGGCTCGCGGGGAGGCCTCCTGACCCTGCCACTCGTGCGCCCGCACCCCCCGTGCCACTCATGGCCCTTTGGTCCCGCCGCACGGGACTTAAGCTCCATGAGTGGCACCCGGGGCGGGGCGCGAGTGGGGCGCGTGAGGCCGGTGAGGCGGGTGAGACGCGGCGCGGGCGGTCACGGAGGGCGGGCGGTCACGGGGAGCGGACGGCCTCCCGGTAGCGGGTCTCGGCGACACCGGTCAGGGTCCGCGCCATCACCGCGCACACGAACCGCTGGGCGGGGAGGGCCGCGAGCCACGCCAACCGCCCGGCGAGCCCGCGCGGGCGGAACCGGAGCGTCTGGGTGTAGGCGCTGCTCAGCCGTCCGGTCGGCCGCACCCGGATGTCCAGGTGCGCGACCCCCGGCAGCGGGGCGGTAGCACGCAGCAGCAGCCGGGAGCCGGGCTCGACCGCCTCGACCACCCACCCGTCCAGCGGCTCCCCCGCGACCAGCCGGGGCCGGCCTGCCGGGTGCCGCCGCGGCAGCCGCCCCGGCCCACCGGCCAGGACGTCGAGGAACCCGGCCAGCGTCGACACCCCGGGGACGGTGTACCAGCCGTGCTCGCCGCCGAGCGTCCCGATCACCGACCAGACCGCGTGGGCCGGGGCGTCGACGTCGTGCGCGTCGGTCGTCTCCCAGGCCAGCGGGCCGCTGCCGGGCACGTCCGACGGGCCGGGCCCGGCCGCGCCGACACCGTCCAGGGCGCGGCGGACGGCCGTCCGGTACGGCGTGTGCCCACCGGGTGGTGGGCCGATCAGCGCGTCCAGTGCCGTCGTGTCGGCGGGGTCGGCGACCAGGTCGTGGCGCATCGACTCGACGAGTGGCCCCACCAGCTCCCGGTCGACCGGGGTGAGCGCGGCGACGGCGCGGGCGGTCAGCCGGGGCGCGGACACCGGCACCGGCACCGGGAACGGGCGGACCAGACCGACCTCGGCGGCGTACTCGCTCATCATGGCGCGGTAGGTGAGGACGTCCGGTCCGCCGATGTCGAACCCGCGGCTCACCTCGGCAGGCAGGCCGAGGCTGCCGGCGAGGGCGTGCAGCACGTCGTCGACGGCGATCGGCTGGATCCGGTTCCACGCGCGGTCCGGCAGCAGCAGCATCGGCGGTCCGCCCATCGCGACGTCGCTGAGGTGGCGGACCATCTCGAAGCTCGCCGAGCCGGTCCCGACGACGATCCCGGCCCGCAGCACGACCGCCGGCACCGGACCCGCGAGCAGGACGTCGCCGACCTCGCGGCGGGACCGCAGGTGCGGTGAGACCGGCCGGCCGTCGTCACCGGGTTGCAGCCCGCCCAGGTAGACGATCCGGCGGACACCGGACGCGGCGGCGCCGTCGGCCAGCGCGTGCGCGGCGGCCCGGTCCCGGTCGGCGTAGCAGGGCCCGTCCATGGCGTGCACCAGGTGGACGACGGCGTCGACGCCGTCGCACGCCACGGTCACGTCCGCGGGGCTCCGGGCATCCCCGGCGACGACCTCGACCCGGTCGGCCCAGGCGTGCGCGGGCACCCGGTGCGGGGCACGGGCCAGGACGCGGACGTCGTGGCCCGCGCCGAGCAGGTGCGGGACGAGCCGCGAACCGATGTAACCGGTGGCGCCGACGACGAGGACGTGCATGGTGGTGATCCTCGCGGCAGCCGCCGTCCGGCGCGCGGTGGGGTTCGCCGGTCGGTGCCGGAGCCCGTCCGGCGGACCCGCGGGCTCGCCGGTGGGCTCGGCCGGGCCCGAACGCGGCCCCGCGCAGGGCGGGCCCTGACCGACCTGCGGACGATCACCGGGGCCCGGCCCGCCGTCCGCTCCGACCGGTCGCCACGCGCCGCCGGGTCAGGGCACGCCCACGAGCCGCAGGACGGCCGTCGTCCCGGCGGCGAGGACCACCACCAGCACGAACGGCAGCCGCCACCAGATCCCGGCCGCGGCGACCGCCACCCCGGCGGAACGGGCCCAGCCGGCGAACTCCCGGCCCTCGAACCAGGTCCCGGTCGCGACCAGGGCGACCAGCAGCGCGACCGCGCCGAGCTCGACGAGCCGGACCGTCCGGTCCGAGAACCGCACCCGGTCGTGGAGCAGGAGCGGGGCCAGCCGCATGAGGTACGTGCCGCCGGCGAGGACGGCCAGCGCGGTGATCGTCACGACGTGCCGCCCGCCGTCCCGTCCGGCCGCGGTGCCGCACCGAGCCCCAGCATCCCCGCGAGCACCGGGATCCCGGCCGGCAGGAACGGCGCGCAGGCGAGCGAGACCGCCGCCGCGGTACCGGCGACCCGCCGCGCGTCGGCACGGCGCAGCATCGGGACGAGCATCGCGAGCAGTGCGGCGGGGAACGCCGCGTCGAGGCCGAACGCCGACGGGTCGGGTACGGCGGCGCCCAGCAGCAGCCCACCGGCGGTGCCGAGCTGCCAGCAGCCGTACTTGACGGCCCCGAGGAGCCAGAACGCGCGCCGTGCGCGGCCGTCGGTCCCACCGGTGCGGGCCAGGACGAACGCCGTCGACTCGTCGGTGACGACGTGCGCCCCCGGGAACCGCGCCCATCCGCCGCCGAGGTGGCGGGCGAGCGCGAGGCCGAACGGCAGGTGCCGCAGGTTGAGCACCAGCCCGGCGGCGACCGCCGCCCAGATCCCGCCGCCGGCCGCCAGCACGCCGGTGACGAGCAGCTGCGCTCCGCCGGCGAAGACCAGTACGGACATCGCCATCGTCATGGCCGGGGACAGCCCGGCCGCGGGCGCGAGGGCGCCGAAGGACACACCGACGAGCCCGACCGCGACCGAGATGGTCACCGCGTCACGGAGATCTGCCCGGGTCTCCGCGCGTTGTGTTCGCTGCACCGAACGCATGGCCGTTACAGTGAACCCGTCACCGCACGTTCGTCAAGTCGAACGAGAGGACCGATGGAGCGAACACCACCGCCGCTCGCCTCGATCGCCGCCGCCATCCGGCGCGAGCGCGAACGCCTGGGCATCTCCTCGGCCGAGCTCGCCCGGAGGGCCGGGATCGCGAAGTCGACCCTGTCCCAGCTGGAGGCCGGCACGGGCAACCCGAGCGTCGAGACGCTGTGGGCGATCGCCGTCGTCGCCGGGGTGCCGTTCTCCGTGCTGGTCGAGCCGGCCTCGGCGCCGGTCCGGGTGGTCCGCGCGGGCGAGCGGCCCGCGATCCGGTCGGAGACCTCGCCGTTCACCTCGGCGCTGCTGTCGGCGTGCCCGCCGGGAGCCCGGCGGGACCTGCACGTGATCACGTCCGAGCCGGGCGAGCCGCGGGCGTCCGCCGCGCACTCCCCCGGCACGATCGAGCACATGATCGTCGGGAGTGGACGGTGGAACGCCGGCCCGGCCGGCGAGGAGGTCGACCTCGACCTCGGTGACTACGTCACGTTCCCCGCCGACCGGCCGCACGGCTACCGGGCCCTGACCGCGGGCGCCTCCGCCGTCCTGGTCATGGAGTACCGCTGATCACGTCCCGCTCGGGCCGCGGACGCCGGAGCCGGGCACGTCGTCCGGCGCACCCTCGGTGAGGCGGTTCAGCAGGCCGCCGACGAGACCCTCGCCCCGGCCGCCACCGCCCTTCTCGGACTCGGGCAGCGGGTACTGGCGGACCCAGTCGACCTCCATCGTGGACGGCTTGACCTTCCCGTCGCCCTCCGGGAACCAGTCGAGCTGGATGCACAGGTGCATGGGCCCCGGCGGCAGGATCGACGTGTCCTTCGTGCGCCACCACTCCTTGCCGTCCACATAGGCCACGACCCCCTCAGGGCTCCACTCGACCGCCCAGTTGTGCCACTGGGTCGCGTCGATCGCGACCTCGCCCTGGACCTGGCTGTTGTCGTGTCCGTAGTGGAGGAAGAGTTCGGTCGTCTGGCGCGTGTGGTCGGTCATCTCCATGAAGTCGATCTCGCCGCCGATCGGGAAGTTCTCCGCGGTCGGCCAGAGCAGCAGCAGCGCGTTGTACGTCGGGTCCGAGGCCGGTGCCCGGACCCGGCCCTCCCAGCGGCCGTACTTCTGGCTGGCGCCGGTCCAGGCCATGCCGGCGGTCTTGCCCTCGGAGTCGCCGTTGATGGTGAGGACGCCGTCCTTCACCGACACCGCCTCCGGGGAGCGGATGCCCTTACCGGCGTGGCCGGGGCCGTCGTAGATGTTCCAGCCGGGGAGCCCGGGGTCGTCGAAGTCGTCGACCTTGTTCGGCTCGCCCCAGCCGTGGAGGGCAGCGGCGCTGGTCTCCGCGCCCGGGTACGCCGGTTTCGGCGCGTCGTCCTGCCCGCCCGGGCCCTGGGTGGACGGTGGTGTGGCCGGCCGGGCCTGCGGGGCCGGCGGTGCCGCCGGGGCGGACGGAGCGGGCGACGTGCTGCCGGGGTCGCAGGTGGCGGAGGGTTCGGACGAGGTCGGGTCCGTGGCGGCAGGTTCGGCGGCGGCAGGTTCGGCGGCGGCAGGCTCGGTGGACGTGGGCTCGGTGGAGGTGGGCTCGGAGGGAGCGGGTTCCGACGCAGTCGGCTCCGAGGCAGCCGGCTCCGAGGCAGCGGGCTCCGAGGTGGCAGGCGCGGAGGTGGCAGACGCGGAGGTGGCAGACGCGGAGGTGGCAGGCGCGGAGGTGACAGGCGCGGAGGTGGCAGGCGCGGAGGTGGCAGGCTCCGACACGGCGGCGTCGGAGGCGGCCGAGTCGGCCCCCACCGGCTCGGACACGGCCGGCTCCGACGCCGGCGCCGACCCAGCCGCAGCGGTGCCGGTGTCCGGCCCGCCCGCACCCGGCTCGGCGCTGCGCTGCCCCCCGGTCGCCCGGCCGTCGCCCTCACCGGGCGCTCCGGCCCCGGTTCCGGCGCCCGCAGCGTGGTCGCGTCCGGAGGCGCCGGGCTTCCCCGACCCGACGCCTCCGTCACCCCCGTCGGCGGGCGCGTCCGATCCCGGTGGCCCGACCGGACCGGAGCCGGGGGGCCGGCAGTCGGCCGCCGTCGGGCTCGACCGATCCGCCGGCCCGGTATCGGCGAACGCCGCCGCCGGGAAGCTGATCAGCATTGCGGCGGCGATCACCACCACTCGCACAGAGCGTCCCATCAGGCTCCTCCGCCTCATTGGTCTCGTTGTTCGCATGCGAACGTAAACGCCACACAGTCACCGCGCGCCCCAGAGTCACCGAATCGGGTAGGCAACCCCGCCCGCGAGTGACCAACGAAAGCGCACGAAACGGACACAACCCGCGACAGGGTGACCGATCACGTCACCCGTTCGTGTCGGCGGCGGCGACGGCACCCCCACGCTCACCGAGCCCGTCGCCGGTGACCCGGTCGCCTGGCCCGGCCGGCGTCCGCGGCCATGATCGACGCTTGCGGAGTGCAGCGTTCGCGACGCGAGCGCTGCACTCCACAACGGGTGATCACCGGCCCGGAGCGGTGCACCCCGCCGGCGGGCCACCCGCAGACAGCACGAGAGCCCCCGCCCGGCGTCGCCGGTGCGAGGGCTCTCGGGTGCGGAAGAGCGAGGAGGTGGACCTACCAGCCGCGCGCCGCGTAGCGCTGGTCCTCCGGCAGGTCCGGGATGTTGATCCCGACCATGGCCTCGCCCAGCCCGCGCGAGACCTTGGCGATCATGTCCGGGTCGTCGTGGAAGGTCGTGGCCTTCACGATCGCCGACGCCCGGTGCGCCGGATCGCCGGACTTGAAGATCCCGGAACCGACGAACACGCCCTCGGCGCCGAGCTGCATCATCATCGCCGCGTCGGCCGGGGTCGCGATCCCGCCCGCGGTGAACAGCACCACCGGCAGCTTCCCGGTCCGCGCGACCTCCGCGACCAGCTCGACCGGCGCCCGCAGCTCCTTGGCCGCGACGTAGAGCTCGGCGGCGTCCAGCGACGCCAGCCGGCCGATCTCGGCACGGATCGAGCGCATGTGCCGGGTGGCCTCGACGACGTTGCCGGTGCCGGCCTCACCCTTGGAGCGGATCATCGCCGCGCCCTCGGAGATCCGGCGCAGCGCCTCGCCCAGGTTGGTCGCCCCGCACACGAACGGCACGGTGAACGCCCACTTGTCGATGTGGTGCGCCTCGTCGGCCGGGGTCAGCACCTCGGACTCGTCGATGTAGTCCACGCCCAGCGACTGGATGACCTGCGCCTCGACGAAGTGCCCGATCCGGGCCTTCGCCATGACCGGGATGGAGACCGCCTCGACGATCCCGGCGATCATGTCCGGGTCCGACATGCGGGCCACGCCACCGTTCGCGCGGATGTCGGCCGGGACCCGCTCCAGGGCCATCACGGCGACGGCGCCGGCGTCCTCGGCGATCTTCGCCTGCTCGGGAGTGACCACGTCCATGATCACGCCGCCCTTGAGCATCTCGGCCATGCCGCGCTTGACCCGCGCGGTGCCGTGCTGCGGACCGGCGTTGTCCGGGGTGTTATCAGCTGCGGACACGGGTGATCGGAGCTCCTCACATGGCGGTCGGATGACGCCACGATTCTACGTCAGCGTCGCCCGGTGCTACCGGGGGTTCCGGATCGGCGATCTCGAAGTACACCGGCTCCGGGGCGGAACCGTGCAGCCGGAGCCACCGGACCAGGCGCCGGGACCGGAGTACCCGGGTGTCGCGCACGGCGTCGTTGTGCACCCGCCGGGCCAGGACGACGAGCTGCTGGGCGTCCGCCAGCTCCGCCGCCAGGCCCCCGGGCAGCCCGGCCGGGTCGACGGCGGCGAGTTGCCTGGTCAGGACGTTCTCCGCGGTCTCGCGTGCCTCGCGAGAGCCGGCCGGGTCCCGGCCGTCGGGCGCCAGGGCCGGTCCCGCCGCGAGCGCCGTCGCCGCGGCCCGGACACGCCGGTTCCCCGGCGGACCCAGCACGTCCGCGACCCGCAGCGCGACCGCCACCCGCCGGTCCAGCGCCATCCCCAGGCCGGCCCGGGCCGCGTCCACCCGGACGTGCAGCCGGTGCAGCCGGCGCACACGTGTCGTGCACCACACCGTGAGGGCGGCCACGACGATCAGCGCTGCGCACGCGACGAGCGCCGGGGCGCTCATGGCGTGCTCCGCGCTCGTGAGTACTTTTCAGGGCCCTGACCCGCATAACCACTCACGGGCGGCGCAGCCGCGACCGCGGCCCGGTACACGCGCAGGACGTCGTCGGCGACGGTGGCCCAGTCGAAGCGGGCCGCCCGCGCCCGGCCGGCGGCCGCCAGCGTCGCCCGGGCCGCGTGGTCGTCGAGCAGGCCGGCCAGCGCGGACGCGAGCGCGGAGGCGTCCCCCGGCGGAACGAGCCGGCCGGCGCCGGCCAGGACCGCGCGGAACGACTCGATGTCGCTGGCCAGCACCGGCGCGCCGGCGGCCATCGCCTCGGTGAGCACCATCCCGAAGCTCTCGCCGCCGCGGTGCGGGGCGCAGTAGACGTCCATCGCCCGCAGCGCGGCGGCCTTCGTCGGCTCGTCGACGGCACCGAGCAGGTCGATCCGGTCGGCGAGCTCGGGGCCCGCGGAGCGGCGCAGCGCGGCGGCGTCCCCCCGGCCGACGACGAGCAGCCGCAGGTCGGGCCGGTCCCCGGCCAGCGACCGCAGGGCCGACAGCAGCACCGGCATCCCCTTGCGCGGCTCGTCGAACCGGCCGAGGAACCCCACCCGGGGCCCGGGCGGCAGGCCGGGGACGAGGTCGTCCAGGGCCGGGCCACGGGCGAACCGGGCGACGTCGACACCGTTCGGGATCTCGGTGGCGTCACCGCCGAGGTGTTCGACCTGGACCCGGCGCGCGGTGGCGGACACCGCGATCCGCGCCGTGACCTTCTCCATCAGCGGGCGCAGCACCCCGCCGAACGCGGTCAGCGTCCGGGACCGCTCGGTGGAGGTGTGGAAGGTGACCACGATCGGGCCGTGCGCGGCCAGCAGTGCCAGCACCGACACCGAGAACGTCGTCGGCTCGTGCAGGTGCAGGACGTCGAACTCGTGCTCGGCGAGCCAGCGGCGGGTGCGGTGGTAGGTGAGCGGGCCGAACGCGACCCGCGCCACGGAGCCGTTGTAGGGCACGCCGACCGCCCGCCCCACCGGGGTCACGAACGCGGGCGTGTCCTGCACGGCCGGGGCCAGGACGTCGACCCGGTGGTCCCGGGCCCGCAGCGCGTCGGCGAGGTCGAGGACGTGGTTCTGCACTCCCCCCGCCACGTCCAGGGCGTACGGGCAGACCATCCCGATCCTCATCCGGCACCGACCGGATGCAGCAGGTGCCAGTCCTCCGGCCGGCGCGCGACGAGCTCGCCGAACGCGTCGGCCATCGCCTGCACCGCCTTGGGTTCGGCGGCCCGGTCGGGGACCGGGATCTCCGGGCCGACGTGCACGCCCCAGGCGTCGCCGGCGAAGACCGCGTACGCCGGGTGCAGCGCGGCACCGGTGGTCCGCGCCAGCCGGGCCGGGCCGGCCGGGAGCCGGGCCGGTGCGCCCAGGAACGAGACGCCGACCCCGGGGCCGGACAGGACCCGGTCGGCGACCAGGCAGGCCACGCCGCCCCGCCGCAGCCGCGCGGTCAGCGCCCGGTGCGCGGTGCGCGGCTCGTCGGCCGGCACGACCTCGAACCCGAGCGAGCGCCGGTAGTCCACGAAGCGCCGGAACAGCGACTCCGGGCGCAGGCGCTGCACCACCGTGGTGATGGCCGGTTCGAGCCCCAGCCGGGCGAGCTCGCGGACCATGTAGACGCCGGCGACGTCCCAGTTCCCCGAGTGCGGCAGCGCGTACAGCACGCCGCGCCCGGCGCGCAGCGCGTCCAGCGAGCCCTCGATGCCGTGCACGTGCGGGTGCATCGCGGCGTGCACGGCGTCCGGGTCCATGCAGGGCAGCGCGAACGCCTCCCGCCAGTAGCGCGCGTAGCTGCGCATCCCGCGCCGCACCAGGTCGTCCAGCTCGGCGGGGGTCGCGTCCGGGCACACCAGGGACAGGTTCGCGCGCAACCGGCGCACCCCGGGCCCGTCCTGCCGGACGGCGAGGTCGGCTCCGGCGTCGAACACCCGCGCGACGACGCCCGCCGGGACCTTCCCGGCCAGCGCCCAGCCGGCGGCGTAGCCGGTCGCGGCCAGCGCCTCCCGGATCCGCTCGAGGGCGGCGTCAGGCACGGGGCACCTCGCGGGAGCTGCGGCGCACCGCCAGGATCCGCTGGCCGAGGGTCACCACCGTCCCGATCGCCAGCACGACCAGCGCGACGGTCAGCGCGTACGGCACACCCAGCCCGGACAGGAACGCGCCGAACAGGCCGAGGATCAGCCGTTCCGCCCGCTCCACCAGGCCACCCTCCGCGGTGAGCCCGACCGACTCGGCACGGGCCTTCACGTAGGACACGATCTGCCCGCCGACCAGCGCCACCAGGGCGGCCGCGCCGGCGACGGGCTCGCCGCCCGCGGTCAGCGCCCACCAGGCGAGGGCGCCGAACAGGGCGCCGTCGGCCATCCGGTCACAGGTGGAGTCGAGCACGGCGCCGAACGGCGTGCCGTGGCCGCGGGCCCGGGCCATCGCCCCGTCGACGAGGTCGGTGAGCACGAACAGCGTGACCAGTACCGACCCCAGGACCAGCCATCCGGCCGGCAGGAAGACCACCGAGCACGCCACCGCGCCCACGGTGCCGAGGACCGTCACCGTGTCCGGGCTGATCCCCCGGGCGACCAGGCCGCGCCCCACCGGATCGGTGAGCCGGTTGACGTGCCCGCGGGCGAACAGGTTGAGCATCGTGGGCGACGTACTCCCTCGAAAACGGGCGGATAACCCAGCGTATCTAGTCCGGCGGTGGTTCCGCCCGTCGCGGCGGCTCCCACGCCGCCGCCAGCTGCGCCCGGGTCTCGGCGAGGAGCTGCGGGATCACCTTCGTCTGGCCGACGACCGCGATGAAGTTGGCGTCCCCGCCCCACCGCGGCACGACGTGCTGGTGCAGGTGATCGGCCAGCGACCCGCCCGCGACGTGGCCCAGGTTCAGGCCCACGTTGAACGCGTGCGGGGCCGCCACCTTCTTCATCGTCACCACGGCCTGCCGGGTGAACGCCATCAGCTCGGCCGTCTCGGAGTCGGTGAGGTCCTCGAGGTCGGCCACGTGCCGGTAGGGCAGCACCATCAGATGGCCCGGGTTGTACGGGTGCAGGTTGAGCAGCGCGTACACCTCGACACCGCGGGCCACGACGAGGTTGTCCACGTCCGGGTCCGACGAGTCGTCGCCGGCGTCACCGCGCCCGATCCGGCAGAACGGGCAGCCGGTGTCCGAGGCGCCCTTGATGTAGGCCAGCCGGTGCGGGGTCCAGAGCCTGGCGAACCCGTCTGGCGTCCCGACCCCCTCCTGCGGGACCCACTCCTGCGCCATGAGCCGATCCTAGGCCTCAGCCCGGGAGGAACGACTCGGCCTCCGGCGAGGTGTTGGTCCGCGACCGCACCCACTCCACGATCGCCTGCACGGCCTGGTCGACGGGCACGCCGTTGCGCTGCGAACCGTCCCGGAACCGGAAGCTGACCGCGCCCGCCTCGACGTCCCGGCCGCCGGCGAGCAGCAGGAACGGCACCTTCTGCAGGGTGTGGGTGCGGATCTTCTTCTGCATGCGGTCGTCGCCGGCGTCGACCTCGACCCGCACACCCTGCGCACGCAGCCGGGACGCGACGTCGCGGACGTAGTCCTCCTGGGCGTCGGTCACCGGGATGCCCACCACCTGGACGGGCGCGAGCCACGCCGGGAAGGCACCCGCGTAGTGCTCGGTGAGCACGCCGAAGAACCGCTCGATCGACCCGAACAGCGCGCGGTGGATCATGACCGGGCGCTGCCGGGAGCCGTCCGGCGCGGTGTACTCCAGCTCGAAGCGGTCCGGCAGCATCAGGTCGACCTGGATGGTCGACATCTGCCAGTAGCGGCCGATGGCGTCCCTGGCCTGCACCGAGATCTTCGGCGCGTAGAACGCGGCCCCGCCCGGGTCGTCGCGCAGCTCGAGACCGAAGCCCTCCGCGGCCTGCCGCAGGGCCTCGGTGGCCTCGGCCCACGCCTCGTCGGACCCGATCGACTTGTCCGGGTTGCGGGTGGAGAGCTCGAGGTAGAAGTCGTCGAGGCCGTAGTCGCGCAGCAGGTCCAGCACGAACTGCAGCAGCGAGCGGATCTCCTCGCCCATCTGCTCGCGGGTGCAGTAGATGTGCGCGTCGTCCTGGGTGAAGCCGCGGGCCCGGGTGAGCCCGTGCACGACACCCGACTTCTCGTACCGGTAGACGGTGCCGAACTCGAACAGCCGCAGCGGCAGCTCCCGGTACGACCGCCCGCGCGACCGGAAGATCAGGTTGTGCATCGGGCAGTTCATCGGCTTGAGGTAGTAGTCGACGGCCTGCTTCTTCAGGTTGCCCTCGGCGTCGCGCTCCTCGTCGAGCTGCATGGGCGGGTACATGCCCTCGGCGTACCAGTCGAGGTGCCCGGACAGCTCGAACAGCTGCCCCTTGGTGGCGTGCGGCGAGTAGACGAACTCGTAGCCGGCCTCGGCGTGCCGGATCCGCGAGTAGTCCTCCAGCTCCTTGCGGACGACACCGCCCTTGGGGTGGAAGACGGGCAGGCCGGAACCGATCTCGTCCGGGAAGCTGAACAGGTCCAGCTCGGACCCCAGCCGGCGGTGGTCGCGGCGCTCGGCCTCGGCGATCCGCTCCAGGTACGCGTCCTGGGCCTCCTGCGACTCCCAGGCGGTGCCGTAGATCCGCTGCAGCTGGGCGTTGTTCTGGTCGCCCCGCCAGTACGCCGCCGCGGACCGGGTCAGGGTGAACGCCGGGATGAACTTCGTGGTCGGCAGGTGCGGGCCGCGGCACAGGTCGGACCAGACGACGTCACCGGTGTGCGCGTGGACGTTGTCGTAGATGGTCAGCTCGCCGGACTCGTCGACCTCCATGACCTCGGAGTCGCTGCCGCCCTTGAGGTCGATGAGCTCCAGCTTGTAGGGCTCGCCGGCCAGCTCGGTCCGCGCCTCGTCGGCGTCGGCGAACCGGCGGCGGCGGAACCGCTGCCCCGACTTCACGATCTTCTTCATCGCCGACTCGATCTTCTTCAGATCGTCGGGGGTGAACGGGGTGTCGACCTCGAAGTCGTAGTAGAAGCCGTCGGTGACGGGCGGGCCGATGCCCAGCTTGGCCTTCGGGAACAGCTGCTGGACGGCCTGGGCGAGGACGTGGGCGGCGGAGTGCCGGATGACGCTGCGCCCCTCCTCGGTGTTCGCCGGGACCGGGACGACCTCGGCGTCGGCCTCCGGGGCCCAGGCCAGGTCGCGGAGGGTTCCGTCGGCGTCCTTGACGACGACGATCGACTCCGGGCCGCTGGTCGGCAGGCCGCCTTCCCGGATCCGCTCGCCGGCGGTCGTCCCGGCCGGCACCCGGATCGGGGCGGACGCGGGCGGGGCGGGCGGTGCGGACACGGTGTGGCCTCCAGGGCGGTCACGGTGGATGCGGGACTCCGGTGCCGGAGTCGACGTCGATGCTAATAGGGGTGCGGGAGCCGGTTCCCGTCGGCGTGCGGTCGGCGGCGCTTCCGCCCGCACGCCCCGTCACGGGTGCCCCCGCCGCGGTCGGGTCCACTCCCCGCCCGCTCCGACGCCTCGGTCCACGGGTCGATCCGCACCATCCCGCTGCGGCAGGGGCGACGTCGTGCAGATCGCGTGCCCCGCCGGGATCGATCAGCACGGTGTCGCCCCGGGCAGGGCACCACCGTGCACCTCGAACGCCAGGCCCGGATCGATCAGCACGCTCCCGCCCCCGACACGGCAACTTCGTGCGACTCGCACCCCACGCCCGGACCGATCAGCACGATGTCGCCCCGGACACGGCAACTTCGTGCGTCTCGGACCCCGTACCCGGATCGATCAACACCTTGCCGCCCCGGACAGGGCACCATCGTGCGACTCGGGGGCCACCCCGAATTCGATCAGCACGTTCCCGCCCCGGACACGACGACAACGTGCGTCTCGCGCATCGCTACACGAGGTCGATCAGCACCATCCCACCCCGAGAGGGCGACATCGTGCAGGTCGCCCGCCGCGCCGGGATCGATCAGCACGGTGTGGCCGTCCCGCCGGGAAGAGGCCCGGCGGCGCCCGTGTTGCACCGGGCGTGGTTCCCCTCTCCGTCCTCGATCTGGTCCCCGTCGCCGACGGCTCGTCGGCCACCGACGCGCTGGCACACAGCACCCGGCTGGTGAAGCGCGCCGACGAGCTCGGCTTCACCCGCTACTGGGTGGCCGAGCACCACGCCATGCCCGGGATCGCGAGCTCGTCGCCGCCGGTGCTGATCGCGCACCTGGCCGGGGTGACCGAACGGATCCGGGTCGGGTCCGGCGGCGTGATGCTGCCCAACCATCGCCCGCTCGTCGTCGCCGAGCAGTTCGGCACCCTCGAGGCGCTGCACCCGGACCGGATCGACCTGGGGATCGGCCGCGCGCCCGGCACCGACCCGAAGACCGCGGCGGCGCTGCGCGGGATCACCGCGGCACAGCTCGGGACCCCCGACGACTTCCCCGACCAGCTCGTCGAGCTCGCGTCGTACTTCCGGGGCGACGCGGACGTGCTTGCGGTGCCGGCCAGGGGAAACGCGCCGTCACTGTGGTTGCTGGGGTCGTCCGGGTACTCGGCGAAGGTGGCCGGCATGCTCGGGCTGCCGTTCGCGTTCGCGCACCACTTCAGCGCGCACAACACCCTGCCCGCCCTGGAGATGTACCGGGAGCACTTCCGGCCGTCGGCGATGCTCTCGGAGCCGTACTCGATGATCGCCGCCGCCGTGTTCTGCGCCGACACCGACGAGGCCGCCCGCGATCTCGCGCTCCCGTCGGCCCTGCAGTTCCTGCACCTGCGCCTGGGCAACCCGCGCGAGCTCCCCGGGCCGGACGAGGTCGCGGCGTTCGAGTGGACCGACTCGGCTCGGGCGTTCGTCGAGCAGCGGCAGGCCGATCAGATCATCGGGGCACCGGCGACGGTGCGGGCCGGGGTCGAGGAGCTGGTGGCCCGGACCGGGGTCGACGAGCTGATGGTGACGACGGCGACCTACCGTGGCGAGGACCGGTTGCGGTCCTACGAGCTGCTCGCCGAGGCGGTCGGCATGCCGCGGGCCGTCGCCGCGGCGTGATCCACTCCATCCCACTCCGCCGTACGGCGCAGGCATGATGGTGCTTGCGGTGGACGTTCCCCGGTGCGAACGGTCACCCGCTGGCGCACGATCCCGATGACGTGCCGACATTCGAGTGATGTCGATCTGGCGAGCACATCGCAACGCACCGGTAACTCGTTGACCGGCCGAGCACGCGCGTGCCCGGACCCCGACCATGCGCCGGCCCACCCCGCCGGCCGGACCGTGAGAGGAGAGGCGGTTGACCGCAGGCCCGCCCCCACCACCGCGGTCCCGGCGTTCCCCCGACGACTCCGATCCGTACGGCGTCCCCCGCGCCGTCCGGACCGAGGAACGTCCCTCCGGCCGGCACAGCAGCGACGAGGTCGCCCGCGACGACTCCGGACGCCCGCCGCGGCACGGCGCGCCGGCAGCGTCCGCGCCGGGCCGGCACTCCGGTGGCCGGGTCCGGCCCTCCGGTGGCGTCCCCCGGCACCCGAACGGCGCCGCGGCGGCGTCGGCCCGCGGACCGGCCCCCGCGCCGACGCCCACCCCCGAACCGGCCCAGGACACCGCCCGCACACCGGCCGCGCAGCCGGCGCGCCGGTCCGGGGAGACGAGCAAGGTCGGTCTGCGGGTGCGGGGTGGCCCCGTGCCGCGCGACCCGGGGCCACCACACCGCAACCCGGGCACGGCGACCCGCGACCCGCGTACGGCACGGCGCGACCCGAGCTCGGCACCCCGCGACCCGAGCACGGCGCGGCCGCCGTCCCCGGCCTCGAACACCGCTCCCCCGCCCCCGCCCGCCGGCACCGCTCCCGCCGGGCCGCGGACCGGTGCCACACCCGCCGGGCCTCCGGCATCCGGCACCCCGTCGACCGGCACCCCGTCCGGCGCGACGATGTCCGGCACGACGATGTCGAGGCCAGCAGGCTCCCCGCCCGCCGGGCCTCCGACACCCGCCGGCCCTCCGGCACCCTCGGGCTCCGCCCCCGCGCGGCCGTCGACCGGCCACGCACGCCCCGGACAGCCGTCGGGTGCGGTGCCCACGGCATCCCCGGCCGCCACCGCACCCGTCCGGCCGCAGCGGGGTGCGCCCCCGGCCGGTCCCGCACCGCACGGTCCCCGCCCGGGCTCCGCCCCGGGGCGCGAGGACTCCGGCCCGAACGACACCGCGGTGTCCGCTCCCCCCGCCGGCCCCGGCCCGACCGGTGCCCCCGACACCGACGACGAGCACGAGGCGAACGTCGACGCCCCGCGGCCCCGGCGGGGCGGACGCCGCCGGGCCGAGCCGGACGGCCCGCTGGACCGGGTCGTCGCGCTGGTCGGTCCCGGGATCGGGACGGTCCGGCGCCGGCTCGGCATCCTCGACGCCGAGCAGAAGGCCGCGCTCACCCCCGAGCAGCGCCGGACCCGCCGTCGTACCCAGATCCGCTACTCGGTGATCGGCTCGCTGGCATCGGTCGTGCTGCTGCCGCTGCTCCTGTTCGGGCTCGGCTGGCTGATCTTCCCGGTCCCCACCACCGACGAGGCGGTCCAGAAGCAGATCGCGACCGTGTCCTACGCCGACGGCGGCCAGCTCGCCCGGCTGGTCCCCGAGCAGGGCAACCGGATCCGGGTGGGCATGGAGGCGATCCCGCCGCACGTCCGCGAGGCGGTGCTGGCCGCGGAGGACCGGACGTTCTACTCGAACCCGGGCTTCGACGTCACCGGGATCCTGCGGGCCGTGTTCAAGCAGGTCACCGGCGGCGCGGGCGGCGGCTCGACGATCACCCAGCAGTACGTCAAGAACACGCTGGTCGGCAACGACGCGACGTACTGGCGCAAGTACAAGGAACTGATCGTCTCGCTGAAGGTCTCGGGCCAGAAGACCAAGGACGAGATCCTCAACGACTACCTGAACGCGATCTACTTCGGGCGCGGCGCCTACGGCATCGAGTCCGCCAGCCTGGCCTACTTCGGCAAGCCGGCGGCCGAGCTGACCATCAGCGAGGGTGCGCTGCTCGCCGGTGTCATCCAGGCCCCGTCGAACTGGGACCCGGCGAACTCCCCGGAGCGCGCCCAGCAGCGCTGGAACTTCGTCCTCGACGGGATGGCCCAGCAGGGCTGGATCTCGAAGGCCGAGCGGGACACCGCGGTCTTCCCGCAGACCGTGCCGCCGGAGAACACGTCCCGGTCGTCGTCGCTGACCGACGAGCGCGGGCACGTCCTCAAGGCCGTCCGCTCCGAGCTGGGCACCCTGGGCATCTCCGAGCAGGCGTTCGCGCAGGGCGGCCTGCAGGTCACGACGACCATCGACCCGCAGCGCCAGCAGCAGCTGACCGACGCCGTCCGCGCCGAGATGGAGGGCCAGCCCGAGGTCCTGCGGTCCGGTGCGGTCGCGATCGACCCGCGCACCGGCGGGATCGTCGGCTACTACGGCGGCGAGAACGGCGCCGGCATGGACTACGCCCAGGTGGTGAAGCAGCCCGGGTCGACGTTCAAGCCGTTCGCCGTGCTCGCCGGGCTGATGGAGGACCCGCCGGTCGGGCTGGGCACCGTCTTCGACGGCTCGGAGCGGCCCGGCCTGCGCAACGCCGAGGGCGCCAGCTGCCCGCGGTGCGACCTCAAGCAGGCGATGACGATCTCCAACAACGTCGTCTTCACCAAGCTGGCCGCGCAGGTGGGTCCGCAGAAGGTCGCCGAGGCGGCCCGGCTCGCCGGGATCACCGCGCCCCTGGAGAACCCGGACGCCCGGCTCCCGCTGGGCAACAAGGAGGTCACCCCGGTCCAGCTGGCGTCGTCGTACGCGACGATCGCGGCCGGCGGCGTCTGGCACGCGCCGCACATGGTCTCGAAGGTCGTCGACTCCGAGGGCCGGGTGCTCTACGAGCACTCCCCCGGCGAGGGCGAGCAGCGCTTCTCCGAGCAGGTGGCCCGCAACGTCGCCGAGGCGATGATGGACGTCGTCACGCACGACGACCTGGAGCTCCCGGACGGGCAGCAGGCGGCCGCGAAGACGGGCACCGTGCAGTCCCGCTTCGAGGGCGAGAACAACGACGCCTGGTTCGCCGGCTTCACCCCCGACCTGGTCACCGCCGTGTGGATCGGCACCGACCGCAACGACCCGATCCGCTCGGCGTCCGGTGCCCCGATCAACGGCCGCGACCTGCCCGGTGACGTCTGGCAGGAGTTCATGTCCAGCGCGGTCCGCAGCTCCGGTGTCTCCGAGTTCCCGACCTTCCGGGCCATCGGGGAGGAGCCCTCGGAACTGGCGGCGAACGAGCCGACCGAGACCCCGGAACCGACGGCGACCAGCAGCGCGCCGCCGCCGTCGGCATCGCCGACGCCGAGCCCGCAGCCGCCCGAACCGGCGGCACCGCCGCCCGCGAACCCGCCCGAGCCGACCGGCACGCCGGAGCGGACCGCCGACCCGCGGATCGCCCCGCAGCGGGAGCTGCAGCCCGAGGACCCGCAGCCGGGTGAGGACGCCGCCCGGGACGAGCCGACCGTCGGCTGACCGGCCCCGCGGCGCCGCGCCGAACGGTGCGCGCGCCGGTCACCGCCGGGCTACCGTGGGGCCGTGACCGGACACCATCACTTCGAGGTGGTGGCCTGGCGGGCCGACCGCAGGCTCACCCTCTACGTGCCCGGGATCGAGGCCTCGACCACCGTCGACGACCCGCGGGCCGCCGAGGACGCCGTCCGGGACCTGATCGCCGACCTCACCGGCGTCGACCGGCGCGAGATCACCTGCGACATCCGGCTCGGCCGGCCCTGGCGGTCCGGGATCTGACCCCCTCACGACGGCGGGACCAGGACCCGCGCCGCGACCTCCTGCACCGCACCGGTCAGCGCGTCCAGCACGGGCGTGGACAGCGTCCAGTGCTGCCAGTACAGGGGGACGTCGAGGTGCCGCTCGGCGTCGAGCAGCACGATCCGGCCCGAGTCCGCGGCCGCCCGCGCCGGGGCGTCGGTGAACAGGCCCCAGCCCAGCCCGGCCCGGACGGCGTCGTGGTAGCCGTCGGCGGCCGGGACCCGGTGCGCCGGCCCGGTGCACGGCCGGTGGGTGAGGGTGCGGACGAACCGGGTCTGCAGCCGGTCCTTCGGCCCGAAGTCCACCCGGGGCGCGGCCGGGAACGCGGTCGCGGGATCGCGCCCGGCGAACCAGCGGTCGTACACCGGCCGGGCCGCCACCGGGCGGTAACGGGTGGCTCCGATCGGTTGCACCGCGCAGCCCTGCACCGGGGTCGCCGACGTCGTCACCGCGCCGATCACCGCGCCCTCGCGGAGCAGGGCCGCGGTGTGCTCCTCGTCGTCGACGTGCAGGTCGAGCCGGACGCCGTAGCGGGCGGCCAGCGGCACGACGGCGCGCAGGAACCAGTGGGTGACCGAGTCGGCGTTCACCGCGATCGGCAGGTGCAGGGCCGTCGCGTCGTCGTCGCCGAGGCTGCGCGCCACCGAGTCCTCGAGCACCGCGATCTGGCGGGCGAGCCGCAGCAGCGTCTGCCCGGCCTCGGTCGCGACGCAGGGCCGGGACCGTCGCACCAGGATCTGCCGGGACTGCCGTTCCAGGGCCTTGATCCGCTGGGACACTGCCGAGGGCGTGATCTTCAGGAGTGCGGCGGCCGCCTCGAAGCTGCCCTCCTCGACGACGGCGCTGAGCGTGGCCAGCCGGGCCCGGTCGTACATGAAGCGATCCTAAGGTTCATGAAGGATCCTGAACCAGAACCATGATTCCCGGACGCCCGGCCTACGGTCGCCGGGTGAGCGTGGTGGTGGGGTTCGGTACCGGGTTGTCCCTGATCGCGGCGATCGGCGCGCAGAACGCGTTCGTGCTGCGGCAGGGGCTGCGGCGCGAGCACGTGTCGGCGGTGGTCGTGTTCTGCGTGCTGGCCGACCTGGTGCTGGTGACGGCGGCGGTGGCCGGTGTCGGCCTGGTGCTCGCCCGGGTCCCCGGCCTGGTCGAGGTCGTGCGCTGGGGCGGGGTCGCCTACCTGGCCGGCTACGGGCTGCTCGCGCTGCGCCGCGCCGTGCGGCCCGGGACGCTGACCGCCGACGTCCGCGGCAGCTCCCGCCCGCTGGTCCCGGTGCTGGGCAGCGCGGCCGCGTTGACCCTGCTCAACCCGCACATGCTGCTGGACCTGCTGGTGCTCGGGTCGCTGGCCGCCGCGCACGGCGACGACGGCCGGTGGGCCTTCGCCGCCGGGGTGGTCGCGGCCAGCACGACCTGGTTCGCGGGGCTGGGGTACGGGGCGGCCCGGCTGGCCGGCCTGTTCGCCCGGCCGGTGGCCTGGCGGGTGCTGGACGGCGTCGTCGCCGCCGTGATGCTGGGCCTCGCCTCCGCGATCGCCCTCTCCTGAGAAAGGTTGCGGTTGACGTCGCGTCAACTTCTACGGTCGTCACCGTGACGACGGAGGAGAGCTGGACGACCGACCAGGTGGTCCGGCTGGCCGGGGTCAGCTCGCGCACGCTGCGCCACTACGACCAGGTGGGCCTGCTCCGTCCGGCCGCGACCGGGCCGGGCGGGCGCCGGATCTACCGGCGGCCGGAGCTGCACCGGCTGCAGCACGTGCTCGTGCTGCGGGAGCTGGGCCTGGGCCTGCCGGACATCGCCGCGGTGCTCGATGGGGGGTCCGAGGTGGACGCGCTGCGCGCCCACCACGAGCGCCTGCGCCGCGAGATCGGGCGGCTGCGCCGGCTCGCCGACACCGTCGCACGGTCCATCGAGGAGAGAGAAGGGGGAGATCCGATGTCCGCCGACGAGATGTTCGCCGCGTTCCGCGACGACCCGCACGCCGAGGAGGCCCGCGAGCGCTGGGGCGCCGAGGCCGTCACCGTCCAGGAGAAGGTCGCGGGCTGGGACCGCGACACGGCCGCCGACGTCCACGCCGGGATGACCGAGGTCCACCGGCGGCTGGCCGGCCTGATGGAGTCCGGGGCGCCGGTCGACGCGCCCGAGGTCCAGGACGCGGTCGCCGCGCACCACGCGTGGGTGAGCCGGTTCTGGGTGCCCGGCCGCGAGGCCTACACCGGCCTCGGTGCCCTCTACGTCGACGACCCGCGGTTCACCGCGACCATCGACGCCTACGGTGACGGGCTCGCCCGCTACCTGCGCGACGCGATCGCGGTGTACGCACGGGCCAACCTGGAGTAGAACCGCAGGGCATGGACGCCGAGTACGTGCCGGCGCGGCCGCCCGCCGCGCTGCGCCGGCACGTGCTCCGCTATCTCGGCTACCGGGAGCGATCCGACACCCCGGTGCGGCGCCGGCAGCCCCCGGCCGCCGGCGTCGCGCTGATCCTCGGGTTCCACCCGTTGACGCTGGCCGGCCCGGCGGTCGGGTCCGGGACGGTCGCCGCGTTCGTCGGCGGGCTCAGCGACACCTGGGTGCTCACCGAGTTCACCGGCCCCCAGGCCGGCGTCCAGGTGGACCTGACCCCGCTCGGGATGTTCACGCTGCTCGGCGGGCGCACCGTGCCGGGCGGCGCGATCCCGGCCCTCGACGACCTCGACGACCCGGAGCTGGCGGCGCTGCCCGACCGGCTCGCCGCCGCCCCCGGCTGGGCGGAACGCTTCGCCCTGGTCACCGGCCTGCTCGCGGGCCGCCTGCTCGACGTCCGGGCGCGGCGGCCCGCACCGGAGGTCGCGCACGCCTGGAACCGGCTGGCCGCGACCCGGGGCCGGGCCTCGATCGCCGGGCTGGCCGCCGAGACCGGCTGGAGCCGCCGGCACCTGCAGGCCCGGTTCCACGCCCAGATCGGGCTCGCGCCGCGCACCGCTGGGCGGGTGCTGCGGTTCGCGGCCGCGTCCCGGCTCGTCGGCGCGAGCACCACCCCGCTGGCCGACGTGGCCGCCGGCTGCGGGTACGCCGACCAGGCCCACCTGACCCGGGAGTTCCGGGCACTGGCCGGGACGACGCCGTCGGCGTACCGGGCCGAGTGGGCCGGCTGGGCGGCCGAGTTCCCGTCCGTTCAAGACCCGGCCGCCCGCACCGGCCAGGATCGGCCGGCATGAGCATCCACCCCACCTTCCGCTACGACGACCCGCGGGCCGCGATCGACTTCCTGACCGGGGCGCTCGGGTTCCGCGAGCTGACCTGCCACACCGACGACGCCGGCCGGGTCGCGCACGCCGAGCTCGGCTGGACCGACGGGGTCGAGGACGGCCCGGTCACCGGCGTCCTCGCCCTCGGCACCCGGGGCGACGCCGACCCGTTCGACACCGGCCGGGCCGTCACCTACCTGACCTGCGACGACCCGGACGCGCTGCACGACCGTGCGGTCACGGCGGGCGCCACGGTGGCGATGGGCCTCACCGACCAGGACTACGGGTCCCGCGAGTTCGCGATCAGCGACCCGGAGGGCAACGCGTGGTGCCTGGGCACCTACCGGATGGGCGGATGACCCCGGCACGCCACCCGGACCCGGCCGACCCGCTGCCCTGGCTGCGGGAGATCTGCCTGTCCCTGCCCGAGGTGATCGAGAAGCTCAGCCACGGCTCGCCGTCGTGGTTCGTCCGGAAGATGTTCGTGTCCTACGCCGAGCACCACCACGGCCATCCCCACATCGCGTTCTGGTGCGCGGCGCCGCCCGGGGTGCAGGAGGAGCTGGTCGCCGAGGACCCGTCACGGTTCTTCCGCCCGGCCTACGTCGGGCACCGGGGCTGGCTCGGCGTCGTCCTGGACGGCACCGGAGCCCCCGGCGGTCCCCCGCCCGCCGACCGGGACGAGATCACCGAGATCGTCACCGACGCCTACCGGTGTGTCGCGCCGAAGCGCCTGGTCGCTTTACTGGACGGGTGATCGAACTCGACGGCCTGCGCTACGAGTACGACGACGTCCCGGGCCCGCCGGACCGCGCTCCCCTGCTCTTCCTGCACGAGGGGCTCGGCTCGGTCGGGTTGTGGCGCGGGTTCCACCGGCGGATCGCCGAGGAGTCCGGCCGGCGGACGGTGGCCTACTCCCGGCTCGGGCACGGCCGCTCCGACCCGCCGCGCAGCCCGCGCTCCGTGGGGTTCATGGCCGACGAGGCCGCGACCGTGGTCCCGGAACTGTGCACGGCACTCGGCCTGGACCGCCCGGTGCTGGTCGGGCACTCCGACGGCGGGACGATCGCGCTGCTGGCCGCCGCGGCGATGTCGGTGAGCGGGGTCGTCGTCCTCGCCCCGCACGTGCTGGTCGAAGGGTTCGCGCTGGAGGCGATCCGCGCCGCGCGGGACGCGTTCGAGACCGGGGACCTGCGCGACCGGATGGCCCGGCACCACGACGACCCGGACGCCGCGTTCCGCGGCTGGAACGACGTCTGGCTCGCGCCCGCGTTCCGGGACTGGGACGTCCGCGACCGGCTCGGCGCGATCACCGCGCCGGTGCTGGGGATCCAGGGCGACAAGGACCCGTACGGCAGCGAGGTGCACGTGCGCTCGGTCGCGGAGCGGGCCGCGGGGCCGGTGGGGATCACGGAGCTGCACTGCGGGCACTCGCCGCACCTGGAGCTCCCGGACGAGACCGCCGCCGCGATCACGGCGTTCCTCGCCGATCTCCCCTGAGCCCCGCGCACACCGCCGCCCGCCGCCTCCCGCCACCACCGCTGCAGCCCCGCACTACTGCCCCCACACGGCACACTCATGTACCAAAAGTCCTGTGCCACGGGGCTTTCGGTCCATGAGTGGCAGCCCGGGACGGCGCGGCAGCCGTGAGGCGGGGGCAATCAGCGCGCGGACCAGGCTGTCCAGCGGGTGGGGGTCAGGGCCAGGACCGGGCCCGCGGGCGGCTGCGCCCGGTAGGGCGGGTACTTCGCCGCGAGCGCCTCCACCGCCCGCGCGTGCAGCCCGCCGTCGTGGTGGGTCTCCGCGGTCGCGTCGAGGCGCACCCACCACAGCTGCGACCAGTCGTCGTCGTAGTGGTCGGCGAGCAGCCCGACCCGCGGATCGGCCTCGATGTCGCGCAGCCGCGCCAGCCGGCGGTGCCGCTTCGGCTTCACGTCGTCGACGGCGGACACCACCAGGTCGTCGACCAGCGCGAACGTGATCGGCACCAGCCGTGGGGTGCCGTCGGACTGCCGGATCGTGGCCAGGCGGGCGATCCGGGCGGCGGCGAGCAGGGGGCGGGCGGCGGTCTCGTCGAGGGCGGGCACCGGGCCGATCCTGCTCCCCCGGGAATGCCGCCGCCACCGACGTGGTTGAGCGTGCAACAAGCCGGTTCCGCTCCGATCCGGGAGGTTCCCGATGCCCGCCGTCACCGTCTCCGACGTCAGCACGCTGCCCCGCGTCCCCGCCCTCGGCCCGGCCGATCTCGACCGCGGGGTCCGCAGCGTCACCACCGCTCCGCAGGGCTACGAGGGCGAGGGGTTCCCGGTGCGCCGCGCGTTCGCCGGCGTCGACCTGCGCGACCTCGACCCGTTCCTGCACCTGGACCAGATGGGCGAGGTCGAGTACGCGCCCGGCGAGCCGAAGGGCACGTCCTGGCACCCGCACCGCGGCTTCGAGACCGTCACCTACATCATCGACGGCACCTTCGAGCACGGCGACTCGCACGGCGGTGGCGGCACGATCACCAACGGCGACACCCAGTGGATGACGGCGGGCTCCGGCCTGCTGCACATCGAGCGCCCCCCGGAGGAGCTCGTCCGCACCGGCGGGCTGTTCCACGGCCTGCAGCTGTGGGTGAACCTGCCGCGCAAGGACAAGTGGCTCCCGCCGAAGTACCAGGACCTGCGCAGCGGCGCGTCGGCGCTCGTCGCGAGCCAGGACGGCGGCGCCCTGCTGCGGGTGATCGCCGGCGACGTCGCCGGGGTGTCCGGCCCGGGATCGACGCACACGCCGATGGCCATGGTGCACGCGACCGTCTCGCCGGGCGCGGAGCTGCGGCTGCCGTGGCCGCGCGAGTTCAACGCGCTGGTCTACGTGCTGAACGGCGCCGGCACGGTCGGGGCGGACCACCGTCCGATCCGGACCGGCCAGCTCGCCGTGTTCGGCCCGGGTGACGCGATCACCGTCGGCGGCAACGTCTCCCAGGAGTCCCGCCACCCCGCGCTGGACGTGGTCGTGCTCGGCGGGCTGCCGATCCGGGAGCCGGTGGCCTGGGCGGGCCCGTTCGTGATGAACACCAAGGAGGAGGTGTACGCCGCGTTCGAGGACTACCAGCGCGGCCGCCTCGGCGTCGTCCCCTCCGACTACGTCCCGCACGGGTCGCTGCCGGGCTCGCTCAGCTAGTTCAACCAGAGGGTTGAATACGAGCCGGTCCTTCGCTACCGTCTTGTTCAACCGAAAGGTTGAAAGGAGGCGTCGTGGAGGACCGGCTCTCGAAGGTGTTCGCCGCGCTGGCGGACCCGATCCGGCGTGACATGGTGGCCCGGCTGGCCACCGGCGACGCGACCGTGAACGAGCTCGCCGAACCCTACGACGTCTCCGTCCAGGCCGTGTCCAAGCACATCAAGGTGCTCGAGGACGCGGGGCTGGTCCGGCGGAGCCGGCAGGCCCAGCGTCGCCCGGTGCACCTCGACGCGGAGGTGTTCGACCTGATGACGGCCTGGATCGAGCGGTACCGACGGCAGGTCGAGGAGCGCTATCGGCGCCTCGACGACCTGCTCGCCGCGAGCGAAGACGACACCGGCAACGCCACCAGCAAGGGAGCTGCATCATGAGCACGACCACCCGTGAGACCGCCATCGAGGCCGTCCGGGACCAGCCGATCATCCGGATCGCCCGGGAGTTCGACGCCCCGCCGGAGCGGGTGTTCGACGCGCACGTCGACGTCGACAAGGTGACCCGCTGGCTCGGGCCGCGCGGACTCAGCATGACCGTGCAGCGGTGGGACGCCGAGACCGGCGGCGGCTACCGCTACTCGCACACCGACGACGAGGGCGAGTACCGCTTCTTCGGTTCGTTCCACGAGGTGCGCGCCCCGGAGCGGATCGTGCAGACCTTCACCTTCGAGGGCTGGCCGGAGGCGGTGTCGCTGGAGACGGTGCGGCTGACCCCGCTGCCGGACGGCCGGACCCGCCTGGAGTCGACGTCGGTGTTCGAGACCGTCGAGGCCCGGGACGGGATGCTGTCCTCCGGCATGGAGGTCGGCGTGACCGAGGGCTACGAGCGCCTCGACGAGCTGCTCGCCGGCGCCTGACCGCATTCCTGTCGGGGGCGGCCTCTAGCGTGGGGCTGTGCTCGTCGTCCACGCCCTCCACTCCCCCGGCCGGGGCGTGCTGCTCTGGGCCGAGGACGGCGAGCGACCCGCGCGCAGCGACCGGCGCTCGCTGCGGACCGCGCGGCCGCACCCGTTCGCGGTGCCCTCCGACGAGCTGGCCGCCATCCACCCGGGCAAGGCCGCGTCGGTGACGGTGCTGCTGCCCTCGCACGCGGGCGGGCCGCAGGACTCGCCGGGCCTGGTCCGCACCACCCCGCGCGGCCGGTCCCGCAGCGCGCCGGCGCTGGCCCCGTGGACCGTGCCCGCGGTGGTGGTCGACCCGTCCGAGCTGACCGACCCCTACCCCGACGTCCGCTACGGCGACGGCTTCCGGCACCTCGCCGAGCTGGTCGGCTTCGCCGAGGAGCTGGCCGCCCGGGGGCGGGTGCTGCCGGTGCTGGTCTCCGAGTCCGGCCGGCCGGCGGCCCGGTGGCGGCCGGTGGTGCAGGGACTGGACGCCGTCGCCCGCGCCGACCTGGTGCGCCGGCTCCCACCGGTGGCGCGCTGCGAGCAACGCCGGCCCGGCGACGTCGCCGGCCAGGATCCCGACGAGCTCGTCGACACCGCGCTCGCCCGGTTCACCGACGCCGCCGTCCGGGAGCGGCTGGGCCGCAGCGCGGCGATGCCGGTGCCGCTGCCGGACCGGCCGAGCGCCCCGGCGGCCCTGCTGCACGCGCTCACCGGGCCGTCGCCGGAGGTCCCGGCCACCGAGGAGGGCCTGTCCGCGCTGCGCGAGGCACTCGCCGCGTGGAGCGATGTCGGCCGCGAGCAGCCGGGCGCGGGGACGGCCCTGTTCCGGCTCAGCGAGGTCTCGTCGATGCACGACCCCGCCGACCCGGGTCCGGACCCGCTCGACCAGACCGGCGACGGCACCCGGTGGGAGGTGCAGTTCGCGCTGCAGTCCACCGAGGACCCGAGCCTGCAGCTCGACGCCGCCGACGTCTGGGCCGGCGGTGCGGACCACCTGATCGCCGGCGCGCAGGACGTGCTGCTCGCCGAGCTCGGCCGGGCCGCGCAGGTGCTGCCCGACCTGGTCCGCGCGCTGCGCCACGCCCGGCCCGCCGCGCTGGCCCTCGACGTCGCGGGCGCGCACCGCTTCCTCACCCGGGACGCGCCGGCGCTGCTGGCCGCCGGGTTCGGCGTGGCGCTGCCCCGGGGCTGGGACGGGACGCGGTCGCTGGGGCTGAAGCTGTCGACGTCGTCGGCACCGGCGCCCGGGGTGGTCACCCGCGGCGGGCTCGGCCGCGACGAGCTGGCGCACTTCCGCTGGTCGCTGGCGGTCGGCGACGACGAGCTGGGCGAGGACGAGATCGCCGCCCTCGTCGCGGCGAAGGCCCCGCTGGTCCGGCTGCGGGGCCGCTGGGTGGCCGTCGACGCCGACGCGCTGGCCCGCGGCCTGGACTTCCTGCGCCGCTCCCGGGACCGCACCCCGACCGTGCACGACGTGCTGGCGGCCGCCCGGGGCGACGTGGACGCGCCGCTGCCGGTCACCGACGTCGACGCCCGGGGCCGGCTCGGTGCCCTGCTCGACGGCACCGCCGACCGCGACCTGGAGCCGCTGCCGGTCCCGCCGGGGTTCACCGCGACGCTGCGGCCGTACCAGGAGCGGGGCGTGGCGTGGCTGGCGTTCCTGTCCTCGCTGGGGCTCGGCGCCTGCCTGGCCGACGACATGGGCCTGGGCAAGACCGTGCAGCTCCTCGCCCTGGAGGCGCACGACCGGGCCGGTCCGGTCGACGCCCCGACACTGATCGTCTGCCCGATGTCGATGGTCGGGACCTGGCAGCGGGAGGCGGAGCGGTTCGCGCCCGGCCTGCGCGTGCACGCCCACCACGGGGCCGCCCGCCCGCGCGGGTCCGCGCTGCACGAGCGGCTGCGCACGACCGATCTCGTCGTCACCACGTACGCCACCGCCACCCGGGACGCCGAGGACCTGCGGGCGTGGCGGTTCCACCGGCTCGTCCTCGACGAGGCCCAGATGATCAAGAACTCGTCGGCGGCGGCGTCGCGGACCATGCGCTCGCTCGGCGCCGCGCACCGGATCGCGCTCACCGGCACCCCGATGGAGAACCGGCTGGCCGAGCTGTGGTCGGTGATGGACTTCCTCAACCCCGGGATCCTCGGCTCGGCCGAGACGTTCCGGCAGAAGTTCGCGGTACCGATCGAGCGGCACGGCGACGCCGGCGCCGCGCGGACCCTGCGCCGGATCACCCGGCCCTACCTGCTGCGCCGGGTCAAGACCGACCCGCAGGTGATCGACGACCTGCCGGAGAAGATCGAGATCGTCCAGGACCACCGGCTCACCCGGGAGCAGGCGTCGCTGTACCGCACCGTCGTCGACGACATGATGGAGAAGATCGAGGGCAGCGACGGCATCGAGCGGCGCGGCAACGTCCTCGCCGCGATGAGCAAGCTCAAGCAGATCTGCAACCACCCGGCCCAGCTGCTGCACGACGGCTCCCCGATCCACCGGGCCGGCGGCCGGCACCGCTCCGGGAAGGTCGCCCGGCTCGAGGAGATCCTCGAGTCCGTGCTGGCCGCCGGGGACAAGGCCCTGCTGTTCACCCAGTACACCGAGTTCGCCGCGATGCTGCGGCCGCACCTGTCCGCGCGCTTCGACACCGAGGTGCTCTACCTGCACGGTGGCACCCCGAAGAAGCGCCGCGACGAGATGGTGGCCCGGTTCCAGGCCGACGGCGGGCCGTCGCTGTTCCTGCTCTCCCTCAAGGCCGGGGGCACCGGGCTGACGCTGACCGCGGCCAACCACGTCGTCCACCTGGACCGGTGGTGGAACCCGGCGGTCGAGGACCAAGCCACCGACCGGGCGTTCCGGATCGGGCAGAAGCGCTCGGTGCAGGTGCGCAAGTTCGTCTGCCCGGGCACCGTCGAGGAGCGGATCGACACGCTGGTGACCTCGAAGCGGTCGCTGTCCGAGATGGTCGTGACCGACGGGGAGGACTGGCTGACCTCGCTGTCCACCACCGAGCTGCGCGAGGTGTTCGCGCTCGGGTCCGGCGCCGTCGCGGACTCCGAGGAGGGCGATCCCGATGAGTGACCAGCCGTTCTGGGCGCAGGGCGACTACGTGGGCGGCCGCCCGATCCGGGTCGAGGGCGGCATCCGGATCCATGCCGCGAAGGGAGCGGTGGCCCGCACCTGGTGGTCGGCCCGGTTCCTGTCGGTGCTGGAGCAGCTCGGCGTCGGCGGGCGGCTGTCCCGCGGGAAGACCTACGCCCGGTCCGGGCAGATCGTGTCCCTCGACGTCGACGCCGGCGCGGCCGTCGCGCTGGTGCAGGGCACCCGGCCGCAGCCCTACCGGGTCCGGATCGGGCTGCGCGTCTGGGACAAGCCGGAGTGGCGCCGGGTGGAGGAGGCGCTCGCCGCCGACGCCTGGTACGCGGCCGCGCTGCTCGCCGGGACGGTCCCACCGGAGATCGAGGAGCTGCTCGACGGCCTCGGGCTGTCGCTGTTCCCGGCGGCCGGCACCGACCTGTCACAGGACTGCACCTGCCCGGACGCCACGGTGCCCTGCAAGCACCTCGCCGCCGTGTTCTACGTGCTGGCCGAGCGCTGCGACACCGACCCGTTCACGTTGCTCACGCTGCGCGGCCGGGACCGCGGCACCCTGCTGGAGCGGCTGCGCGAGGAACGCGACCGGGCCGCCGGGGCCACCGCGCCGTCCGGGCCGGCCGCGCTGGCCGACCTACTCGACGACTTCTGGACCGCCCCGGTGGGGGGCACCGCTCCGCCGCGCCCGCCCGAGACCGAGCCGGACGCCGTGCTGGACCAGGTGCCGGAACCGTCGCTGCGGGCGGGCGCGGACACGCTGACCGACCTGCTGCGGCCCGTCTACCGGGCGCTGGTGCACCCCGACCGGTGACGGGTGCGGGCGCGCGCCGGCCCCTCGGTGGCCGCCGCCCCGGCCGCCCACCGGTCATGGGTGCCGCGAGCCGGGGTCGTCGGCCCGCGGATCAGGGGTCCGGATGAGCCGGGTCGTGAGCCCACCGAGCACGGGTGCCGGAGAGCCGAGTCGCGAGCCCACCGAACATGAGTGCCGGAAAGCCGAGTCGCGAGCCCGCCGAACAGGGGTGACGGCACACCGGGTCGCCAGCCGGCGGTCACGGGGCGTCGCGGCCGACGAGCCGGGTCGCGAGCCGCCGGTCCAGCGCCGCAGCCCCGGGGCCCGCCCACAGCACGTACAGCATGACCACCAGCAATGCCGGGGCGAGGCCGAGGTGGACCGGGCCGCCCACCCTCACCCCCGCGGTGGCGATCGCACCGATCATGTTGAGTCCCAACCCGAGCGCCGCGAGGCGAGTGCCCAGGCCGAGGACCAGCATCAGCCCGGCGCCGAGCTCGAGGACGCCGACCAGGTACACGAGCAGGCTCGACGCGGGGAACCCGAAACGGACGAACTCGGCGAGCTCGTGCTCGTGGAGCAGGAACTTCAACAGCCCCATGAGCACGAACATCAGCCCTGCGAGGACGCGGAGCACCGCGGTCGCGGTGGCTGCCCGTCCGGCGACACGGTCCCGGACGAACGCCCGCCCGGCGCGGTGCCACGGGGCGTCGTGCTGGTGCTGGGTCATGGGACGTCCTCACCGAGAGGGTCCCAGCGTACGAGGCCCGGGAAGGGAACGGCCCGGCCGCTGTGGTCGAGGCGGCCGGGCCGTGATTCCCGAACTGACGCGCCGCTCCCACCACGAAGCGACACGACTCAAGTTAGCCTAACCTCATCGAAACCGTCAAGGGTTCCGACCGACCGGCGCGCCGGCTCGCACGTGCCCGGACGATGCACCCACCGCCGGCACCGGAGTCGATCAGCGCGTTCCTGCCGCCGCCAGGGCGAGAACGCCCTACTCGGCGCCCGCCCCGCAGTCGATCAGCGCGGATCCGCCGCCGCCAGGGCGACAACGCGCCACTCGACACCCACCCGCGAAGTCGATCAACACGACCACGCCCCCAACAGGGCCAGAACGCGCCGCTCACCGCCCAACCCCGAGTCGATCAGCACGAAACCGCCCCCACCAGGGCAACAACGTGCGACTCGGCGCCCGCCCCACCGTCGATCAGCACGAATCCGCCCCCACCAGGCCGACAACGTGCGCCTCACCCCGCCCGACCGCCGGAGCGAGGGACGGCCCGGCCGCTGTGGTCGAGGCGGCCGGGCCGTGGTCGGTGAGCCGGTGCACCGCTCGAGGCGGCCGCCCGGCTCGGAGCGCGGGTCAGCGGGCCGGCTCGGCCCGGACCGCGTCGAGCCGGCCGGACCGGGCCGCGTGCCGCTCGAACCAGATCGTGGTCAGTGGCGGGATGCTGGCGAGCAGCCCGACCACGAGGGTCCGCAGGTCCCAGCGGAACAGCCGCGCCGCCCACAGCGTCACGAGCACGTAGGCGACGAACAGCGCCCCGTGGATCGGGCCGAAGACCTGTACCCCGACCTCGCTGACCGCCAGCACCCACTTGACGAACATCCCGGCCAGGAGCCCCGTCCAGGAGGCGGCCTCGGCGATCGCGACGGCCCGGAACACCCGGGCGACGGTGAGGGGGTCGTTCATGACGGTGGGTTCCTCCGGGCGGGGATCGGGGGACGGGTGCCGGCTCCACTCTGCCGCATCCGCCCCGACGAACTTCTACTGGGTGTCGAAATGGCGCGTGCGAGATGAGTTCCGGTCCCGTCCTCGGTCGTCCCCGGTGAAACGGCCCGCCACCGCGGGCCCGAGCTGCCCGGGAGGCATCGTGACGATCGACCTGACCCCCACCACCCGCGCTGTGGCCGCCGTCGTCACCGGCATCGGGGACGACCAGCTCGACCGGTCGACGCCCTGTACCGGCATGACGGTGGCCGCCCTGCTCGACCACCTGCACGGCCTGGCCCACGCGTTCCGGCTCGCCGCCGAGAAGGCGCCCGAGGCCCTGGAGACCGCGCCGCGCGCGGACGCCGCCCACCTGGAGCCGGACTGGCGCACCGCGATCCCGGCCCGGCTCGACGCCCTTGCCGACGCCTGGCGCGACCCGTCCGCCTGGACGGGCATGACCGCCGCCGGCGGGATCGAGCTGCCCGGTGAGGTGGCCGGCACGGTCGCCCTCGACGAGCTGGTGCTGCACGGGTGGGACCTCGCCGTCGCCACCGGCCAGGACTTCACTCCTGACGACGACGCCGTCGGCGCCGTTCTCGGGTTCACCGAGTCCATGTCCGCACCCGGCCAGGAGGCCTCCCGGGAGGGCCTGTTCGGCCCGGTCGTCCCGGTGCCCGAGGACGCGCCCGCGTTCGACCGGGCGCTGGGCTTCAGCGGCCGTGATCCGCAGTGGAAGCCCTGAACGGCCGGCGCTGTCTCCACCGATCGAGCGTGGGTTCCATGCCGGATCGGTGATCAGCGCCCGCGGTACTCTGAGCAGCTCCGGCGCTGCCCGGGCGTCCGGTGTCGGAGGGGGTCGTGACCACACGGATCTGGTTCACCGCCGACGACCTCGCCCGCACCCGGATCGCCGCGCCGGATCCGTTCGCGGAGACCCTGCTCAGCCTGGTCCCGCTGCGCGGCGGGCCGCACCCCGAGTGGCGGCGGCGCGTGTGCCCGCAGCTGTCCCGGCCGTTGCGCCTGCTCGCCGGGATGCATCCCCGGCCCGGGTTGCTGCTGGACCTGGAGAGCGTCGCCGGCCCGGTCCGGACGCTGGACGAGGGGCTGGACGCGCTGCTCGGCGCCGGCCGCACCGTGTGGGACGCCGAGATCGAGTCCTTCGCGCAGGCCAACGGGACGGTCCCGCCGGGCCTGCGCCCTCTCCTGCCCGCCGCGGGACGAGCGCCGCGCGAGCTCGCGTCCGCGGTACGCGCCTACCACGACGTCGCGGTCGGTCCGTACTGGCGCCGGCTGCGCGAGCACCTGGAGACCCAGCGCGAACGGGCCGGGCGGCTGGTCCGTGACGGCGGCGTCGAGGGCCTGTTCACCGGCCTGGACGTGCCCGGGCTCCGGTGGCGTCCGCCGGTGCTGGAGGTGCGGGACGCCGGCAACCGCCCCGACCGGGACGTCCAGCCCGGGGGTCGCGGGCTGCTGGTCCGCCCGACGGCGTTCATCGCGCATGCCCAGCACTCCCGGGACCTCAGCGGTCGGCGGCCCGATCTGCTGATCTACCCCGCTCCACCGCCCGCGCCGGCCGGGGCGTTCTGGGCGACGCCGGGCGACCGCGCGCTGGCCGGCCTGCTCGGCGCGACCCGCGCCCGGGTCCTCGCTGCGGCGGCCGGTGGCGCCAGCAGCGGCGAGCTGGCCCGCCGGGCCGGGACCGCGCCGTCGTCGGCGAGCGAGCACGCCCGCGCGTTGCGTGCGGCCGGGTTGCTGCGCACCGAGCGGCACGGCGGCGCCGTGCGGCACGACCTGACCGATCTCGGCCTGCGGCTCCTGGACCGGGACGGGGCCTGACCTGCACCTTTCGGGCCAGCTCGAAAGGCATGGCGGGTGCGGTACCGCGGTCGCACGCTGTCGTCATGACAGCGAGCACCGGGCGGATCACCGCCGGACTGATGACCACGCTCGACGGTGTGGCCGACAAGCCGGAGACGTGGCAGGCGCCCTACTTCGACCCGGGCATGGGAGCGATGATCGGCGCGCAGCTCGCGGCGGCCGACGTCCTGCTGCTGGGCCGGCGCACCTACGAGGAGTTCGCCGGCTACTGGCCGCACACGACGCCGTCAGCCAACCCGATGGCCGAGCGGATGAACACGATCCCGAAGCTCGTCGCCTCCACCACGCTCGGCGGCACCGCGTGGCAGCCGGCAACGGTCGTCGGAGAGGACCTGGGCGACGCGCTGCGCCGGTGCACCGGGCGCGGCGAGACCGTCCAGGTCACCGGCAGCATCTCGCTGGTGCAGTGGCTGCTGCACGCCGGCCTGCTCGACGAGCTCGCGATCATGGTGCACCCGCTGACCGTGGGCGCCGGCCGCCGGCTGTTCGACGGCGCCGGACCCCGCGCCTTCTCCCTGCACGACACCCGTGCCTTCGCGTCCGGGGTCGTCGCCCTCACCTACCGGGGCGCGTCGTGAACCGCCATCCCGCACCGGTCCGGCACGCCACCGCGCCGGCCACCCGGACGCTGCTGGCCTGCGGCGTCGTCGCCGGCCCGCTGTTCCTGGTCGCCGCGTTCGTGCAGGCCTTCGCCCGCACCGGGTTCGACCTGCGCCGGCACCCGTTCAGCATGCTCAGCCTGGGCGAGCTGGGCTGGGTCCAGATCACCAACTTCGTCGTCGTGGGGTTGCTGTTCATCGCCTGCGCAGCCGGGATGCGGCAGGTGCTGCGCGGACACCCCGGCGGCAGCTGGGGGCCGGTGCTCGTCGGCGTCTTCGGGGTGGCGCAGGTCGCGGGCGGCGTGTTCGTCGCCGACCCGGCGCTGGGCTTCCCGGCCGGCACCGGCGACGGTCCGCCGGCCTCCCTCAGCTGGCACGGCATCATGCACGGGCTCGCCTTCGCGGTGGGGATGCTCGCGCTGGTCGCTGCGTTCGCCGTGTTCGCGCGGGTCCTCGCCGCCGCCGGTGACCGCCTCCGGGCGCGGTTCAGCCTGGCGGCCGGCGTCGTGTTCGTCGTGCTCGGCGGGACCGGTGCCGGGGTGGGTGACTGGCGGTTCGTCGCCGTCGCCATCGCCGTCGGATGGTCGTGGGCGGCGTGGGTCGCCCACCGGCTGCGGTCCCCCGGACCGTCCGGGCGACCGGGACGGCGGTGATGCGCGTCGACGACCGGCCCCGAGCGGGGGGCGGGACCGGGCGGCGGCGAGACCCGGCCGGCTCCGGTACCGGGCGCCGCGGCCGGGCCGCAGGCCTGGCCGGTCTCGTCGCGCTGGCCCTGGTGGTGGGCGCGGCCTGGACGGTGCAGCGGCCGCCGGCGCCGGTGCCGGCCTCGGCACCGGCCACGGAGTTCAGCGCGGAGCGGGCACTGACCCACCTGCGGGCGATCGCCGGAACGGCGCCGACACCGATCGGCAGCGCCGGCGGCGACGCGGTGCGCGACCACCTCGTCGCCGAGCTCACCGCGCTGGGTCTCGACGTCGACGTCGACGTGGGGGTGGGCGTGCACCCCCGCCGGACCGGGATCGACGTGGGCCGGGTCGAGAACGTCGTCGCGACGCTGCCGGGCCGGTCCCCGACCGGGCGGGTGGTCCTCGCCGCGCACTACGACACCACCGCCGGGAGCCCCGGCGCCTCGGACGACAAGTCGGCGGTCGCCGCGATCCTGGAGACGGTCCGGGCGGTGACCCGCGGCGCGCCGCTGCGCAACGACGTCGTCGTGCTCCTCACCGACGGGGAGGAGCCGGGGATGCTCGGGGCGTCGGCGTTCACCGCGCGGCATCCCTACGGTGCGCAGGGCGGGGTCGTCCTGAACGCCGAGGCGGTCGGGAACCGCGGCCCGTCGGTGCTGTTCGAGACCGGTCCCGGCAACGCGGCGCTCCTCGACGAGTACGCCCGGTCGGCGCCGTCCCCGGTCGCCGACTCCGGGACCGCCGCGCTGTACGCGATGACGGACTCGCTCGACACGGACTTCACGGTCCTGCGGGAGGCCGGCTTCACCGGCCTGAACCTCGCTCTCCTCGACGGCAACGCCGCCTACCACCACCCGCTCGACACCGTCGACCGGCTCGACCCGCGCAGCCTGCAGCACCAGGGGGCGACCATGCTCGGGCTGGCCCGCGGGTTCGGCCAGCGGGACCTCGCCGCGTTCGGCCCGGGCCCGGACGCGCTCTACGTCACCGTCTTCGGGCAGGTGGTGCGCTACCCGGCGGCGTGGGCGCTTCCGCTCGCGGGTGCCGCGCTCGTCGCCGTGGCCGGGTTCGCCGTGCTGGCCCGGCGCCGCGGGCTGGTGACGGTGCCGGGCGCGGCCGCCGGCACGGTCGCGGCGCTGGTGGTGCTGGTGGCGGCGCCCGCGGCCGCGATCGGGCTGTGGGAGCTGCTGGTCGCCCTCCGGCCCGGGTACGGCGCGCTGTTCATGGGAGACCCGTACCGTCCGGCGCCGTACCGGTGGGCACTGGGCACACTCACCGCCGCGGTCGTTCTGGGCTGCCACCTGCTCGTGCGCCGCCGGACCGGCCCGGCAGCGCCGGTGCTCGGCGCGCTGATCTGGACGGCCGTGCTGGGTGTGGCGTGTGCCGTGCTGGCGCCCGGGCTGGCGTTCCACGGGACGTTCGCCGCCGCGGCCGCCGCCGCGGGCGCGATCGTCGCGGTGTTGGCGGGGCCGTCCCGGCCGTGGGTGCGGGCGGCGGCGTCGGCACTCGGTGCGGTCCCCGGCGCGGTGCTGCTCGTCGGCGGCGGCACCGGCCTGCTCGGGATCCTCGGCGTGGCGGGCGGCGCGGCGGCGACGATCTTCTTCGCGCTGGCCGGGCTGCTGGTGCTGCCACTGGTCGAGCAGGCGCTGCCGGCGCGGCGGGCCGGTCGCACCGCGCTGCCCGGCGTGGCGCTCGCGCTCACCGCCGCCCTCACCGCGGCGGGGCTGATCGTGGACCGCGTCGACGCCGACCATCCCGAGCCGGCGAGCCTGACCTACGTCCTCGACGCCGGGGCCGGTCGCGCCGGGTGGGTCAGCCGCGACACCCACCCGCATCCGTGGACGGCCGGCTACGCGCCCGACCGGGCCGGCGACGACCCGGCCGGCCTCCCGCTGCCGTACGGCGCGACCCCCCGCCGGACCGGGGCCGCACCGGTCCTGCCGCTGCCGGCACCGGACCTGACCGTGCTCGGCGCCCGCGCCGACGGGGCCGCAGTGGTCCTGGACCTGCGGCTCGCGTCCGCCCGCGACCCCGACGTCGTCGTGCTGCACGCCGACCGCCCCGTCGAACGGGCCACGATCACCCTCGCCGGCCTCCCCGCGATCACGTCCGCGCCGACCGGCGGCGGTGACCGCGGGTGGCCGTTCGAGCTGCGCGTCCACGACCCGCCCGCCGGCGGGGCGCACGTCACCCTCCGCGTGCCGGGCGCCGAGCCGCCCCGGCTCGCGGTCGGCGACCACACCGTCGGGCTGGAGCGGGTGCCCGGGTTCACGGCACGCCCGCCGGGGCTCGCCCGCTCCCCCGCCCACGACTCCGACCTCCTCGTCGTCGGCCGCCTCCACCAGCCGGCGACGGTGGCACCCACCCGGGAAGGAACGGATCGATGACCGAGGGCATCACCCACCGTGCGGGGCGCCGCGAGTGGACCGGGCTCGCCGTGCTCGCGCTGCCGTGCCTGCTCTACTCGATGGATCTCACGGTGCTCTACCTGGCGGTCCCGTCGCTCACGGCGGACCTCGCGCCGACCGCCGCGCAGCTGCTCTGGATCACCGACGTCTACGGGTTCCTCCTCGCCGGGTCACTGCTCACCATGGGCTCGGTCGGGGACCGCATCGGGCGCCGCCGCCTGCTGCTGATCGGCGCGGCCGCGTTCGGTGCGGCGTCGGTGGTCGCCGCGCTCGCCACCCAGCCGCTGGTGCTGATCGGGGCGCGCGCCCTGCTCGGGGTGGCCGCCGGCGCGCTGGCCCCGTCGACCCTGTCCCTGCTGCGCAGCCTGTTCCCCGACCCCCGGCAGCGGTCGATCGCGATCGGGGTGTGGGCGGCGAGCTTCTCGGTCGGCGCCGCGCTCGGGCCGCTCGCGGGTGGGCTGCTGCTGGAGTTCTTCTGGTGGGGTTCGGTGTTCCTGCTCGCGGTGCCGGTCATGGCGCTGCTGCTGGTGCTCGGGCCGCGGCTGCTCCCCGAGCATCGCGATCCGCACCCCGGCAAGGTCGACCTGCCGAGCGCTGGTCTGTCCGTGGCCACCGTCCTGGCGGCGATCGCGGGGCTGAAGATCGTCGCCGTGGGCGGGAACACCGCCGTCGCGGTCGGGCTCCTTGCCGCCGCGCTGCTCGTCGGGTACGTGTTCATTCGCCGGAAGCAGCACCTGGCGCACCCGCTCGTCGAGCTCGCCCTGTTCCGGGATCGCGCGTTCGGCACGGCCTTCGCCGCCAACCTGCTCAGCCTGGCCGTGCTCGCCGGGTTCGAGCTGTTCGTCGCGCAGTACCTGCAGCTCGGGTTCGGCCTGTCGCCGCTGCTGGCCGGGGTGTGGACGGTGCCGTCGGCGGGCGGGCTGGTCGCGGGGGCGATGCTGGCGCCCGTCCTCACCCGGGTTCTCCGGCCGCGGACGGTGCTCGTCGCCGGTTTCGCCGTCGCCGCCGGCGGCTTCGCCTGGTTCGCCGTGATCAGCGCGCAGCCCTCGCTCGGCGCCGTCGTCGCGGCCTCGGTGGTCGTCGCGGTCGGCGTCGCACCGGTCGGGACCCTCGGCGCGGACCTCATCGTGGGGACCGCGCCCGCGGACCGGGCCGGGATGGCGTCCGGGATCTCCGAGACCGGCCTCGAGCTCGGCGGCGCGCTCGGCATCGCCGTGCTGGGCAGCATCGGGACGGCCGTCTACCGCCGGCACGCGGGCGGGTCGGGGGGCACCTTCGGCGAGGCCGTCGAGCGCGCCGGGCACCTGCCGGGCCCGGCCGGCCGGGCAGCGCTGTCGGCCGCGAGGGACGCCTTCGCGGCGGGCATGCAGGTCGCCGCCGCGGTGTGCCTGGCCCTGTGCGTCGCGACGGCCGTCCTGGTCCGCGTGCTCCTGGCCCGGTCGTCCGGCTCGGCTCCGGTGCGGTGATCACCGAACGGGTGTGGATTCCGGCCGGATCTGGCCACTTCCCACGCCGGATCGCTGATCACCGCACCGCGTCGCCGCGAACCTGTCCCGCCGACGGCGCTCACCCGGGTCGAGGACGCACCACGGCGGCGAGGCCGCGGGGCCCGGTCGCACGCCGCCCGGTCGCCTGGCAGGGTCGACGCATGACCCGATCCCGTGACCGCGACGCCGAAGGCCGGGCCCGGAACGCCCGCCCCCGGGACGCCGCCGGGCGCCCGCTGCCCCACGGGACACCCGGCGTCGAGCGGGTGCCCGACGACCTGGAGCTGCCGCCCGACGAGGCCGTGTCCGAGGCCCAGCGTCTCCTCGACGAGGGGCTGCCGTTCCAGGCGCACGAGGTCCTCGAAGGGACCTGGAAGGCCGCCGACGACGGCAGCCGCGAGCTCTGGCGGGCGCTGGCCCAGCTCGCCGTCGGGCTCACCCACGCCCAGCGCGGCAACGCCCGCGGCGCGGTCGCGCTGCTGCGGCGGGGCGCCGAGGGCGTCCGGTCGTGGCGGACGACCCACTCCGGTGCCCCGGCCGGGCTGGACCTGGACGGCATCACCGCGCACGCGGACGTCCTCGCCGACGACATCGAGGCCGGTGGCGCCGCGGCCGCCGGCGCCGACCGGCTCCGGCCGCGGCTGCGCGGCAACCGGCCCGACCCGTGACGCGGGGGCGCGGCGGCGGGCACCATGGCCGCATGCAGTCCCCCGACTCCATCGCGTGACGGTGACCGAGCGCCGCTCGCTCCCGGTCCGGCTCCGCGCGCTGGTGCGCGAGGCCCGGTCGCTGCCCACCCTCCTGCTGCTCGCGTTGATCGCGGTCGCAGGCGTCCCGTTGGTGATCATGCTGACGCCGGAGAAGCACGTCGAGGTGTTCGGGCAGGACATCGGCGTCGGGGCCCGGGTGCCGCCGCCGTCGCTGTCCGGTCCGGCGCAGATCGTGCAGCTCGGCAACGCCGAGTTCGACCTCACCCGGGTCCAGGTGTACGGCCCGATCCGGCCCCGGCTCTCGATCGGCCCGCTCCGGCGGCCCGCCGACAACGGGCCCCTGCTGACCCGGCACACGGTCGACGACCACGGCGGCGTCGACGGCGCCGTCCGCACGCTCACCGAGGGGTTCGCCACCTGGTACCTGTGGGGCGCCGCCGGGATGGTGCTGGCCGCGTTGCTGGGCAGCGCGCTGATGGCCTGCGCCCGGCTGCTGGTCGCGCTACGGCGGACCCGCACCCGCGGCCACCGGCTGCACTGGGACGACCACGCCGGCCCGATCGGGCGGATGACGACGATCGCGGTGACCGCGTCGGTGCTGCTCTGGGCCGGGGCCGGGGCGGCCGCGTTGCACGGCACGACGACCGGGCTCGGGAAGGTCACCTCGCTCACCGACCTCGTCGGCGCGACGACGGTCAGCCCGTCACCGGTCGGTCCCCCGGTCACCGGCGTGACCGGCGCGGTCATCGGTGACTCCCGGGCGGCCCGGGTCGGCGGCCCACCGGTGGAACGACCGGGCGGCGACGGCGACCGGGCCGACCGGGTGTGCGCCCGCAGCGCCGACTCCACGGCCGTGCAGCTGTCGCTGCTGCGCGGCGAGCCGGTGCTCAACCTGGCGTGTGCCGGGGCGAGCGTCCCGGCCGGGCTGCGCGGGCCGCAGCAGCGCGACGGCGTCACCCTGCCCCCGCAGGTCGGCCGGCTCAAGCAGGTGCAGGGGCTGCAGTGGGTCGTCGTCGCGATCGGGCCGAACGACCTGGCGTGGTCGGACTTCCTCGCCTACTGCTACGGCCTCGCCACCTGCGACGACCGGTTCTCCGATGGCGAGTTCGAGGCGCGGCTGGCCGGGTTCGCCCGCGACGTCGGCGCGCTGTTCGGCGACCTGGACGCACTGCCGGGGCGGCCGCGGGTCGTCGTCACGCTGTCCTACGACCCGTTCCCGGACCGGTTCGACCCGGGCTGCCCGGACATGCAGGGCCCACCCGGCACCCCCGGCCTGGACCAGGGGAAGCTCGACCTGCTGGCGGAGCGGAACCGGCGGCTCAACGACGTCCTCGCCGACGGCGCGGCCCGGTTCGGGTTCACCACGGCGCTGCCGAACCTCAGCCCGCTGTGCGCGGAGGCCCGGGACCGGCTGGGCCCCGACCTGCAGGGGCTGGACCGGCCGCACCCGTTCCACCCGACGGGCCTGGGCTCGCTCCGGATGGCGGCCTCGGTGGCCGCCGCGCTCGCCACCCCCGCCGGCCCGCCCTGACTACACCACCCGCCCCACCCGCCTCACCCACCCCGAACCGGACCGCACTCATGGAGCTTTAGTCCTGTGGCACGGGACAAAAGCTCCATGAGTGGCACGGCGGGGCGGGTGGGGCGAGGCGCGGTGGGGTGGGTGGGGCGGGATGAGGTGGTCGGGGTGGGTCAGTAGCGGATGACGCCGCGGATGTTCTTGCCCGCGTGCATGTCCTCGTACGCCGCCGCGACCTGGTCCAGGGTGTAGGTGGTCGTGACCAGCTCGTCGAGCTTCAGCGCGCCGGAGCGGTAGAGCTCGAGCTGGCGCAGGATGTCCCAGTTCGGGTTGGACATGCCGAACATCGCGCCCTGGATCCGCTTCTGGAACAGGGTGACGTCGGCCAGCGAGACCGGCAGGGCCTCGGTGCTGTTGATGTTCCCCAGCGCGGTGACGACGACGGTGCCCGCCTTGCGGATCGACGCCATCGCCTGGCCGACGTGCTCGGGCTTGATCACGCCGACGGTGACGATCGCCTGGTCGGCGCCCTGCCCGTTGGTGTACTGCTTGGCGAGCTCGGTGGCCTCCTCCATCGTCTCGACCGCGTGGGTGGCGCCCATCTGCTGGGCCTTCTCCCGCTTCAGCGCGACCGGGTCGACGGCGATGATCTGCGACGCGCCCGCGTGCGCGGCGCCCTGGACCGCGTTGATGCCGATCCCGCCGATGCCCATGACGACGGTGGTGTGGCCGGGCTGCACGCCGCCGGCGTTCACCGCGGAGCCCCATCCGGTACCGACCCCGCAGCCGACCAGGCAGGCGACCTCGAGCGGGATGTCGTCGGGGACCTTCACGCAGGAGTCCTCGGAGACCACGGTGGTCTCGCAGAACGTGGAGATGCCGCACATCTGGCCGACCGGGGTGCCGTCGTCGGCCAGCCGCAGCCGGGTGCTGTCCTCACCCCACCGGGTGCCGGCGAGCAGGCCCGCACCCAGGTCGCAGAGGTTCTGCATGCCGCTGGCGCACCAGCGGCAGTGCCCGCAGGACGGCAGGAACGAGAAGACGACGTGGTCGCCCTCTTTGAGGCCCTTCTTGTTGGCCCCGGCCTTGGTGACGATGCCGGAGCCCTCGTGCCCACCGGCGAACGGGTAGGTGCCGACCGGGATGTCCCCGGTCGCCACGTGGTCGTCGGAGTGGCACAGCCCCGACGCCACCATCTTCACCTCGATCTCACCGGGGCGCGGGTCGTCGATCTCCAGGTCCACGACCTCGTACTTGCCCGGTGCGCTCCGGACCACGGCTCCGCGGGTCTGTCCCACTGCTGTCCTCCTGGACGTCGTCGTCACGATCTGGGGATGCGCACGCGACCATATGACTGCGGTCACGGGAGCGGAAGTACTTCACACCGATTGCGCGACGCAGCGCAGGCGTCGATGGTTGTGGATACCCACTTATCGGGGCATCCGGCGCCAGACTGCCCGCGGCAGCAGCCGCAGCCCCGCGAACAGCCACCGCAGCGCGCCCGGCACCCACACGTCGGCGTTGCCGCGGCCCCTCCGCACCGCCCGCACGGTGGCGTCGGCGACCTGCTCCGGGGTCGACGGCAGCACGGCCGGCTCCATCCCGGTCGTCATCCGGCCGATCACGAACCCCGGCCGGACCAGCACCAGGCGCACCCCGGAACCGTGCAGGGCGTCCGCGAGACCGGAGGCGAACCCGTCGAGGCCGGCCTTCGCGCTGCCGTAGACGTAGTTGGCGCGCCGCACCCGCACCCCGGCCACCGAGGAGTAGGCGACCAGGGTGCCGCCGCCCTGTTCCCGCATCCGCCGCGCCAGCTCGGTGAGCACGTGGACCTGGGCGAGGTAGTCGGTGTGCACGATCGCGGCGGCATGCGCGGCGTCGGTCTCGGCGCGGGCCTGGTCACCGAGGATGCCGAACGCGACGACCGCGACGTCGATCCGGCCGTGCCGCGCGGTCACCGCGTCGAGCACCGGGCGGTGCGCGGACAGGTCGTCGGCGTCGAACTCGATCGTGTCGACCTCGGCACCGGCCGCCCGCACCCGGTCGCACTCGGCGGCCAGGTCGCCGGCCCGGCGCGCGGCCAGCACCACGGTGCCCGCCTCGCGTCCGGCCAGCCGCTCCGCGACCGCCACCCCGATCTCGCTCCGCCCGCCCAGGACCAGCACCGTTCCGCTCACCCGCGCAGCGTCCCACCCGCACCCCGGCCGACGGTCCGGCGGTGCCCGAGCCGGCGGGCCGCGGGGCCGGCGGCGCGACCCCCGGTCCGGCCCGCCGTCACCCGGTGACCATGATCTGGGCGGCATTCTCCTTGAGCTCGGCGTTCGCCCAGCGCAGCTGCCGCAGCGTGCCGGGGTGGCATTCCTGGCACAGGGCGAGCAGCGCCCGGTCCTTCAAGGCCTGTGCGGTCTGCGCCAGGATCTCCCAGTCCAGGGACACGCCCGCGGCGATGCGATGGATCCTGCGCAGGTCGTCGAGGATCAGCAGGGCAGGGTCGTGCCGGCGGCCGAGGAGCTCCGCGCCCTTGCGGCGCACGGTGGCCAGGACGGTGTCGTCGTCCTGCGCGTCGGGGTCCAGGGAGAGGCCGTGGTCGCGGCCGGCCTCGGCGAGGCGGCGGACGTGCTGCTGGGACCAGCGGGCCAGGTCGCGGCCGAGATGGAACAGCTCGTGGTCGGCTTTGTGCCGGTCCGATGCGGCAAGCAGCTCGCCGGCGAGGTCGTTCTCGGCCCGGTGGAGCTCGGTGATCGCCAGCCCCACGCGCGTCACCGGGCACCTCCGCCGGTGTCGGCGAATCGTTCGGTCGCCGTGCCCGCCGGTCCGCCACGGGTGTCCGGCACCCGGCCGGTGACCGGCTTCGACCCGGTCGTCGTCGGTGCCGGCGACGGCCGTCCGTCGCCGGGGGCGATGCGGTCCACCCGGGCGGCGGCGGTCTTGAACAGCGGCTGCTTCGACGCCGGGTCCCAGTCGGTTATGGTCAGCTCGTTGGCGGCGCGCCCGTCGCCGCCGTCCGGCCCGTGTCCGGCCGGGGTGTCCCAGTAGCCGTAGTGGAAGGGCAGGAACAGCACCCCGTCGCGGATGCCGCTGATCCGCAGGCGCGCCTGCACCCGCCCCCGCGGGGTGGTGACCTGGAGCAGGTCACCCTCGGCCCAGCCCCGTCCCTGCGCGTCGGCGGCGGACATCTCCACCCAGACGTCCGGGGCGGCCTGCTGCAGCTGGGGGGCCCGCCCGGTCTTGGTGCGGGTGTGGAAGTGGTACAGCGTGCGGCCGGTGGTCAGGACGAAGGGGAAGTCGTCGTCGGGTTGCTCGTGCGCGGGCAGGTACTCGGCCGCCTTGATGATCGCCTTTCCGTGCGGGTTCATCGACCCGTACTCGTCCGGCTCCAGCGGGGCGCCGGTGACCATGTCCCGGCCGTAGCTCTCGCAGTACTGCGGGTGGCTCCAGAACCGGCCGTCGGTGTAGAGGCGTTCGGTGCCGTCGGGGTGCTCGGCGGTGCACGGCCACTGGATGCCCCCGCTGCCGCGGAGCTTGTCGTAGCTCATGCCGGTGTAGTCGCACGGCCGGCCCGCCGAGCAAGCCTTCCACGCCTCGAACGCGCCCTCGGCGTCGTGCCAGCTCACCAGCGGCCCGCCGTCCTTGTCCCGCAGGTCCAGGCGCCGGGCGTAGTCGATGAGGATGTCGAGGTCGGGCCGCGCCTCGCCCGGTGGGTCCACCGCCTTCTCCGAGAGATGCACGGTGCGGTCGGTGTTGGTGAACGTCCCGGTCTTCTCCCCCCACGTGGCCGCGGGCAGAACGACGTCGGCGAGCTGCGCGGTCTCGGTCAGGAAGATGTCCTGCACCACGAGGAAGAGCCGTTCCTGGGCCAGGATCTCCCGGATCCGGCCGAGCTCGGGGAGCGACACCACCGGGTTGGTGCCAGACACGTGCAGGAACCGGATGGAGCCGTCCTCGACGTAACGCATGATCTTCATCAGGTGCGTGGGCGCGCTGTGGTGCGGGATCTGCATCGGGTCGACGTTCCAGACGTCCGCCAGGTCCTGCACGTGGGCGTCGTTGGCCCAGTTGCGAAAGCCCGGGAGGTCCCCGTCGGCGCCGCACTCGCGGGTGTTCTGCGCGCTGGGCTGGCCGTTCATCTGCAGGACCCCGCAGCCGGGCCGGCCGAGCATGCCCCGGACCAGATGGACGTTGTTCACCGACACGGCGGCCGCGGTGGCCTGGTGGGACTGGTAGAAGCCCTGCAGCACGGTGGACAGCAACCGCCGGGCCGTACCGAGGATGCGGGCGGCCTCGCGGAGGTCCTCGGCCGGAACCTCGCACACCCGGGCGGCGGCCTCGGGGGTGCAGTCCGCGACCTGGGCGGCCAGCTCGTCGAAGCCGACGGTGTGGGTGTCCAGGTAGTCCTGGTCGACCCAGCCGTGCTCGACGATCTCGTGCAGCAGCGCGTTCATCAGCATCACGTTGGTGCCGGGGCGCGGTGCGAGGTGCACGTCGGCCACCTGCGCCACCGGGGTGGGCCGGGGATCGACGCAGACGATCGCCGGGGGTTCGGGTCCGGCGAGGCGGTCCAGCACACGGCTCCAGAGCACGGTCTGGGTCTCGGCCACGTTGTGTCCGTACAGCGCGATGACGTCGGCGTGGTCGACGTCGGTGCAGGATCCCGGCTGGCCGTCGCAGGCGAAGGACTCCTTCAGCGCGGCCGCGGCCGTGGCGGTGCACAGCCGGGTGTTGCCGTCGATGTGGTTGGTGCCGATGCCGCCGTGCCCGATCAGCGCGAGGGTGTAGTACTCCTCCAGGAACAGCTGCCCGGTGGTGTAGAAGCCGATCGAGCTCGGCCCGCGCTCGGCCAGCAGCTCCCGGGTGCGACCGGCCACGGCGTTCATCGCGGTGTCCCAGTCGGTGGGGACGAGCTCCCCGCCGCGACGCACCAGGGGCCGGGTCAGCCGGTCGGCGGAGCTGGTGGCCTGCCACCCGAACAGGTCCTTGGGGCCCAGCCGGCCGTGGTTCACCCGGTCGTCGGCCCGGCCCCGGACGCCCACGATCCGCCCGTCCGTGACCGCGATGTCCAGGCCGTCGCCGTTCGAGTGCAGGATCGAGGCCGACCGGGCCCACCGCTGCACGTCGGCCTCGGTGACGCCACCCTCCAGATAGGAGTCGACCCGGGTCGGCCACCGCTGACCCGGTCCGTACGGCGTGCGGGTGCCCCACGGATCTGCGATGCGGTCGCTGCTGGGCATGCCGGCGTCCTACCCGGACACGGGGTGCGCAAACGCCGCCGGCGGGGCCGGGGGCACGACGGCGCCGAGGGAGCCGCACCGGGCGCGGCGCATACTGCGGGGGTGAGCACCCCCGTCCGCCGCGCCGCCGTCCTCGGCTCGCCGATCGCGCACTCGCTGTCCCCCGCCCTGCACAACGCGGCCTACGCCGCGCTCGGCCTCGACGGCTGGTCCTACGACCGGCACGAGGTCGACGAGGCAGGGCTGGCCGGGTTCGTGGCCGGGCTCGGCCCGGAGTGGGTGGGCCTGTCGCTGACGATGCCGCTCAAGCGGGTGCTGCTCGACGTCGCCGACCACGTCGCACCCGGTGCCGCGGCGATCGGCGCCGGGAACACCCTGGTCCTCGGCCCGGACGGCAGCAGCGCCCACAACACCGACGTCAACGGGGTCGCCGAGTCGCTGCGGGCGGCCGGCGCCGGCACCGGCCGCGCGGTGATCCTGGGGGCGGGCGGGACCGCGCAGGCCGCCCTGGCCGCCCTGCACGACCTGGAGGCCGACGAGATCGACGTGCTGGTCCGCGACGCCGGGCGGGCCGGCGACCTGCGCGCGACCGCGGCCCGGCTCGGCGCCGACGCGCGGGTGCACGCCGTGCTCGCCGACCCGGTGGCCGCGGCGGAGCTGCTGGAGGGGGCGGACGTCGTCGTCTCCACGCTGCCGACCGGGGCCGCGGACCCGCTTGCCGGCGCCCGGTGGCGGCCCGGGACCGTGTTGCTCGACGCCGTCTACGCGCCGTGGCCGACCGCCGTCGCCGGGGGCGCGGCCGCAGCCGGCGCGACGATCGTGTCCGGGCTGGAGATGCTGCTGCAGCAGGCGGTGGCACAGGTCGAGCTCATGACCGGCCAGCCGGGGCCGGAGGCGGCGATGCGCGCGGCGCTCGACGCCGCCGTGCTCGCCCGCCGCTGAGCCGCCACGAGTATCCGCTGCTCCAGGGCCGCCGATCGTCGGGCATCCTGCCCGGGTGCCCCGCGACACCTACACCCACGGCCATCCCGAGGTGGTGGTCCGCTCGCACGCCACCCGGACCGCGGAGAACTCGTGCGGGTACCTGCTCCCGCACCTGGCCGCCGGGACCAGCCTGCTCGACGTCGGGTGCGGCCCGGGCAGCATCACCGTCGACCTCGCCGCCCGGGTGGCGCCCGGCCGGGTCCGCGGGGTCGAGGTCGTCCCCGACACCCTGGACCGGGCCCGCGCCGCGGCCGCCGCGCGCGGCGTCGCGGTGGAGTTCGCCGTCGACGACGGCTACGCGCTGTCCGATCCGGACGGCACCTGGGACGTCGTGCACGCCCACCAGGTGCTGCAGCACGTGTCCGACCCGGTCGCGGTGCTGCGCGAGATGCGCCGGGTGGCCCGGCCCGGCGGGCTGGTCGCGGTCCGGGACGCCGACTACGCCGGGTTCCACTGGTGGCCGCACGATCCGCGGCTGGACCGCTGGCTCGAGCTGTACCGGGCGGTGGCGCGCGGCAACGACGCCGAGCCCGACGCCGGCCGGCGGTTGCTCGGCTGGGCCCACGCCGCCGGGTTCACCGACGTGACGCCCTCGGCCTCGGTGTGGTGCTACGCGACGCCCGCCGAGCGCGCCGCCTGGGGCGGGATGTGGGCGGACCGGGTCCACACCGGCGTCGGGCACGCGGCCGTGCGGCGCGGCCTGGCCGAGGAGTCCGAACTGGACGGGATCGCGCAGGCGTGGCGGGAGTGGGCCGCGCACCCGGACGGCTGGTTCGTGATCCCGCACGGCGAGCTGCTCTGCCGCGCCTGACACCGCCGCGACGCCGGCCCGGCCGATCCCCGGGGTACCGGGCAGAAGTCGGCTCAGCGGCGCCGGTGCAGCGCCACGACGTAGTCGCCGCCCTCGTACGGGTCACGGTCCCAGGTGGACCACCGCTGCTCGGGCACCAGGCCCGCGGCCGCGCACCAGCCGTCGTAGTCGCTCGCGGTGGGCCAGCCGGGCCGCAGCGCGAACCCGGCCAGCAGCAGCCCGCCCGGGCGCAGGTGCCGGGCACACCCGCCGACCACACCGGACCGGTCGGACGCGTACGGGATCACGTTGCCGGCCAGGACGACCAGCCCGAACCGTTCGGGCAGGTCCAGGTGTTCGAGACCGGCCGTCACCCAGCGCAGTCCCGATGCCTTGGCCCGCGCCGCGGCGATCATGTCCGGATCCGGGTCGGCCCCGGTGACGGCGATCCCGCGCCGGTCGAGCTCGATCGCGACGCGACCGGTGCCGCAGCCGCCGTCCAGCACCGGGCCCTCCTCCAGGAGGGCCTGCACGAGGCCGGCCTCGCCGTGCGGGTCGTGCCCGGCGTCCGCCATCGCCGCCCACCGGGCGTCGTAGGCGTCGAGATCGGTCCGGTCCTTCCAGGACGCCCAGTCGGCCGGCAGGTCCGTCTCCTCACGCATGGGCCGCAGCGTAGTTCGGGGTCAGCGGGACAGCGCGGTCGCCCGCTCCAGGTACCGGAGCTTCTCCGGGTTGCGGACCGCGTAGAGCCCGGTGACCAGGCCGTCGTCGACCCGGAGCGTCAGCACGCTGTCGAGCTCCCCACGGATCCGGACGATCATCGCGGGTTGCCCGTTGACCTGGACGGGCTGCAGCGACATCGCCCCGGCGAGCCTGGCCAGCCCGCCGGCCAGCACCCGCGCCACCCGGTCGGAGCCGACCACAGGCCGGGGCAGGGCCTGCTTGATCCCGCCGCCGTCGCCGACCAGCACGACGTCCGGGGCGAGCACGTCGACCAGCCCCTGCAGGTCGCCGGTCTCGACCGCCCGCCGGAACGCGTCGATCGCGGACCGGGTCTCCTGCGGGGACGCGCTCACCCGCGGGCGGCGCGCGGCGACGTGGCCGCGCGCCCGGTGCGCGATCTGGCGTACGGCGACCGGGGTCCGGCCGACCGCCTCGGCGATCTCGTCGTAGTCGACGGCGAACACGTCGCGCAGCACGAACACCGCCCGCTCGACCGGCGCGAGGGTCTCCAGCACCAGCAGCATCGCCATCGAGACGTTCTCGGCGAGCTCGACGTCCTCGGCCACGTCCGCCGTGGTGAGCAGCGGTTCGGGCAGCCAGGACCCGACGTAGGACTCCTTGCGCCGGCCCAAGGTGCGCAGCCGGGTGAGCGCCTGGCGGGTGGTGATCCGGACGAGGTACGCGCGCGGGTCACGCACCGCGGCGTGGTCGACGTCGGCCCAGCGCAACCAGGTCTCCTGCAGCACGTCCTCCGCGTCGGCGGCCGAGCCGAGCATCTCGTAGGCCACCGTGAACAGCAGGTTCCGGTGCTCCACGAACGCGGCCGTCGCGGACGGCTCCCCGGTCGTTCCCGGTGCGGGCATGGCCCGGCTCCTCTCCGTACGCGGTCCTGGCACCATCCGACGCCGGCCGGGCCCGGTCCGTGACAGCCGTCCAGGATGACGTGCGTCACACCGCTGCCCGGTCACACGGACCGGGGCACCGGCGTCCTGTGGGCGTCATCGGCACGCCACCACGAGTGAGGACGAGACCATGGACGCCCGATTCGACCTGTTCGACAACGCCTTCGCCGCCGAGTTCGGCAAGCGGTTCGCCGCGGCCGGCCTGCTCCTCGAACGGTCGCCGCTGCCGAAGGCCACCCGGGAGCTCGTGTCACTGCGCGCCAGCCAGATCAACGGCTGCGGCTTCTGCACCGACATGCACACCAAGGAGGCGACGGCCGCCGGCGAGGACGCCGTCCGGCTGCACCTGGTCGCGGCCTGGCGCGAGGCGACCGTGTTCACCGAGGCCGAGCGCGCCGCCCTGGCGCTGGCCGAGGAGGGCACCCGGCTCGCCGACGCCCACGAGGGCGTGTCCGACGAGACCTGGGCCCGGGTCCGCGAGCACTACGACGACGACCAGGTCGCCGCGCTGCTCTGCCTGCTCGCCCTGATCAACGCGGCCAACCGGCTCAACGTCGTCGCGCGGACCCCGGCCGGGTCCTACCGGGCCGGCATGTTCACCGCCGCGGCGCACTGAGCCGGGCGGCGACCGTCACCACCCGACCGGCCGGTCAGGTGGTGACGGTCGCCGCCAGCTTCCCGCGCAGCCAGCGGGCCAGGTGGAGGCCCCGGTAGAGCGGGTGCACGAGGATGACCGGCTCCGGCCCGGCCTCGGGGTCGGTCTCGTCGGCCTGCAGCAACGCTCCGGCCGCGACCAGGTGGCCGTCGGCGATCCGCACGACCAGGCACACCCCGAACGGCGGCAGCAGCATCGCCCGCAGGTCGGCCGCCGTCCAGCTCTCGAGGCCGGCGGCGTCGTCCGGGGTCCCGGCCAGGCAGGTGCGCAGCAACGTGTCCAGCTCGGCCACCTCGTCCCCGGTCGCCGGGGTCGCGAGCACCTCCTCGCCGTCGGGCAGCAGCACCTCGTACCCGGCGCGGCGCGGCTGCGCGGTCGCGGCCCGCAGGAAGCCGTCGGCCCGGGCCCGCTCGGTGACTGTGAACGCGGCCCAGCCGCGCCGGGCGACCAGCCAGTTCCCGCAGGGCGACAGCAGCCCGAGCGCGTGCTCGTCCGCGGGGTCCGGGGCCTCGGTCTCGACCGTGACGTCGTCGGCCGACAGCAGCACGGCCAGCCCCTGGGCGAGGGCTCCGCTGTCGTCGGCCCCGGCGTCCTGGGTGCGGACCTGGCTGACCAGGTCGAGCGCCCGGGTCGGGGCGTCGACGAGCTCGTGCGGGTCGGCCGCGATCACCCGGACGGCCTCCGGATCGTCGGCACGGACCACGCCGCGCACGACGGCGGTCAGCCGTGCCCGGGACAGCTCGCCACCGACGAGCATCTCGTCGACCACCGACCGGGAGTCCTGGCCGTGCACCGAGAGGCCGAGGATGTTGCCGCCCGCCTCGGCGACGGCGCCGGTCAGGCGGGCCAGCGCACCGGACTCGTCGGGCAGCCGGACCCGGACCTTGTACAGCGTGGGCGCGGCGTCCACCCCGCCCGGATCGTCCACGGCGGACGGCTCCGGCAGGGGCTCCGGCACCGCCCGCAGCACGGGACGGTCCGGCTCGGGGACCCGGCATGCAACCAGGGACTGGCCGGGGCCGACGGCCTGCATGCCGACCGCGCCGAGAGCCGCCCACATCGTGACCTGGTTGGCGGTCAGGACCGGCTTGCCGACCTCACGCTCCAGCTCGGCGATCACGTCGTAGGTGGCCAGGTTGGTGCAGGAGATGAACACCGCCTGCGCGTCCGGGTCGTCGGCGGCGCGCACCGCACGGACCACCTCGCTGTAGGAGACCCGCCAGATCTGGCCGAGCAGGCCCAGCCCGATGCGCTCGACGGTGGCGATCCCGTGCGCGGCCAGGAACTGCTCCAGCTTGCCGGTGAGGTCGTCGACGTAGGGGGTGACGACGGAGATCCGTTGCGCCCCGAGCGCGGTGCACGCCGCCACGAGCGCCCCGGCGGTCGTGATCGCGTGCGCCGCACCGGCGTCGTGCATGACGTCGACGAGCGCGCGTTCCCCGGTGACGCCGTCGACGAAGCTGCCCGAGGTGCAGGCGAACGCGACGACCCCCGGCTCGGGGACGAGGACGTCCCGGGTGGCGCGCCGGACCGGCTCCGGGTCGCTGATCGCCCGGGCCTGGTCGGCGGTCACCGGGGAGGCGACGAACGGGGTGCGGGTGACGTGCAGCGACGAGGCGTCCGGTACCCACCGCCACAGCTCGCGGTCGAGCGCGAAGTCGTACGGGACGATCACACCCACACCGCTGCCGGGCTCGTGACCCGATACGCCCCAGACGGTGTCCTGCGGGTACAGCTGCTCAGCCATCGTGGCCTCCACGCCGATCGACGATCACGGTGTAGGACGCCGCCGGAGGCCGTGGGTTCCGTCGATCGGCCGACGCGTGCGTGCACGGGTCGGGGGTGACGGGGCTTGCTGCCCGTTCTCGGTCGTCCCGCCGTCCACGATGCCACCGCCCCGAGCCCGGACTCAAGGAGCGTCGGTCGCACCGGACCGCAGCTCCCCGGGCCGGGACGATCGGGGCGCGCGCCCGCGGACGGTCAGACGCAGACCGCCCCGTCGGCCGCCGACGACACCAGCCGCGCGTACTTGCCCAGCACCCCGCGCCGGTTGGTGGGCTCCGGGCGCACCCACTCGCCGCGGCGGCGTTCCAGCTCGGCGTCGTCGATCCCGATGTCGATCGTGCGGGCCTTCATGTCCAGGGTGATCGTGTCGCCGTCGCGGACGAGCGCGATCGGGCCGCCGTCGGCCGCCTCCGGGGCGACGTGCCCGACGCACAGCCCGGTCGTCGCACCGGAGAACCGGCCGTCGGTCACCAGGAGCACGTCCTTGCCCAGCCCTGCGCCCTTGATCCGCCCGGTGACGGCGAGCATCTCCCGCATCCCCGGCCCGCCGCGCGGGCCCTCGTAGCGGATCAGCACGATCGTGCCCGGCTCGATCTCGCCGTTGTCGACGGCGTCGAGCGCGCCCTGCTCGCCGTCGAACACCCGCGCCGTGCCGGTGAACGTCGCGGCGTCGAACCCGGCGGACTTCACCACGGCGCCGTCCGGGGCCAGCGAGCCGTGCAGGATCGTGATGCCGCCGGTCGGATGGATCGGATTCGCCAGGTCGTGGACGACCGAGCCGTCCAGCCCGGGCGGGGCGAGCTCGTCGAGGTTCTCGGCGACGGTGCGGCCGGTGACCGTCAGCGCGTCACCGTGGATCAGCCCGGCGTCGAGCAGCGCCTTCATCACGACCGGGACGCCGCCGACCTGGTCGACGGCGTACATGAGGTGGCGCCCGAACGGCTTGACGTCGGCCAGGTGCGGCACCCGGTCGCCGACGCGGTTGAAGTCGTCGAGGTGCAGGCCGACGCCGGCCTCCCGGGCGATCGCGAGCAGGTGCAGCACCGCGTTGGTGGACCCGCCGAACGCCATCACGACCGCGATCGCGTTCTCGAACGCCTCCCTGGTCAGCACCGAGCGGGCGGTCAGCCCCTTCTCGATCATCCCGACGGCGGCCTCGCCGGACGCCCGCGCGACCCCGTCCCGGCGCCGGTCGACGGCCGGCGGGCTGGCCGAGCCGGGCAGCGCCATCCCGAGCGCCTCGGCCGCGGCCGCCATCGTGTTGGCCGTGTAGAAGCCGCCGCACGCGCCCTCGCCCGGGCACATCGCGCGTTCCAGGGCGTCCACCTCGTCGGCGGTGATCAGGCCGCGGGCGCACGCGCCGATCGCCTCGAAGGCGTCCCCGATGTTGACCTCCCGGTCCCCCACCCGGCCCGGCATGATCGAACCGGCGTAGACGAACACCCCGGCGAGGTCCAGCCGGGCCGCGGCCATGAGCATCCCGGGCAACGACTTGTCACAGCCGGCGAGCAGGACGGTGCCGTCGAGCCGCTCGGCCTCCACGACCGTCTCCACCGAGTCGGCGATGATCTCCCGGCTCACCAGCGAGTAGTGCATCCCCCGGTGCCCCATGGAGATCGCGTCGGAGACCGAGATCGTGCCGAACTCCAGCGGGTAGCCGCCCGCGGCGTGTACGCCGTCCTTGGCGGCCGTCGCCAGCCGCTGCAGCGACAGGTTGCACGGGGTGATCTCGTTCCAGGAGGACGCGATCCCGATCTGCGGCTTGGCGAAGTCGTCGTCGCGCATGCCCACGGCCCGCAGCATCGACCGGGCGGCGGTCGCACCGAGCCCGTCGGTGACCTGGTGGCTGCGCGGCTTGCGGGTGGCGGTCGGTCGCGTGGTGGTCATGACGCTCCTCGTCTCCGTCGTCCGGGGCGGACGATCCTGCCGCAGATCGGCGCCGCGGGCCCGGTTCCGGCCGGCCGCTACCCCGATCGGCCGTAACCGTCGCGGTCCGTGACCGTTGATCACCATGGCACCCGCCGCCGATCACCCGTGAGAGGACCCGTCGCAGCCATGGCGCACACGAACGACCCGACACCCCGCACCGTCCGTCGCGCCCGCCGGCGGCGCGCGCTCGCCGTGGCCGCGGCCGGGCTGCTGCTCGGGCTGGGTGCCGCGGGCACCGCCGTGGCCGCCGACGACGGGGACGGCGACGCGCCCTGCTCGGCCGCCGCGCGGGCCTGCGTGGACCTCGAGAGCAACCAGGCCTGGCTGATGGACGACGGCGAGGTCACCTACGGCCCGGTCGAGGTCGCGCACGGCGGTGCCGGCACCGAGACCCCGACCGGCGACTTCGAGGTGTACGACAAGGAGGCCGACCACCACTCGGCCGAGTTCGACGCGCCGATGCCGTGGTCGGTGTTCTTCGCCCCCGGCGGGGTCGCCTTCCACGAGGGCGACCGGTTCTCCCCCTCGGCCGGCTGCGTCCGGCTCAAGGACCAGGACGCGACGGTCTTCTACGGCAACCTCGGGGTCGGTGACCGGGTCGAGGTCCGGTAGATCCGGCCCTACCGCCCGGTGACGAACGGCCGTACCGCCGCGGCCAGCTCCCGCGGATGCGTCAGCGGGGCCATGTGGGCGGCGCCGGGCACCGTGGCGACGCGGGCGTGCCCGGCGCAGGCGGCCAGCCGGTCGAGGAACGCCGGCGGGCTGATGTGGTCGCGGGCCCCGCGGACCAGCAGGAGCGGGCACCGCAGGGCGGCGACCGTCTCGTCGAGCCGGTGCCGGCGGGCGGCGTCCATCGCCCGCGCGAAGCTCACCATCCCGCTGTAGGTGTAGTCGCGCAGCAGCAGCGGAACCAGCCGGGGTGACTCCCCCGGCAGGTTGTCCAGCCAGCGCCGGACCAGCGTGGCCCACGGCCGCGCCACCGGGTCCCCGGTCGGGCCCACGAGTACCAGCGCCGCGACCCGGTCGGGCGCGGACCGGCCGGCCTCGGCCACGACCTGGCAGGCGGCCGAGTGCCCGAACAGGACCGCGCGGCCCACCTCCAGCTCGTCCAGATGCCGGATCAGCCGCTCCGCCGTGGCCCGCGGGTCCAGCGCGCTCCCCCACGGCGCGGGGAGGCCGTAGGCCGGCAGTGCCACGGCCACCGCGGCCCGCGGCAGGTCGAGCCGGGTCAGCGCCGGCTCCCAGCCGCGGACCGACAGGCCCAGGCCCGGCACCGCGACGCAGCCGACCGGTCCCGCGTGCGTCCGCAGGATCTCCGGCGGCCGGAACCGGGAGGGGAGCCGCACCCGCTACTCCTCTGTCGTGTTCGGGGATGCTGATCACCAGGCCACCACACCACGCGGCCTGCCGAACACCCGCGCCGTCGAGATGGTCGGATCACCGTGACCGACATGCACGCTCCTGCCCCGGCCGCGGCCGGATCGCGCTGATCGATCGCAGCGTGTGCGGCTCGGGGCCCGTCATCGGGCTCGACTCGCACGTTTCGGCCCGGGCGGGGTCGAAAACGCGCTGATCGACTCGCCGACCGCGGCGACCTGCACGATCTCGCCGCCGCCGGGGCGGAACCGCGCTGATCGGGCGTCGGCGCGCGGTCGAGTCGCACGCCCGTGCCTGACCAGGGCCGGAAGCGCGCCGGTCGATCCCTGCGATGCAGCCAGCGCGGTGCCGCCCCGGCACGGGCGACACCGCGCCGATCGACGTCCGGCGCCCGCTCGGGTACCCCGCCCTCGCGCTCCCGGCCACGGCGAGCGACGGTCACGAACGCGCGGAGCCGGCCGGCGGGGTGCCCGCGGTGCTGCGGCACGGACGGCGACGGCCCCGGCACGCTCGTCGCATGCCGGGGCCGTCGTCGACGGAAGGGTCAGCCGGCGGCGGCGTCCCGGTCCCGGCGGACGTTCGCCTTGCGGCCCTTGAGGGTCGTCGCGCCGCGCAGCGAGCGCAGCACGTCCTCGGCGGCGTGCTCGGGGACCTCGACCAGCGCGTGCCGCTCGTGGATCTGGATCGCACCGATGTCGCGGCCGGAGAGCCGGGACTCGTTCGCGAGCGCGCCCACGATGTCCTGCGGGCGGACACCCGAGGAACGGCCCGCAGAGACGAACAGCCGGGTGGTGCCGGCCTTCGGCGGGCGGGCGCCCTGCCCCCGGCCGCCCGGACGACCGTCGCGGTCCCGGCGCGGGCCCCGGTCGGCGGGTCCCCGCTCGCGGCCGCCGCGCGACCGGACCTCGGGGATCTCGATCTCGTCGTCGGGGACAGCGGTGCCGGCCCGGGCCATCCGGATCGCGGCGGCGGCGATCGAGGCGAGGTCGTGGTCGCGGGCCAGCTCGTGCACCAGCTCGTCGACGCCGTCGGAGGGCTGGGTGTCGCCGTCGGCACCGACCTGGTCGCGCAGCGCCAGCGCGGTGCGGGCCAGCCGGACCGACCGCAGGTCCTCCGGGGTCGGCACCGGTGCGCTCGGGACCGGCTGACCGATCAGCCGCTCGATGTTGCGCAGGTGCCGGACCGAGCCCGGGGTGACCAGGGTGATCGCGACGCCCTCGCGCCCGGCGCGGCCGACCCGGCCGATCCGGTGCACGTAGGACTCCGGCGAGGACGGGACGTCGTGGTTGACCACGTGGGTCAGCGTGTCGATGTCCAGGCCGCGGGCGGCGACGTCGGTGGCGACCAGCAGGTCGGTGCGTCCGCCGCGCAGCCGCTCGACGACGCGGGTCCGGTGCTCCTGGTCCATGCCACCGTGCAGTGCCTCGGCGCGCAGGCCGCGCGCGGTCAGCGTCTCGGTGACGGCGTCGACGTCGGCGCGGGTCCGGCAGAACACGATCGCCGCGGTCGGCTGCTCCATCTCGAGCACCCGGCCCAGCGCGACGGTGACGTGGCTGCGCGGCACGTGGTAGGCGGTCTGGCGGACCTTCGGGGACTCGCCGTCCGGGGTCGGGTCCTTCTTGATCCGGATGTCGGCGGGGTCGGTCAGGTGGGTCCGCGCCAGGCTCTGGATCCGCGCCGGCATGGTCGCGGAGAACAGGACGGTCTGCCGGCCCGCGGGGGTCGCGCCGAGGATCGTCTCGATGTCCTCGACAAAGCCCATGTCGAGCATCTCGTCGGCCTCGTCCAGGACGGCGACCTCGATCGCGTCCAGGGCGAGCGCGCCCCGGTTGATGAGGTCGATCGCGCGGCCCGGCGTGGCGACGACGACGTCGACCCCGCGGCGCAGCTGGCCCAGCTGCGGGCCGATCGGGGCACCGCCGTAGACGGTGGCGACGGTCGCGCCGAGCTCGGCGCCGTACCGGGTGACGGCCTCGCCGACCTGCATGGCCAGCTCGCGGGTCGGGGCGAGTACCAGGCCGAACGGCTTCGGCCCGCGGTCCCGGGCGGCCCGGCCGTCGGCGAGGCGCTGCAGCATCGGCAGCGCGAACGCGGCGGTCTTGCCGGTGCCGGTGGCGGCCTGCCCGAGCAGGTCACGGCCGGCGATCAGCGGGCCGACCGCGGCGGCCTGGATCGGGCTCGGGGTCTCGTAGCCGAGCTCGTCCAGGGCGGCGAGCAGCTGCGGTGCGAGTCCGAGGTCGGCGAAGGTGGGGCCGGTGTTCTCGGGGAGCTCGGGGAGCTCGTCGCCCTCGGGGGTGGTCAGGTCGGGGTGCTGGTCCAGCAGGGTGTTCACTCGGTCCTCAGGTCGCGCAGGGGGTGCGCCTCGTCGTCGGGCGACTCTCGCCCGCTCCCAGCCCGCCAGGCCCGCGCTCGGCCACTCTCGGGTGTGCCGGTGAACCCAGACCTCTCGGGGCTCGCGGCCGCGCATCCTTCAGCTGCGGCCGCCGGATGTCCATTCTTCCACGTCCGAACCGGACGCGTCCCCCGGGGCCGACGTGATCGAGGCCACCGATGCCCCTGGTCACGCGGCTCGGGCGGCGGAGCCGGTGATCGCGGGACCCTGTTCGGGTGACCGCTCACGTCCTTCCCACCGCGACCGGACGTCCGGCGAACCTGCGTGACCTCGGCGGTGCCCGCACCGACGACGGGTACCGGGTCCGCCCCGGGGTGCTCTACCGGTCGGACGCCCCGCAGCCGGGCGACCTCCGCGCCGTGGCCGGGCTCGGCCTCCCGGAGGGATCCGTGTGGCCGCCCGCGACCGTGATCGACCTCCGCTCCCCGGCCGAGGTACGTGGCGTACACCCGCTCGCCGACGTCGCCGACGTCCGCCCGGTCCCGCTCGGCACCGCGCCGGCCCCGGACCGGATGACCGCCGCACCCGGCGGGCGGGACGGCCGGGCCCGGGCCTACCGGCTGCTCGCCGCCGGGATCGGTCCCGAGCTGGCCAGGATCGTGCGGATCGTCGCCGACGCGCCCGCACCGGTGCTCGTGCACGGTGCCGCGGGCAAGGACCGCACCGGGCTGGTCGTCGGCGTGCTGCTCGCCGCCCTGGGCGTGCCCCGCGCGGCGATCCTCGCCGACTACCTGCGCACCAACGGGAACCTGACGACGCTGTGGGCGCGGCTGCGGCAATGGGGCCGGCCCGGACAGGATGCGCTGCCGGGTGTCGACGCGGCCGCGCTGGAGCCGGTTCTGGAGGACCTCGCCGCCCACGACGACGGGGTGCCGGGCCTGCTCGGCGATGCCGGGATCACCGAATGCGACCTGCGCCGCCTCGCCGAGCGGCTGCTGGAGCCCGACCTGCCGGCCTGAGCCCGAGGCCCGTGGCCGGTGTCGACGTGCCACGAGCGGACCCTTCGTGGCACTCCTTCCCACGAAGGACCCGCTCGTGACGAGGCAGGCGCCCGCCCGGCTCAGCCCTTGCCGAACCCGGCGCGGCGCAGGGCCTCGGCCATCGCGTCGTTGGCCGGGCCGGACCGGCGGTCGTCGCGCGGGCCGCCCTTCTGCCCGCCCCGGCCGCCGCCGGAGCCACCCTGAGCGCCACCCGAGCCGCGGCCTCGGTCGCCGCCCTTCCCGCGGCCACCGCCGCGGCCCCGGTCACCGCCGCCGCGCGGGCCGCCCTCCCGCGGGCCGGCCCCGTCGCGCCGGCCACCCCGCTCGCCGCCCGTGCGCTCGCCGCCGTCACCGCGCCCGGCGCCACGCCCGCCGCCGCGCTGCGCGTCCGCGCCCGGCTCGTCGTCGAGGCGCAGGGTCAGCGAGATCCGCTTGCGGGCCTCGTCGACGTCGAGCACCTTGACCTTGACGACGTCCCCGGACTTGACGACGTCCCGCGGGTCGGACACGAAGTCCTTGCTCATCGCCGAGACGTGGACCAGGCCGTCCTGGTGCACGCCGACGTCGACGAACGCGCCGAACGCGGCCACGTTCGTCACCACGCCCTCCAGCAGCATCCCCGGACGCAGGTCGGAGATCTTGTGCACGCCCTCGGCGAACGTGGCCGTGCGGAACGCCGGTCGCGGGTCCCGGCCCGGTTTCTCGAGCTCGGCGAGGATGTCGCTGACGGTCGGGAGGCCGACGGTCTCGGTGACGTAGTCCTTCGGCTTGATCTGGTGCAGCCGCGCCGCGTTGCCCATCAGCGCGGACACGTCGAGCTTGGTGCGCTCCACCATCTTCCGGACGACCGGGTAGGACTCCGGGTGCACGCCGGTGACGTCCAGGGGTTCGTCGCCGCCGCGGATCCGCAGGAAGCCGGCACACTGCTCGAACGCCTTCGGCCCGAGCCGGGGCACCTCGGCCAGCGCGGTACGGGAGCGGAAGGGCCCGTTCGCGTCCCGGTGCGCGACGATCGCGCCGGCGAGCGACTCGGAGATCCCCGACACCCGGCGCAGCAGCGGCGCCGAGGCGGAGTTCAGGTCGACGCCGACGGCGTTCACGCAGTCCTCGACGACCGAGTCCAGCGAGCGCGACAGTCCCGACTCGGGCAGGTCGTGCTGGTACTGGCCGACGCCGATCGACTTCGGGTCGATCTTGACGAGCTCGGCGAGCGGGTCCTGCAGCCGGCGGGCAATGGAGACGGCACCGCGCAGCGACACGTCCAGGTCCGGCAGCTCGGCCGAGGCGTACGCCGACGCGGAGTACACCGACGCCCCGGCCTCGGACACCATCACCTTGGTCAGCTTCAGGCCCGGGTTCTGCTTGATCAGCTCGCCGGCGAGCGCGTCGGTCTCCCGGGACGCGGTGCCGTTGCCGATCGCCACCAGCTCGACGGAGTGCTTGGCGCACAGCGTCGCGAGCGTCTTCAGCGCGCCGGTCCTGTCGTTGCGCGGCTCGTGCGGGTGGATCACCGCCGTGTCGACGACCTTGCCGGTCGCGTCGACGACGGCCACCTTGACCCCCGTGCGCAGCCCCGGGTCGAGGCCGATGGTGGCCCGCGTGCCGGCCGGGGCGGCGAGCAGCAGGTCGCGCAGGTTCGCCGCGAACACCCCGATCGCGGCCTCCTCGGCGGCGGTGCGCAGCCGGACCCGGATGTCGATGCTGAGCGCGGTGACCAGGCGGGTCCGCCAGGCCCAGCGGACGACCCCGAGCAGCCAGGCGTCGGCCGGGCGGCCCCGGTCGGCGATGCCGTACTCGGCGGCGATCGCGCGCTCGTACGGGTTCGGGTCCTCGTCGCCGGACCCGGGGTCGAGGCTGACGTCGAGCGCCTCCTCGGACTCGCCGCGGAAGGCGGCGAGGATCCGGTGCGAGGGCAGCGTCGTGAACTTCTCGGCGAACTCGAAGTAGTCGGAGAACTTGGCCGCGGCCGGGTCGTCCTCCTTGCCCGCCCGGACCGTCGTGACCAGCCGGCCGTGCGCCCACATGCGTTCGCGCAGGCCACCGACCAGGTCGGCGTTCTCCCCGATCCGCTCGACGAGGATCGCCCGGGCACCCTCCAGCGCGGCGCCGGCGTCGGCGACCTGGTCGGTGACGTAGCCCGACGCCGTCTCGTGCGGGTCCAGGCTCGGGTCGGCGAGCAGCGCGTCGGCGAGCGGCTCCAGGCCCTGCTCGCGGGCGATCATCGCCTTGGTGCGGCGCTTGGGCTTGTAGGGCAGGTAGATGTCCTCGAGCCGGGCCTTCGACTCGGCGGCCCAGATCCGGGCCTCGAGGGCCTCGTCGAGCTTGCCCTGCTGGCGGATCGAGTCGAGCACCGTCGCCCGGCGCTCCTCGAGCTCACGCAGGTAGCGCAGCCGCTCCTCGAGGGTGCGGAGCTGGGCGTCGTCCAGCCCGCCGGTGGCCTCCTTGCGGTAGCGGGCCACGAACGGGACCGTCGAGCCCTCGTCCAGCAGGGCCACCGCGGCCCCGACCTGGTCCGGCCGGGCGCCGAGCTCGTCGGCGATGCGCTGGTTGATGGAGCGGTGCTGCCGGGTGTCCGGGGGTGCCGTGCCTGTCACCCGACCATCGTCGCGAACCGGGTCCGGCAGGCGACCGCCGGGTGGGTGGTCCGCTCACTCGCGCCGCAGGACGAACGCGAACGGCCGGTCGAGGCCGCGCAGGTCCATGAGCCCGAGGACGGTGTCGTCGTCGACCTTCCGGAAGACGTCGTGGATGGGCCGGTCGTCGTAGCACATGGTGGCGCTGACGACGCCGCGGTGCTCGGTCATCCGCAGCCGCGCCTTCGGAGAGCGGGTGCCGAGCGCGGGCCCCAGCGCCCGCGCGGCCCGGGCGAGGGCGGGACGGCGCAGCACGGCCGGGTGGTGCAGCAGCAGCGGCAGCGGGACCAGTGCCGGGTCGAGGCTGAACGTCCCGCCGCGCGGGCGGTCCATGACCAGCGGGTGGACGTCGTCGGGCGAGTCGAACCGCTTGCCGTGCCAGCCGAAGCGGCCCAGCAGGCCGTCCATCGGGTGGCCGGTGGGGACCTCGCCGCCGGCCCACCGGCCGAGCATCTCCTCGACCGTCACGGCCGGCAACCCGTCGAAGAACGCCAGCACCTCCTCGACCGTGGCCCCGTGTTCGAGGCGGTGGAGGGTGGCGGCAGCAGCGGACACGGTGGCTTCCTCCCGACGGCGGTGGTGCGCGGCGGAGGTTACCGCCGCGACGACGGCACGGCCGGTCACCGGTGTCGGCCGGGCCGGCGGTTGCCGCCGCCGCGCGGGGCTCAGCCGGTCGCCGGCGTCGGCGCGGGCCGCAGCGCGCCCGCGACGACCTGCGCGGTGAGCCGGCGGCCGGCGAGCTCGACCGCGACCCGGGTGCCGGGCAGCGCCCGCGCGGTCGGCAGCCACGCATGCGCGATCGACGTCCCGGTCGTGTACCCGGTGGCGGCCCGGGTGACCCGGCCGATCACGCCCGGCGGGCCGGGCTCCAGGTCCTCGACCGGGACCGGGTCGCGGCCGAACCGGCGGGCCTCCGGGAGGTCGTACACCGGTTCCTGACCGGACAGCACGGCCCCGGGGTGGTCGAGGACGAGCGTCGCGAGGGTCTCGGCCGGCACGCCGGTCCGCCGGGCGGTGTGCACGGCGGCGCGCCCGACGAACGGGCCCTTCCCCATGTCGACGGCGTGCCCGAGGCCGGTGGCGTCCGGGCCGTGCTCCGGGGTGATGTCCACGCCGGCGGCGAGGTGGCCCTCCTCCATGCGCAGCGACTCGAGCGCGAGCAGCCCGGCGGCGACGAGCCCGTGCCGGGCCCCCGCGGCGTGCACGGTGTCCCAGAGCCTTTCGGCGTCGGCGGCGGCGCAGACCAGCTCCCAGCCGGGCTCACCGGCGGCGGCAACCCGCAGCCCGGTGACCGGCACCCCGCCGACGTGGAACTCGGCGGCCCGCCACGGCGCCAGGTCCAGCAGGTCCGCGGGGACCAGCCCGGTGAGGATCTCGCGCACCTGCGGGCCTCGGAGGCCGAGGCAGGCGGTCGTCGCGGTGACGTCGGTGAGCTCGACGCCGGCGCGGCCGTAGCGGCGCATCCGGGCGACGTCGAGCCGGTCGGCGACGGCGACGAGGAAGCGCTCGGCGCCGAGCCGGGTGACGGTGAGGTCGGTGCGGACACCGCCGTCGGCGTCCAGCATCAGGGTGGGCACGACGTCGCCGACCGGCCGGTCGACGTCGCCGGTGACCAGGCGCTGCAGGAACTCGGCGGCGTGCGGCCCGGCGACCTCGACCCGCCGCGTCGGCGACAGGTCGAACATCCCGGCCGCACGGCGCGCGACCAGGGCTTCGGCACCGGCCACCGGCGACCAGTCCCGGGCCGCCCGGCCCTCGCGCCGGCCGATCTCGCAGACCTCCGGCAGCGACGCGTTCGCCTCGAACCACAGCGGACGCTCGACGCCGCCCACCTCGGTGACCATCGCGCGGAGCTCGGCCTGGCGGGTGTGGAACGGCGACACCCGGCCGGAGCGGTGGACCACGTCACCGTCCCGGGCCCGGGCGGCGGCCGGCGCAGGCGGGTCGAACCGGTCGACGTGGGCGGCGGCGAGGTCGATCGGCTCCCCGCCGACCGCCGGACGCCCGGTGGTGATCCACTCGGCGAGTGCCTCGGCGACACCGGCCGAGTGCGCGATCCCGACGGCCTCGGCGGTCCAGAACCCGGCGAGGTCCGGGTGCTCGCCGAGCAGCGGCAGGCCGTCCGGGGTGCCGGCGACGAGACCGTTGACGCCGTCGGCGATCGTGGCGTTGCGGAGGACCGGCAGCAGCGCCGCGGCGGCCGCCCAGGACGGGGCGATGTCGTCGGGGCTGAACGGGTGCGCGGCGGGCGGGGCGGAGCCGGGATCGGGCGCGTCCAGGTCGCGCGGGTCCGCCGGACCGGCGCGATGGGCGTGCGTGCCGATGCCCAGCCGGTGGCCGTGCGCGCGGACGTGGAGGCCGGCCTCCGGGTGCCGCAGGATCGGCAGCGACGGCTCGGCGGCCCCGGACGCGGCCTCGAGCGCGTGGAGCAGCTCGAGGACCCCGAGCGGCCCGGTCCGCGCGTACCGGTGGGTCATCGGCAGCAGCGGGACCGCGACGCCGGCGAGGTCGCCGACCACCGGTCCCCACAGCCCGGCGCAGCAGATCACCAGGTCGGCGGGGAACCGGTCGTCCCCGCACCGGACGCCGGTCACCCGACCGCCCTGCTGCTCGATCGCGGTGACGGTCCGGTGGTCGAGGAACTGCGCGCCCCGCTCGACGGCCGCGCGGGCCTGCCGCCCGGCGGCGGTCACGGGCTCGACGGTGCCGTCGCCGGGGACGTGCAGGCCGCCGGCGATCCCCTCCCGGTCGAGCAGGGGGTGCAGGCCCGCGCACTCCGCCGGCCCCAGGATCCGGGACTCGATGCCGGCCGCCGCCGCCCGGCCGTGCCGCCGGTGCAGGTCGGTGAGCCGCTCCGGGGTGGTCGCGATCTCCAGCCCGCCGACCCGACGCAGGCAGGGCACGCCGTTCTCGGTCAGTGCCGCGTACGTGCGGGCGGTCGCGCTCGCGAGCCGGTTCATCGTCCGGCTGTCCGAGGCCTGGAAGAGCAGGCCGTCGGCGGTCGAGCCCCCGGTCCGGAACAGCGGCCCCTTCTCGAGGACGGTCACGCACCCGTGGCCGCGCCGGGTCAGCTCGTCGGCCAGCGCGCAGCCGACGACGCCGGCGCCGATGATCACGATGCGGGGTGTGGTGGTCGCCATGGCCGATCTCCTGCGGTGCGAATCCGAGTGCTCGGGCGAGCAGCTGTCCGAATCCGTCGTCGCGCACCGTTCGACTCCCCGGGATGCGGGGGGTCTACACACGGAGGTGAGTCGGCGGCCACCATCGATCCGACCGCGTGTGTTGCCTAATACGCAACGTCGAGGTACTGACAGCAACACGGTGCAGCGCGGGGAGCCCGCCTGTCAAGCGCAGGACCGGCGCCCGCCCGCCACCACCGACGACGCGCCGCGCTCCGCCCCGCCGCGCGCGCCGGGTAACGGTCCGGCTGCGGGGCGCGATCATCGAGCGGGCGACCGACGCCCGGAACGTGAGGGGACGATGACGACCGGCGAGCGGCTCGGCGACTACCGGCTGGACGGCCTCCTGGGACGTGGCGGGATGGGAGAGGTCCACCGGGCCGTCGACACCCGCCGGGCACGCCCGGTCGCGCTGAAGGTGTTGCGTGCCGATCTTGCGGGAGACCGCGAGTTCCGGGAGCGCTTCCGGCGCGAGGCGGGCGCGACCGCAGGCCTGCAGAGCCCGCACATCGTCCCGATCCACGACTTCGGGGAGATCGACGGCCGGCTGTTCATCGACATGCGGCTCATCCACGGCATCGGGCTCGACACCGCCCTCGCCCACGGGCCCCTTCCCGCGGCCCGCGCCGTCGGGATCGTCGGCCAGGTCGCCGAAGGTCTCGGAGACGCGCACGGGCACGGCGTGCTGCACCGCGACGTCAAACCGTCGAACATCCTGCTGACGCCCTCGGACTTCGTGTACCTGGTCGACTTCGGGATCGCCCACGTGGCCCACGGCACCGAGCCGGCTCTCACCGCGACCGGGATGACGATCGGGACCTGGGCCTACATGGCCCCGGAGCGGTTCGACGCCGGACCGGTCGACCCGCGCTCGGACGTCTACTCGCTCGCCTGCGTGCTGTCCGAGTGCCTGCTGGGGCGGCGGCCGTTCGACGGCACCGGTCCCGCGTCGCTGATGAAGGCCCACCTGGTCGCGGAGCCGCCGCGGCCCTCGCGGGATCGCCCCGGCCTGCCCGCCGCGCTCGACGACGTCGTCGCGCGGGGCATGGCGAAGGACCCGGCCGAGCGGTTCGGTTCCGCTCGCGAGCTCGCCGCGGCGGCGGCCGCCGCCCTGTCGGCCCCGACGCACACCCGGCCGGTGACGGCCCGGCCCGCGCCGACCGCCGTCGCCCCTGCTCCCCCACCGGTCCGGCCCCGGCGGAGCCGCACGCCGCTGCTCGTGGGCGCCGGCGCGGTGGCGCTCGTGCTCGCTGCGGTCGCCGGGCTCCTCCTCGGTCGCCTGAGCACCCAGCCCCCGCCGGCCGAAGCCGCAGGCCCCGCAGTCACCGCACCTCCCACCCCGTCGACGGCGCCGACGCCCACACCGGCCGTCCGGAGGCCCGAGCCGTCGTCCGCGACCCTCCCGGTCCTCGGTGCGGGGAAGTCGTCCAGGTACACGTACACGATCGACGCCAACTACCCGGTGCACCTGATCTACACCGACGCCGCCGGCGACCGGATCACCGCCGGGGAGACCCCCGCTCCGTGGACGCTCGCCTTCGACACCTCCGCCTGGGGCGACGATGCCCGCCCGTCCCTCTCGGCGTTCACGATGTCGTCACGCGGGGACACCTACGTCGAGTGCACGATCACCGACGCCGACGGGCGGGTGGTCGCCCACCAGCGCAAGGAGACCGCACATGCCACCGTCATGTGCATGAGCTTCGGCTGATCGCGGTCCGGTCGAGGGCGGGTGCTCAGCGCAGGACCGAGTCCTTCGTCTCCGGCAGCGTGAGCACCGCGACGAATGCGATCACCGACCCGACGGCGACGTAGACGAAGAACAGGATCGCCAGCCCCGCCTGCTGCAGCGACTGCACGACCAGCGGCGCCGTGCCGCCGAACACGGCGACGGTCAGGTTGTACCAGGCCCCGATGCCCAGGCCCCGCAGCGACGTCGGGAACAGCTCGCTCATGATCGCCGGCGCGATCGAGGTCATCATCGTGTAGAAGCCGAGGCCGACCGTGAACACCACGAGCATGTTCCAGAACCCGGGCCCGATGAGGAACGACAGCGGCACGATCAGCAGCGCCGTGGCCGCCGACCAGATCAGCAGCTGCGGCTTGCGCCCGAAGCGGTCGGCCGCGGCGCCCATCGGGTACTGCAGCAGCACGAAGATCGCCGTCGCGATCGACAGCGCGAGGAACACCTCGGTCGCGTCCGCGCCGCGGGACTTCGTCGCGAACGGGGTGAGCGCGGAGAAGAAGGTGTAGTAGCAGAGCGTGGAGAGCAGCGTGAAGCCGACGAGCTGCCCCACCGCCCTCGGGTGCTCGCGCAGGGTCAGCAGCAGCGGGTTCTTGATCTTGGCGGCGGCGTCCTTGTTCTCCTCGAACTGCTCGGTCTCGGCCATCTGCCGGCGCATCCACATCCCGATGAGGCCGAGCGCGCCGCCGATGAGGAACGGGATCCGCCAGCCCCAGGACGCCAGCTGCTCCTCGGTGAGCGTCGCGGCCAGCACGAAGCCCAGCACGGAGGCGATCAGCACCGCCGAACCGGTCGAGATGTAGAAGAACGACGAGTACCGGCCGCGGCGCTCCGGCGGCGCGATCTCGGCCAGGTAGGCCGACGCGTTCGACACCTCGCCGCCGAGCGACATGCCCTGCGCGATCCGGGCCAGCAGCAACAGCACCGGCGCGAGCCAGCCGACCATCGCGAAGGTCGGCAGCAGCCCGATGACGACCGAGCCGCCCGCCATGAGCAGGATCGTCACCAGCATCGCGGTCCGGCGGCCGTGCAGGTCGGCGAACCGGCCGAGCAGGAAGCCGCCGAGCGGGCGGAAGAAGAACGCCAGCGCGTAGGTGGCCAGCGTCGAGATGAGGGCGAGCGCCTCGTTCTCCGGCGGGAAGATCTGCGTCGCGAAGTAGATCGAGAACGTCGCGTAGATCGTCCAGTCGTACCACTCGACGGCGTTGCCGATCGACGCCGCGACCAGCGTCCGCACCGGCAGCCGGTGACGCTGGGCAGATCCTGTGGCCGGATTGCGAGACACGGTTACCCCCTACGTGTGACCGGACGGTCGGCGAAGAGTAACGGAGATCATCCGTGAGATCCTCCCGCCATGCCACTCGACGACGTTCGCCCGACCGGCCTCCCCCGCGTCCACGACGACGGCGGCGTCCGCACCATCACGCTCGACCGCCCGGAACAGGCGAACGCGCTCCGACTCGAGGACGCCGACGCGATCGCCGCCGCGGTCCGCGACGCGGGCGCGGAGACCCGGGTGATCGTCCTGACCGGTGCCGGGGACCGGGCGTTCGGCGCCGGGATGCACCTCGACGTGTTCCGCGAGGCCGCACCGGAGGACGGGCGGGCGATCATCTCCCGGCTGGCGGAGTGCCTGCGGGCGGTCCGGACCGCGCCCGTCCCCACGATCGCCCGGCTCAACGGCGTCTGCATCGGGGCGGCGTTCGAGCTGGCGCTGGCCTGCGACGTCCGGGTCGCGCACGCCGGGGTGCGGGTCGGGCTGCCCGAGGTCAAGCTCGGCATCCCGTCGGTGGTCGACGCCGCCCTGCTTCCCCGGCTCCTGGGGCCGAAGGCGTACGAGGTGATCCTCACCGGCGACCTGTACCCGCTCCCCGAGCTGGGCGCCGACCGGCTGGTGAACCGGCTCGTCGCCACCCCGGACGAGCTCGACGCCGCCGTCGCCGACCTGGCGGCGCGGCTGGCGGCGCCGACCCCCGAGGTGCTCGCCGCGCAGAAGGGCCTGTTCGAGACCTGGCGCAACCGGGGCATCGCCGACGCCGTCGACGCCAGCGTCGACGTGTTCGCCGAGGTCTTCGCGCTGCCCGCCACCCGGGACGCGATCGGCCGCTACCGGTCGTAGGGTCCCCCGCATGGCCGTCACGACGAAGATCGCCGACCTGACCGGCCCGGGCCTCACCGACCGCTTCGGGATCGGCGGGACCGACCTGGGGATCGTCACGACCGCCCCGGACGGGCGCCTGGTCGCCGTCTTCGGGGACACGTTCGACCGGGCCGGGGTCGGCGGCCCCGGCTGGCGGTCACCGGTGGTGCTGTTCGCCGACCCGCAGGGTTTCCGGTCGGGCCTGCGCTGGACCGGGTCCGGCGGCGACACCGCCGACTACGCCTGCCGGCTCGTCGCCAAACCGAAGATCAACTGGCTCCGCCCGCACCAGCGGGTCAGCACGATCCTGCCCGCCGACGTGATCACCCTCGGCGACACGATGTACCTGCACGTGATGGCCAACAAGGGTCTCGGGAACGTGCTGTGGAGCGAGCTGCTCGCCTCCCGCGACAGCGGCGTGACCTGGCAGCGCACCGGCTGCCGCTGGCCCGGCGACCACCACGACGGCCTCTTCCAGCAGCTGACCTGGTACCTCGAGGACGACGGGTACGTCTACGCCTACACGACCGGCTTCCAGCGCCGGGACGGCCTGCTGCTGCACCGGGTCCCCGCGGACCGGATCACCGACCCGGCCGCCTGGGAGCCGTGGGGGTTCGCCGGCGAGCGCTGGGGCTGGGGCAACCCGCCGACCCTGACGATCCCGGGCGCGTTCGGGGAGCTCAACCTGCGGCGGGTGCCCGGCCCGGACGGTCGCGAGCACCGCCTCCTCACCTTCTTCGACGCCGGCAACTACCGCATCGACGCGATGCTGCTCGACGCGCCGAACGCCGACCTGCACCGGGCGCCGCGCACCACACTGCTGCACGGCTGCGGGTGGGACGACGAGGACCACCGCTCCGGGCGGGTCGCGCAGCTCTACGGCGGCTACGTCGTCCCCGGCTCGACGCTGGACGACCTGCACCTGGTGGTCAGCCAGTGGAACACCGCGACGAACTGGCCGTACCGGTCGATGCAGTTCCGGTCGGACGCCTCCGAGCTGCTCACCCGCCGGTGAAGCCGGACATCGCGTCCAGCAGCCGGTCGACGTCGTCGCCGTCGGTGTAGCAGGCCAGCCCGATCCGCAGCGCCCCGGTGTCGCCGAGCCCGAGCCGCCGCGAGCACTCCAGGGCGTAGAACGACGAGGCGGGCGCCGCGATCCGCCGCTCCGCCAGGTACCGGCAGGCCTCGGCCGGGTCGCGGCCGTCCACGGTCACCAGCAGGGTCGGCGTGCGGATCGCGGCCCGGGACCGGACGGTCACGCCGGGCAGCCCGGCCAGGTGGGACTCGATCCGGTGCCGCAGCGGCTCCTCGTGGGCCTGCACCGCCGCCAGCGCCGCCCGCAACCGGGCCCGCCGGCCGCCGGCCACGTCGTGGGCGAGCGAGGCGAGGAAGTCGACGGCGGCGGTGGTCCCGGCCAGCAGCTCGTAGGGCAGGGTGCCGAGCTCGAACCGTTCCGGGACCGCGTCGGTGGACGGCAGCAGCTTCGCCGGGTGCAGCGTCTCCAGCAGCGCGGGGTCGGCGGCGAGCACCCCGCAGTGCGGGCCGAGGAACTTGTACGGCGAGCAGGCGTAGAAGTCGGCGCCCAGCTCCGCGACGTCGACCGGCGCGTGCGCGGTGAGGTGCACGCCGTCGACCATCAGCAGCGCGCCCGCGTCGTGTACCTGCGCGGCGATCGAGGACAGGTCCGGGCGGGTACCGACCAGGTTGGACGCGCCGGTCACCGCGACCAGGCGGGTCCGGTCGTTCAGCAGCGGGGCGACGTCGCCGAGCTCGGTGGTGTCCGGGTCGAAGTCCAGCCATCGCACCGTCGCCCCCACGGCCTCCGCCGCGATCACCCACGGCCGGATGTTGGCGTCGTGGTCGAGCCGGGTGACGACGACCTCGTCCCCCGGCGACCAGGTCGCGGCCAGGGTGCGGGCGAGGTCGAAGGTCAGCGCGGTCATGCTGCGGCCGAACACGATCCCGCGCGGGTCGGCGCCGAGCAGGTCGGCCACCGCCGCCCGGGCGTCGAGGACGATCCGGTCGGCCGCCCGCTCCCCGCTGGTGATCGTCCCGCGGTTCGCCAGCGGTGAGGTCAGGGCACCGGCGACCGCCCCGGCCACCGAGTCCGGCACCTGCGATCCGCCGGGGCCGTCGAAGTGCGCGATCCCGGAACGCAGCGCCGGGAACCGGCGGCGGACGGCGGCGACGTCGTAGCTCATGGGCCGAGCCTCGCATCCGCTCACGCAGAGTGCAGTGACCGAACGGTGACGTGTCGGTGTCCCCGTGTGGGTGATCGACCAGGAATGATCGTCACCATGTCGAGGCCCTGGGAGCGCTCGCGCGGCCGGCACACGCCCGGCCGGCGACGCCGCTCGCTGCACCGCCGCACGCTCGGCCGGCTGGCCGTGCTGCTGGTCGTGCTGGCCGCCCTGGTGGCGGGGGGTACCGCGGCGGTCGCCGACGCCCGCATCGGGGACACGATCGCGCGCAACCTCGCCGGGGCCGTCGACCGGTTCACGCCCCGCCCGGCCCCACCGCCGGTCGCCCCGGTCCTGACGACGGCCCCGCGGCCCGGCCCGCCGGTGAGCCCCGGCGACCCGGCGACCGTCGAGGTCAACACCGGCCGGCTGGAGGGGGTCACGCTGACCGGCGACGACGGCCCGGTCCCCGGCACGCCGTCCCCCGACGGCCGGGCCTGGACCACGACCGCCCCGCTGGACTTCGACACCACCTACCGCTGGAGCGGTACCTGGGTGCTCGACGAACGGACCCGCCGCCCGCTGGCCGCGGACCCGTTCACCACCGTCGACCCCGCGGACACGATCGAGGCGAGCATGAACGTCCGCGACGGCGCCGAGGTCGGCGTCGGCGCCCCGGTCGCGATCCGCTTCCCGGCGAACCTGTCCGACGCGGCGAAGGCCACCGTCGAGAAGGCGCTCACGGTGGAGACGTCGCGGCCGGTCGAGGGCGCCTGGGCGTGGCTGCCCGACGACGCCGAGGGCTCCCGCGTGCACTACCGGCCGAAGGAGTACTGGCCGTCCGGCACGCGGGTCCGGGTGCACGGCGCGCTGCGCGGGCTCGACCTGGGCGACGCCGGCTGGGTCACCGAGGACATCGACCGCACGTTCACCGTCGGCACCCGCCGGATCGTGAAGGCGGACACCCGGAGCCACCAGATCGCCGTCGTCGAGAACGGGAAGGAGGTGGCCCGCTACGACGCGTCCTACGGCCTGGAGTCCGACCCGAACCGGGTGACCCGCTCGGGCGTGCACGTGGTGATGAACAAGGCCGAGAAGGTCCTCATGACCAACGAGGCCTACGGCTACGTCGACCAGCCGCAGTACTGGGCGGTCCGGATCTCCAACAACGGCGAGTACATCCACGCGAACCCGGCGTCGGCGTACGCCCAGGGCAGCCGGAACGTCAGCCACGGCTGCATCAACCTGTCCACGAAGGACGCCAAGCGGTTCTTCGCGACGGTGCGGTTCGGCGACCCGGTCGAGGTGACCGGCAGCTCGCAGCCGCTCACCCGGCAGGACGGCGACTACTACGACTGGACCGTCCCGTGGGACGAGTGGACGGCGATGAGCGCCCTCACCTGATCCGGCGTTCCTGCCCCTTCCAGGCCTCGGCGCGCAGCACGAACTTCTGGATCTTGCCCGTGGAGGTCTTCGGCAGCTCGGTGAAGGTCACCTTCTTCGGTGCCTTGAACCGGGCGAGCCGGTCCCGCACGTGCGCGACGATGTCGTCCTCGGTCGCCGTCGCGCCCGCGCGCAGGGTGACGTAGGCGGCGGGCACCTCGCCCCAGTGCTCGTCCGGGACGGCGATCACCGCGACCTCCAGGACGGCCGGGTGGTCGGCGATCGCCTGCTCGACCTCGACGCTCGCGATGTTCTCGCCACCCGAGACGATCACGTCCTTGGAGCGGTCGCGGAGCTCGACGTAGCCGTCGGGATGCAGGACGCCGATGTCGCCGGTCCGGAACCAGCCGTCCGGCACGGCGTCCCGGGTGGCCTGCTCGTCGTCCAGGTAGCCCAGCATGACGTTGTTGCCGCGCAACGCGATCTGCCCGGTGGTGACGCCGTCGGCCGGCACGTCGTCACCGTCCTCGGTGATCACCCGGACCGTGCAGGAGATCATGTTCCCGACGCCCTGACGGGCCTTCATCCGGGCCTGCGCCTCGCCGCCCAGGTCGTTCCACTCCGGACGCCAGTCGCAGATCATCGCCGGCCCGAACGTCTCGGTGAGCCCGTAGAGGTGGGTGACCTCGAACCCGAGCTCGGCCATCCGGCGCAGGATCGCCGGGCTCGGCGGCGCACCCCCGGTCGCCACGCGCACCGGCGTCGCGACCGGGGCCGCCTGCGGCGCGTGGGCGATCATCGACAGGACGGTGGGCGCCCCGTTGAGGTGGGTGACACCGTGGTCGCGGATCAGCTCCCAGATCCGCGCCGGCTCGACCGCCGGCAGGCACACGTGCGTGGCCGCGGCGGCGGTCACCGCCCACGGGAAGCACCAGCCGTTGCAGTGGAACATGGGCAGCGTCCAGAGGTGCACCGACGACGGCGTCAGCCCGGTGTGCCCCACCATCGCCAGGGCCTGCAGGTAGGCGCCGCGGTGGTGGTACATGACGCCCTTGGGCTTCCCGGTCGTCCCGGACGTGTAGTTGATCGAGAGCAGGGCACGCTCGTCGTCCGGGGTGACGGCCGTCGGCTCGCCCCAGCTGATGAGACGCTCGTAGTCGTCACCCACCCGGACGTCCTGCGGCGGCGCGTCCAGCCGGCCGAGGGCGTCGGCGACCAGCTCGTCGAACGCCGGGTCGTGGACCAGCACCGACGCGCCCGAGTGCGCCAGGATGTAGGCGATCTCCCCCGCGGACAGCCGGGTGTTGATCGCGACGAGCGGCACGCCGGACCACGGCACGGCGAACGTGGCCTCCAGCCCGACGTGCGTGTTCGGGACCAGCACGGCCACCGGCCGCCCGGAGTGGATGGCGGCGAGCCCGCCGGCGAGCGCGTGGCACCGCTCGTGCAGCTCGGTGTAGGTGTACCGCAGGTCCCCGTCGACGACGGCGATCCGGTCGCCGTGCGCCGCCGCGGCCCGGTCCAGGAACGCGGTCGGCGTCAGCGGCTCGTACGACAGCGAGGTCAGGTCCGCGGGCACACCGGCGGGGTGCGGGCTGGGGGGAACGCCGCCGTCGGTCATGGGTCGCAGCCTCCCCGCGCGCGGCGGCCCGCGCAACGGCCCCGCCCCGCACGGGTCCGGTGCACACCGCACGGCGTGGGAGTGCGCCGCGCGAGCGCGGACGAGGGGTTAGGTTCGCAGTGGCAACGAACGCGCGACGGAGGGCGGCTCGACGATGGCATGGGACTTCAGCACCGACCCGGGTTTCGAGAAGAAGCTCGCGTGGATGCGCGAGTTCGTCCGCGACGAGATCATCCCGCTGGAGACCCTGGACCTCGACCGGGAGACGTTCGCCCGGATCACCGCCCCGCTCAAGGAACGGGTGCGGGAGCAGGGCCTGTGGGCGGCGCACCTGCCCCCGGAGCTCGGTGGCGGCGGGTTCGGCCAGGTCGCGCTCGGGCTGATGCACGAGATCCTCGGCCGGTGCCGCTACGCCCCGGGGATCTTCGGGAACCAGGCGCCCGACTCGGGCAACGCCGAGCTGCTGGCCATCGGCGGGTCCGAGGAGCAGAAGGACCGCTGGATGCACCCGCTGCTGCGCGGCGAGCTGCGGTCGTGCTTCTCGATGACCGAGCCGGGCGCCGGCGCGGACCCGACGATGCTCACCACCCGCGCCGTCCGGGACGGCGACGAGTACGTGATCAACGGTCACAAGTGGTTCTCGTCGAACGCCACCGGCTCGGACTTCCTGATCGTCATGGCGGTCACCGACCCGGACGCGCCGCCGTACCAGCGGGCGTCGATGATCATCGTGCCGACGGACACGCCGGGCGTCGACGTCGCGCGGGACATCCCGGTGATGGACCACCCCGAGGTCGGCGGGGAGATCTACGGCGGGCACGCCGAGGTGTTCTACCGCGACGTGCGGGTGCCGGCCGGGAACCTCGTCGGCAACGAGGGCGACGGCTTCCGGCTGGCCCAGCAGCGGCTCGGACCGGGCCGGATCCACCACGCCATGCGCTGGCTCGGCCAGTCGCAGCGGGCCTTCGACATGATGTGCGAGCGCGCGGTGAGCCGGACGGCGAGCGGCTCCCGGCTGGCCGACAAGCAGATGGTCCAGGACATGATCGCGACGTCGGCGGCGGAGATGCAGGCGGCGCGGCTGCTCACCCTGCACGCGGCCTGGACGATGGACCAGGTCGGCGCCTCGAACGCCCGCGTCGAGATCGGGATGATCAAGTACTGGGGCGCGCGGGTGCTGCACGACGTGATCGACCGGGCGATCCAGGTGCACGGCTCGCTGGGCTTCTCCGGGGACCTGCCGCTGGAGCAGATGTACCGGGCGGCCCGGGCCGCGCGGATCTACGACGGCCCGGACGAGGTGCACAAGGAGTCCGTGGCCCGCCGGATCCTGCGCGGCTACGCACCGGTGGAGGTGCCGACCGAGCACGTCCCCACCCGCACCGAGGCGGCCCGGAAGAAGTTCGCCGGGTACCTGGAGGCCGCGACCGCCGACGCCTGAACGGCCGCGAGGTCAGCGGCCGGTCCAGTGCGGGGCGCGCTTCTCCAGGAACGCCGCGATCCCCTCGGCCCGGTCCGCCGACCGGTCGATCGCGGCGGACGCGATCTCGGTCGCCGCCCAGCCCCGCTCGTCCGGCTCGGACACCACGCGCTCCAGCGCGCGCAGCGACACCGAGACGGCGAGCGGGGAGTTCGCGCACACCTGCTGCGCGAGCTCCAGGGCGGCGGCCTCGGCCCGGCCGGGCTCGACCAGCTCGTTCACCAGCCCCAGCTGGTGCGCCCGCGCCGCGTCGAGCGGCTGGCCGGTCACGAGCAGCTGCTTGGCCACGTTCAGCGGCAGCGGTCGCGGCGTGCGGAACAGCGCCCCGCAGTTCGCGACGAGCCCGCGGGCGACCTCGGGCAGCCCGAACCGCGCCGTCGACGAGGCGACGACCATGTCACAGGCCAGCACGATCTCGAACCCGCCGCCGTAGGCGACCCCCTCGACGGCGGCGATCAGCGGGCGGCGCCGGTCCCGCCGGACGACGCCGTAGTTCCCGCCCCGCGGGGTCGGGCCGCCGGAACCGGCGGCCAGGTCGGTCCCGGCACTGAACGCGGCGGCGTCGCCGGCGAGCACCCCGCACCAGAGGTCCGGGTCGTCGTCGAGCCGGTTCAGGGCCTCGTCCAGGGCCGCCGTCATCGCCGCGTCCACCGCGTTGCGCTTCTCGGGTCGCGTCATCCGCACCAGCAGCACGTTCCCGTGCTGTTCGGTCTCGATCCGCGCCTGCATAACCTCGGTCACGATCCGTAGCGTAAGTGGGAGCCGCGCGTCGGCGTTCGTACTGTGGACATCGTGTCCCGCACGACCCGCGCCGCCGGCACCGCGGCCGCCCTCGCCCCGGTCCTCGCCCTCACCGGCCTCGGCCTGCACGTCCGCCGCAACATGGGCGCCCGGCACGGCGAGCTGCGCCGGCTCGCGGCGACCTCCCCGAACGCGATCGACGGCATCTTCGCCAACACCGAGCCCGGGCTGCCCCGGGCCAAGGCGTCGATCAAGATGCTGCTCAACATGCTGCGCAGCCGCTCGACCGAGGGCGTCCCGCCCGGCCCGGTCCCGCTGGGCCACCCGGAGCTCCCCGCCGTGCCGGCCGGCCTCGCCGTGACCTGGCTGGGGCACGCGAGCACCCTGCTGGAGGTGGACGGCCGGCGGGTGCTCGTCGACCCGGTGTGGTCCGAGTACGCCTCCCCGGTCCCGTTCCTCGGGCCGCGCCGGCTGCACCCGCCGGTCGCGCCGCTGTCCGCGCTGCGCGACGTCGAGATCGTCCTGCTCAGCCACGACCACTACGACCACCTCGACCGGCCGACGATCATCCGGCTGGCCCGCAGCACGTCCGCGGTGTTCGTCGGCCCGCTCGGTGTCGGCGCGCACCTGCGCGCCTGGGGGGTGCCGGCGCACCGGATCGTCGAGCGGGACTGGGACGGCGTCGTCCACGCCTGCGGGCTGGTCCTGACCTGCCTGGAGACCCGGCACTTCTCCGGGCGCGGGATCCGCCGTAACACCACCCAGTGGGCGGCCTGGAAGGTCGCCGGGCCGGAGCACGCCGTCTACGTCGGCGGGGACACCGGGCCCACCCGGGTGCACGCCCGTACCGGGGCCGCGCACGGCCCGTTCGACCTGACGCTGCTGCCCGTCGGGGCCTACGCCGAGCTGTGGCCGGACATCCACGCCGACCCCGAGCAGGCGGTCACCGCCCACCGTGACCTCGGCGGGCGGGTGATGCTGCCGGTCCACTGGGCCACGTTCAACCTCGGGTTCCACCCCTGGGACGAGCCCGTCGAGCGCGCCCGCAAGGCCGCGGCCGCCCAGGACGTCGTGCTCGCACTCCCCCGGCCCGGGCAGCGGGTCGACCTCACCGCGGTGCGGACGGCCGACGAGGCGCGCGCCGCCGTCCCGGCCGAGTCGTGGTGGCCCGCGCAACGCTGAGCAGCCGAATCGGCCCGGCCTGCGCCTTTCCGGCGATTCATGCCTGCGCCGGACGTCGTATCCACCGTTGTGGCCGGGCGCCGTGTCACGAGTCCGGAACCTTTTCTCCGACGGGTTCGACACGGCACAACGGCATCCCTTATCGTTCTGCCCGAAAACGGTTGGCCGGATGGTTCCGGGTCGTTCCGGGAGGGATACCGGGTGCGTGCCGGCGACGCCGATTCACCCACCCGGATGCTGAGTTCCCCCCGGAAGGAATGACGACGTGGCGCAGCAGACGACGATCATACTGGTCGACGACCTCGACGGCTCCGAGGCCGACGAGCAGGTCGAGTTCGCCGTCGACGGGCGCACCTACGAGATCGACCTTTCCGCCGAGAATGCCGCGCGCCTGCGTGATTCCCTCGCACCTTACGTGGCGGCGGCCCGCCGGGTCGGCGGTCGTCGCCGGGGCGCCCCGGCGGCGCCGGGCCCGTCCGGCGGATCGAGCGCGTCGGAACGTGCCGCGAACCGGGCCGTGCGCGAATGGGCGGTCGCCCAGGGCATGAAGATCTCCGAGCGGGGCCGTATCCCGTCGTCGGTTCTCGCCGCCTATCAGAACGCGCACGCGTAGCCGCAGCCGGGCCCCCGACGACACATGGCCGGTCACATCCGGGTGTCGCGAATCGGCGCGTGCGGTTCCGCGATCGGGAGATGGCAGGATCGTCCCCGACATTCCGTGCGCCCGGGCCCACCGGCCGGGGCCACGCGGGAGCCGCCGACGACGAGAGGCCCTGATGTACCCAGGCACGCACGCCGCGACCACCCCCGACAAGCCGGCCGTGATCATGGGCGGCTCGGGCGAGACCCTCACCTACGCCGAGCTGGAGGCGGGGTCGGCGCGGCTCGCGAACCACCTGCGTGCGGCCGGGCTGCAGCGGGGCGACGTCGTCGCGCTCGTGTCGGAGAACACCCCGCGCCTCTACGAGGTGTACTGGGCCGCGCAGCGGTCGGGCCTCTACGTCACCGCGGTGAACCACCACCTGTCGGCGCCGGAGGCGGCCTACATCGTGCGCGACTGCGGGGCGAAGGCGCTCGTCGTGTCCGCGGGGGTGGCCGGGCTGGCCGCCGCGATCGAGGACCACGTGGACGCGCCGGTCCGGCTCGCGTTCGGCGGCGAGATCCCCGGCGCGACGTCGTACACCGACTACGACGCCGCGATCGCCGACGTCCCGGCGGACCCGCCGGCCGACCAGCCGCGCGGCGCCGACATGCTCTACTCGTCGGGGACCACCGGCCGCCCGAAGGGGATCAAGCCCACGCTGCCGGACCGCCAGATCGACGAGCCGGGTGACACCTACGTGGATCTCTTCGGCCCGATGTACGGCTTCGACTCCGACACCGTCTACCTGTCCCCCGCACCGCTCTACCACGCCGCGCCGCTCCGGTTCACCGCCACGGTGCAGGCACTGGGCGGCACCGTCGTCGTCATGGAGCGGTTCGATCCCGAGCGGGCGCTCGCGCTGATCGACCGGTACTCGGTCACGCACTCGCAGTGGGTGCCGACGATGTTCGTGCGGATGCTCAAGCTGCCGGAGGACGTGCGGGCCTCCTACGACGTGTCCTCGCTGCAGGTGGCGATCCACGCCGCCGCGCCGTGCCCGGTCGAGGTCAAGCAGGCCATGATCGACTGGTGGGGCCCGATCCTCTACGAGTACTACTCCGCGACCGAGGCCATCGGCATGACCTTCATCGACACGCCGCGGTGGCTCGAGCGGCCGGGCTCGGTCGGTCAGGCGGTTCTCGGCACCATCCGGATCTGCGACGACGCCGGCACCGAGCTCGGCCCGGGCGAGGTCGGCACGGTCTACTTCGAGCGCGACGTGCGCCCGTTCGAGTACCACAACGACCCGGGCAAGACCCTCGCGGCGCAGCACCCCGAGCACGAGAACTGGACCACCACCGGCGACCTCGGCTACGTCGACGAGGACGGCTACCTGTACCTCACCGACCGCAAGGCCTTCATGATCATCTCGGGTGGGGTGAACATCTACCCGCAGGAGGTCGAGGACGCGCTGGCGCTGCACCCGAAGGTGCTCGACGTGGCCGTGATCGGCGTGCCGGACGAGGAGATGGGCGAGGCGGTCAAGGCCGTCGTCCAGCCCCCGGAGGGCGTCGAGACCGGCCCGGAGCTGGAACGCGAGCTGATCGACTTCGTGCGGGAGCGGATCGCGCACTACAAGGCGCCGTCGTCGGTGGACTTCACCGACTTCCTGCCCCGCACCCCCACGGGCAAGCTGGTCAAGCGGGAGCTGCGCGACCGCTACGTGTAGGTCGGCCGCCTCACCCGCGGCCGCCCGTAGCGCGACCGCGACCAGGCCGCGCCGGCGCCGTGCGGCACCGCCACCCCGAGGGCGACGAGGGACGGGGTGCCGAAGGCACCCGCGCCGGCCGGCGGGGCGCCGGGTCGAGCCCGGTCCGAGCGCCGCGACCGAGTCGATCAGCGCGAACCCGCCCCGCTGGGGGCGACACCGCGCAACCCGACCGCCCCGCCTGAGTCGATCAGCACGAACCCGCCCCAGACAGGACGACAACGCGCAACCCGAGCCCCACACCCAGATCGATCAGCACGCACGCGCCCCGCTCGGGGCGAGAACGCGCACCTCGAGCCCCACACACGAGTCGATCAGCACGGCGTCGCCCCGGACAGGGCGACAACGTGCAACCCGAGCGCCACGCCCGGATCGATCAGCACGATCCCGCCCCGGGCCCGGACGGTCCCCACCGAAACCGGTCGCCCACCACGACACGCGCGTTCTACGGTCCACGGGTGGATCTCCTCGAGTCCGTCAACGTCGGTACCGCGCGCCCCCTGCGCGCCAAGTCCGGTACGTCCGGCATCGACAAGCGCCCGGCGGCGGGGCCGGTCCGCGTCGACGTCCCCGGGACCGGGGCGAGCGGCCTGGTCGGCGACACGATCTGCGACACCCGGCATCACGGCGGCCCCGACCAGGCGGTCTACGCGTACGCCCGGGAGGACCTCGACGCCTTCGCCTCCGAGCTCGGCCCGGTGCGCGCCGGCTCCTTCGGGGAGAACCTCACCACCCGCGGCGTCGAGGTGACCGGCGCCGAGCTGGGCGAGCGCTGGCGGGTCGGCGACGCGTTGCTGCAGGTCACGGCGCCGCGGATCCCGTGCCGGACGTTCTCGTCCTGGCTGGGCCGCGCGGGCTGGGTGCGGACGTTCACCGCGGCCGGGCGCCCGGGTGCGTACCTGCGGGTCCTCGAACCGGGCGCGGTGCGCGCCGGTGACGAGGTGCGCGTCGAGCACCGGCCGGGACACGGCGTCACCGTCGGCGCCGCGTTCCACGCCCTGCTCCGTGAGCCCGGCCGGCTGCCCGAGCTGCTGGCCGCCGGGGACGACCTCCTCCCGGAGATCCGGGAGAAGATCATTCGCCGCGCCTCCTGACGGACGGCACCGCGCTGCTCCCCGCACCGAGCGAGGACGCCGTCGAGCGCATCAGCCGGTCTGCGCCGATCAGTACCGCATCCCCATCGCGTCCCGCACCTCGTCCAGTGTGGTGTCGGCGACGGCGTTCGCCGCCGCGTTGCCGCGGGCCAGCACGGACCGGACGAGGCCGGGCTCGCAGGCCAGCTCGGCGCGCCGGGCGCGGTGCGCCGCGAGGTGGGTGTTGACCGCCTCCGTCGTGATCTTCTTCAGTAGCCCGGCGCCGCCGTCGCCGATCTGCTCGGCGATCTCCACCGGGCTGCGGCCGGTGCACAGCGCGGCCGTCGACAGCAGGCCCGACACCCCGGGACGCGTGCCGGGATCGAAGCTGATCCGGCGTTCGGGGTCCGTGCGGGTGCGGCGGATCACCGCGGCCGTCTCGTCCGCGGTCATGCCGAGCGCGATCGCGTTGCCGTAGGACTTCGACATCTTGCGACCGTCGAGCCCGGGGATCTCCGGCGCGGCGGTGACCATCGGCTCGGGAACCCGGAAGATCGGTGCGTAGCGCTCGGCGAACCGCCGCGCGATCGTCCGGGTCAGCTCGACGTGCGGCAGGTTGTCCTTGCCCACCGGCACGAGATCGGCCTTGCAGAACAGGATGTCCGCGGCCTGGTGCACCGGGTAGGTGAGGAGCAGCCCGGACAGCGCACGCCCGGACGCGGCGAGCTCGGACTTCACGGTCGGGTTGCGGTGCAGCTCGGCCTCGGTCACCAGGGACAGGAACGGAAGCATCAGCTGGTTCAGCGCGGGAACGGCCGAGTGGGTGAAGATCGTCGTCCGGTCCGGGTCGAGACCGGCGGCGAGCAGGTCGAGCACCGCGCCGTGCACGTGCTCGCCCACCCGGTCCGCGGTCTCCCGATCGGTGATCACCTGGTAGTCGGCCACGATCACGAACACGTCGACGCCGGAGCGTTGCAGGCGGACGCGTTCGGCGATCGACCCCACCAGGTGCCCGAGGTGCAGCGGGCCGGTGGGCCGGTCCCCGGTCAGGACGCGGTGCGCGGCCGGGTCAGCGGCGATCTCCGCACGCAGGCCGGGCATGCGGTCGACGGTGGCGGCGAACGAGTTCATCGGTGGGTCTCCTCTGTAGTACGGACGAGCCGCACGAGGGACCGCGCTCGGACACCGGCGGGCTGCTCGTGCAGCCCGCGGACGTGCGTCTACCCGGCTGCGGTACGCAGCCACCACCAGCAGGCCGGTCGGATCGGACGCATGGCGATCACACTACTCCCCGCACCACCGGATACACATCGAACATCGTTACCATTAGCGTCATGGCCGACCGACGCGTACCCGTCACGATCCTGTCCGGATTTCTCGGGGCGGGGAAGACGACCCTGCTCGACCACCTGCTGGCCAACCGGGAGGGCCGGCGGGTCGCCGTCGTCGTCAACGACATGAGCGAGGTCAACATCGACGCCGCCCTCGTCGCCGGGCAGGGCACACTGCACCGCACCGAGGAACGGCTGGTCGAGCTGACCAACGGCTGCATCTGCTGCACGCTGCGCGAGGACCTGCTGGCCACCGTCGGCGAGCTGGCCGCCGAGGGTCGCTACGACCACGTCGTCGTCGAGTCGACCGGGATCTCCGAGCCGATGCCGGTCGCGGCCACCTTCGAGTGGACCTTCGAGGACGGCACGGCGCTCTCCGACGTCGCCCGGCTGGACACGATGATCACCGTCGTCGACGCGTCCACCTTCGAGACCCACCTGACCACCGAGGACTCGCTCGCCGACCGCGGGTTGCAGGCCGCAGAGGGCGACGAGCGGACGCTGGCCGACCTGCTCGCCGACCAGGTCGAGTTCGCCGACCTGCTGGTCGTCAACAAGACCGACCTGGTCCCGCCGCACCGCCTCGGCCGGATCGAGGCGCTGCTGCGCCGGATGAACCCGGGAGCCACCGTCGTCCGGGCGGTCCGCGGCGCGGTCCCGGTCCGCACGCTGCTCGACACCCACCGCCACGACCCCGCCGCGGCTGCCCGCACCCCCGGCTGGGCCCAGGAGCTGACCGGCTCGCACACGCCGGAGACCGAGGAGTACGGCATCGCCTCGGTGACCTGGCGGGCCGCCCGCCCGTTCCACCCGGCCCGCCTGCTGGACGCGCTCGGCGACTGGCCGGGCCTGTTGCGCAGCAAGGGTTTCTGCTGGATCGCGACCCGGCCGGATGTTGCCGGGCTCTGGTCGCAGGCCGGGCCGAACATGGCGCTCGACCCCGCGGCGCCGTGGTCGTCGTTCGATGGGATCCGCGGCCAGGAGATCGTGTTCATCGGGCTGGGCCTGACCCGCGACGACGTCACCGCCCGCCTCGACCGCGCGCTGCTCACCGACGACGAGCTGCTGGCCGGCCCACGGGCCTGGCGCGCGCTCGACGACCCGCTGCCGGAGTGGGATCTCGCCGGCCTGCACGCCCACTGAGTAGCGTCGCGGCCCGTGCCCGACCTCACGCCCGACGAGTTCCGCACGCTCGGCCACCTGTTCGTCGACGCGGTCGCGGACGCACGGGCCGGGATCGAACACCAGCCGGTCCGCGACGACGTCGCACCGGGCACCGTGCGGGCCCGGTTCGCCCGCGAGGCCGCCGAACACCCCGCGCCCCTGGCCGGGTTCCCGGAGCTGGTCGAGGCCGTCACCGGCGACGCCGACACGCGCTGGCAGCACCCCGGGTTCCACGCGTTCTTCCCGGCGAACGCCTCGCTGACCTCGCTGCTCGGTGACCTGCTCTCCGGCGCCGCCGGGGCCCAGGGGATGCTCTGGTCGACCTCCCCTGCCTGCACCGAGGTCGAGCAGGCGATCACCGACCAGCTCGCCCGCGCGCTCGGGCTGCCGGAGGACTTCACCCACGACGGCGGGGGCGGCGGCGCCATCCAGGACTCGGCGTCGTCGGCGGCGCTGGTCGCGCTGACCGCGGCGCTGCACCGGGCCGCGCCCGACCCGGAGTGCGGCTGGCGGGTCCGGGGCGTGACCGGGCGGGAGCGCGTCTACGTCACCTCCGAGACCCACTCGTCGCTGGCGAAGGCGGCGCGGGTCGCCGGGCTGGGCGGGACCGGACTCCACACCGTCCCCTGCTCCCCCGGCACCCGCTCGATGGACCCCGCCGCGCTGCGTGCGGCGATGCGCGCCGACGCCGAGGCCGGGTGCGTGCCGGTGCTGGTCTGCGCGACCGTCGGGACCACCTCGACCGGGGCGTCCGACCCGGTCGCCGCGATCGTCGCCACCGCCGCGGAGCACGCCGCCTGGGTGCACGTCGACGCCGCGTGGGCCGGGGTGGCCGCGCTCTGCCCCGAGCACCGCTGGGTGGTCGACGGCGTGGCCGGCGCCGACTCGTTCTGCACCGACGCGCACAAGTGGCTGCTCACGGCGTTCGACGCGTCCCTGTTCTGGGTCCGCGACGCGGCGGCCCTCCCGGCCGCGCTGTCGATCACACCGCCCTACCTGCGCGACGCGGCGTCGGCGTCCGGCGCGGTCGTCGACTTCCGGGACTGGCAGATCCCGCTCGGCCGGCGGTTCCGCGCCTTGAAGCTCTGGGCGGTGCTGCACGGCCAGGGCCTGTCCGGGCTGCGCGCGCACCTGCGCGGGCACATCGCGCTCGCCGGGGAGCTCGCCGACCGGATCCGGCGGCACGACGACCTCGAGCTGGCCTGCGAGCCGGTGCTGTCGCTGGTCTGCCTGCGGGCGAGCGCCGGCGACACCGCGACCACCGCGCTGCTGGAGCGGGTCAACGCCGATGGGCGGGTGCTGCTGTCCGGCACCGAGATCGACGGCCGCCCGGTGGTGCGGGTGGCGTTCGGCGCGGTCGGGACGAACCGCGAGCATCTCGAGCAGCTCTGGGACATCCTCACCGCCACACCGTGACTCCGTACATAGGTAAAGCTACCCTTTCCTTCCGATAGGGCCGCCTCCACCGCTTCTGCCGGACGGTGGAGCCCGGGAAGGGACCTCCAGATGCCGCACGCCGTGCCGCGCACGCTCGCCGCGTGCGCGGTCCTCCTCGTCCTGACCGGTTGCACGGCCGGCGGCGCGCCCGGGGCCACCGGCCAGCCGCCTCCGGCCGGCGCGTTCCCGGTCACGCTGCACCACGCGTTCGGCTCGACCACGATCGCCGCACCGCCCCGGAGGGTCGTCGCGATCGGCTACAACGAGGCCGACTTCGTGATGGCGCTCGGCGTGCAGCCGGTCGCCGAGCGCGAGTTCCAGGGTGACTTCGACTGGCAGCGGCGTGCCTGGCTGCCGCAGCCCGCACCCGGCCCGACCCCGCAGGTCCTCGCCGGCAGCACCCCGTCGGTCGAGCAGGTCGCGGCGCTGAAGCCGGACCTGATCCTCGGCGTCTACTCGTTCCTCGACCGCGCCACCTACGACGCGCTGTCGCGGATCGCGCCGACCGTGGCCCAGCCGACCGCGGACGGGTCGAACGCCGCACGCTGGGACACCCAGACCCGGATCACCGGGCAGGCACTGGGCCGCACCGCGCAGGCCGACCAGGTGATCGCCGCGACCCGGGCGAGGTTCGAGGAGGCCGAGCGGGCCCACCCGGGTTTCGCCGGGAAGCGGCTGCGGATGGCCTTCTTCGTCGAGGGCGCGCCCTGGGACCTCGGGACCGACGACCTGCGCGCGCAGCTGTTCGACGGGCTCGGCTTCGAGGTCCGCCCGGACTCGCAGCAGCTGTCGCTCGAGCAGCAGGGCCGGCTCGACGGCGATGTCGTCGTGGTCATGGGACGCACCCGCGCCGAGGCCGAGGCCGACCCGGTCTTCTCGGCCGTCCCGGCGGTGCGGGAGGGCCGCGTCGTCTACCTGGGCGGCTTCGCCACCGAGCTCGCGGGCGCACTGGGGTACTCCAGCCCGCTGTCGCTGCCGTACGCGATCGACACGGTCGCGCCGCAGCTCGACGCCGCGCTGCAGGGCAGGCCGCAGGGCGGCTGAGAGCGGCACCTATTCGTTACCCGCGGGAATGGCCGACGCGCCGCCTCCCTGAATAGGGTCCTCACGTTCGACTCGTCCACGAGGAGGATCCCGATGAGCGACAGCCCGCCTCTCGCGACGGAGTCCCGATCCGGTGGCGGCGATGCCGGCGGGCCGGACGTACGGCTCAACAAGCCCGTCTTCTACGGCTCGGCGATCGGGGTCCTGCTCGTCGCCGCCTGGGCGATCCTGCTCCCGGAGAACGCCGATACCGTGATCGGGCTCGGTGTCGAGTTCATCGCCGGCGGCTTCGGCTGGTTCTACGTCCTGGTCGCCACGGCCGTCCTCGCGTTCGTGCTGTTCCTCGCGGTGTCGCGGTACGGGAACACCAGGCTCGGGCCGGACCACTCGAAGCCGGACTTCTCGAACATGTCGTGGGCCGCGATGCTGTTCGCCGCGGGCATCGGCACCGACCTCATGTTCTTCTCGGTCGCCGAGCCGATCACCCAGTTCACCGCGCCACCGGCCGGTGAGCCGGGAACGGTCCAGGCGGCGCGCGAGGCGACGGTGTGGACCTTGTTCCACTACGGCCTCACCGGCTGGGGCATGTACGCGCTCATGGGGATCGCGCTGGCCTACTTCGCCTACCGGCGCGAGCTGCCCCTGTCGATCCGCTCGGCGCTCTACCCGCTGATCGGCAAGCGGGTGTTCGGCCGGATCGGGCACGCCGTCGACCTGGCCGCCGTGCTCGGCACGATCTTCGGCGTCGCGACGTCGCTGGGCATCGCCGTGGTGCTGCTCAACGTCGGCCTGGACGTGATGTTCGGCGTCCCGCAGGGCCTGCCGGCGCAGGTGGTGCTGGTCGTCGTCGCCGTCGTGATCGCGACGGTCTCCGCGGTGTCCGGTGTCGACCGGGGCATCAAGCGCCTGTCCGAGCTGAACGTGCTCGCGACCGTGCTGCTCGCGGTGTTCATCCTGGTCACCGGGAACACGTCGTTCCTGCTCAACGCGCTCGTCACCAACCTCGGCGACTACCTGTCGAGCTTCCCGACGCTCACGATGGAGACGTTCGCGTTCGAGCAGGACGACCCGGCGGTCGGCGAGTGGATGAACCTCTGGACGCTCTTCTTCTGGGCGTGGTGGATCGCCTGGGCGTCGTTCGTCGGGCTGTTCCTCGCCCGCATCTCGCGTGGGCGGACGATCCGCCAGTTCGTCCTCGGCGCGATGGCGATCCCGTTCTTCTACATCCTGTTCTGGATCTCGATCTTCGGCAACGCCGCGCTGGAGAGCGTCCGGGCCGGCAACACCGCGCTCGCCGACACCGCGGTGAACGCGCCCGAGACCGGCTTCTACATGCTGCTGCGCGACTACCCGTGGTTCCCGTTCCTGGCCGGGCTCGCCACGCTGACCGGTCTGCTGTTCTACGTCACCTCCGCGGACTCCGGCGCGCTGGTCATGGCCAACCTGACCTCGTACCGCAGGACACCACGGGACGACGGCTCGATCCCCAACCGCATCTTCTGGGCCGCCGCGACCGGGCTGCTCACGCTGGGGATGCTCTTCGTCGGCGGGATCACCACCCTGCAGAACGCCACGGTGATCATGGGGCTGCCGTTCGCGTTCGTCATCGTCCTGGTGATGTTCGGTCTGTTCCGGGCGCTGCGCCTGGAGCGGCACCGCTCCGAGAGCAGGCGCTCCAGCCTGCCCGCGCTGCTGTCCGGCCGGAGCCGGGACACCCGGCCCGGCGCCGGTGACGACGGCACCGCGGGACTCGACTGGCGCCTGCGGCTCCGCCGCACGATGGGGCACGCCGACCAGCGGGGCGCCGACCAGTTCCTCTCCGGCACCGCCACGGCGGTGCTCGAGGACGTCGCCGCGGAGCTGCGCAACCAGGGCGTGCCGACCCGGGTGCAGCGGTGCGACGACTCCGAGGCCCCCGAGCTCGAGCCCGGCGAGGCGCGACCGGAGGGCACGCGCCCGCTCGAGCTCGTCGCGGACGTGCACGAGACGCTGCCGTTCGTCTACCGGCTCGTACCACGGATCACCGGGCTGCCGCGGTACTCGCTCGACGGCGACGGCACCGCCGGGGACACCCGTAGCAGCGGCGTCACCGACTGGACGGACCACCACCGCGTCGAGGTGCACCTGCACGGCGGCGGCCAGGGCTACAACGTCATGGGCTACAGCTACGGCCAGCTCATCGACGACGTCCTCGACCAGTACGAGCAGCACCTGGAGGTGCTGCGCCTGGAACGCGAGGCGGCCCCGTGACGCTCGCGCGGACGCACGACCGGCATGAGGTTAGCCTGCCTTCATGATCGAGGATGCGGGCGACGCGCCCGCGGTCACCGCACGCGGGGTGGTGACCGGGACCGTCGCCGCGTTCCGCGGCCGGGTCGCGGCCGCGACCGTCCTGCTGTGCGGCCACCAGGTCGGTGAGGCACTCGTCCCGGTGCTGGTCGGCGTCGTGATCGACCAGGCGGTCGCCACCGGCCACCCGGCCCGGCTGCTGCTGTGGCTGCTGGTGCTGGCCGCGGACTTCGCGCTGCTGTCCTCCTGCTACCGGTTCGGGGCCCGGCACGCCCTGCACGCGGACCTGCGCGCGGACGCCGGCCTGCGGGTCCGGATCGCCCGCCGGCTGCTCGAGCACCGCGGCGGCGCCGAGGCCGGCCGGCTGCCCGGCTCGATCAGCTCGATCGCCATCGCGGACGCCAAGCGGGTGGCGGTGATGAACCTCTGGATCCCGGTCGCCGCGGCGGCACTGGCCGCGCTCGCCGTCGCCGCCGTCGCGTTGCTGCGGATCTCCCTCCCGCTCGGCCTGCTGATCCTGCTCGGCACGCCGCCGCTGCTCTGGCTGGTCAGCCGGGTCGGGAAACCGCTGGAGCGGCGCAGCGGTGCCGAGCAGGAGCGCGCCGCCCGGGCCGCCGGCACGGCCGCGGACCTCGTCTCCGGGATCCGGGTCCTCAAGGGACTCGGGGCCGGGCGCGCCGCGTCCGCGCAGTACGCCCGGACGAGCCGGACCGCGCTGGCGGCGACCGTGCGGGCCACCCGGGCGGAGGCCGGGTTCCTCGGCACCGTCCAGCTCGCCAACGGCCTGTTCCTGGCCGTGATCGCGCTGGTCGGGGGCCGGCTCGCGCTGGAAGGGGCGATCACCGTCGGCAACCTGGTCTCCGCGGTCGGGCTGGCGCAGTTCCTGGTCGGCCCGCTGCAGACGGTCGGGATGGTGGGGGCCCGCGCCGCCCAGGCCCGGGCGTCCGCGGCCCGGATCGCGGAGCTGCTCTCCGCACCCCGGGCCGTCGGCCCCGGCAACGGGACGCGTCCGCCCCGCTCCGCGCCACGGGCACTGGAGCTGCGCGGGCTGCGCCACGGCCCGATCGACGGCCTGGACCTGCAGGTACCGGCCGGTCAGCTGCTCGGTGTGGTGACGGCGGACCCCGCGGCGGCGGGCGCGCTGGCCGCCTGCCTGGCCCGCGACACCGAACCGGACGGCGGGCGGATCCTCGTCGGCGGGATCCCGGCCGGGGACGTGGACCCGGCCGTCCTGCGCTCCCACGTGCTGGTCGCCGCGCACGATGCGCACCTGTTCACCGGAACCGTCCGGGACAACGTGCTGGCCGCCGCCGAGCCCGCCGCGGATCCGGAACCCGCGATGGCGGCCGCCCGGGCCGACCAGGCCGTGGAGGCGCTGCCCGGCGGCACGGACACCGCTGTGGCCTCCCGCGGCAGCTCGCTATCCGGCGGTCAGCGGCAGCGGATCGCGCTCGCCCGGGCGCTCGCCGCCGGGCCACCGGTGCTCGTGCTGCACGACCCGACCACGGCCGTCGACGCCGTCACCGAGATCGAGATCGCGCACCGGCTGCGGGAGTTCCGGGCCGGGCACACCACGCTGCTGCTGACGACCAGCCCGGCACTGCTCGCCGTCACCGACCGCGTCGTCGTGCTGCGCGGGGGCCGCGTGGCCGCCGACGCGACCCACGAGGACCTGATGACCGGCGACGACGACTACCGCGCGACGGTGACCGGATGACCGCGCCCGCCGGCTCCGCCGGTCCCCGCCTCCTGCCGGTCGCGAGCGGACCCCGGACCCGGGCCGCGTTGCGCGAGCTGCTGCGGCCGAACCGGGCCGCGGCCACTCGCGGTGGCCGCACTGGTCGCCGGGTCCGCGGTCAGCCTGCTCGCCGCCCCGCTGCTCGGCCGGATCGTCGACGCGGCCGTCGCCGGCGCCGGTGCCGACGCGGTCACCGGGCCGGTCCTCGGGCTGGCCGCGATCGCGGTCGGCCAGGGGGTGCTGGCGTTCGCCGGTGTCGCGCTGATCGCGCGGGTCGGCGAGACGATGCTGGCCCGGCTGCGCGAGCGGTTCGTCGAGCACGCCCTCGAGCTGCCGCTCGACACCCTCGAGCGGGCCGGGTCCGGCGACCTCACCTCCCGGGTGACCGACGACGTCACGGTGGTCGCCGAGGCCGTCCGGGAGGCGCTGCCGGCGTTCGCCCGGGCCGCCCTGCTCATCGCGCTGACCCTGGTCGGGCTGGCCGCCCTGGACTGGCGGTTCCTGCTGGGCGCGCTGCTCGCGGTCCCGATCCAGGTGGTCACCGCGCGCTGGTTCCTCACCCGCTCCGGCGCGCTCTACGCCGAGGAGCGGATCGCCGGCGGCGCCCAGCAGCAGCAGCTGCTCGACACCGCGTCCGGGGTGTCGACCGTGCGGGCGTTCCGGCTCACCGACGAGCACCTGCGCCGGGTCGGCGACCGGGCCGACGAGGTCGCCGCGATCGGGCGGCGGCTGGTGCTGCTGCAGACCCGGTTCTTCGGGCGGCTCAACGCGGGTGAGCTGGCCGGCCTGACCGGGGTGCTGGTGGCCGGGTTCGTGCTGGTCGGCAACGGGACGGCGACGATCGGCACGGCCAGCGCCGCGGCCCTGTACTTCGTGAACCTCTTCACGCCGATCAACATCGTGCTGTTCCAGCTGGACGCGGCGCAGTCGGCGGCCGCGGGCCTGCGCCGCATCGTGGGCGTGGCCGACCTCGCGCCCCCGCCCCCGCCGGACCGCCCGGCGGAGCCCGCCGACGGCGGGGTGCGGGCCCGCGGACTCACACACTCCTACGTCGACGGCCATCCTGCACTGTCCGGGGTGGACCTCGACGTGCCGCCGGGCGCGCGGGTCGCGCTGGTCGGCGCCAGCGGGGCGGGCAAGTCGACGCTGGCGAAGCTGCTCGCCGGGATGCACCGCCCGGACGCGGGATCCGTCGAGATCGGTGGTGTGCCGCTGGACCGGCTCGGGGCCGGGTGCCGGCCGGTCGTGCTCGTGACCCAGGAGGTGCACGTGTTCGCCGGCCCGCTCGCCGACGACCTGCGGCTGGCCCGCCCGGACGCCGGGGACGACGAGCTGCGGGCGGCGCTGCGCACCGTCGGCGCCGAGGAATGGGTCGCCGCCCTGCCCGACGGGCTGGGCACGGTCGTCGGGCAGGGCGGGCACCCGCTGACCGTGGTGCAGTCCCAGCAGCTGGCGCTGGCCCGCCTCGTCCTCGCCGATCCCGCGGTCGCCGTCCTCGACGAGGCGACGGCGGAGGCGGGCAGCGCCGGGGCCGCCGTCCTGGAACGCGCGGCCGACGCCGCGCTCGCCGGGCGCACCGCGGTCGTCGTCGCGCACCGGCTCGGCCAGGTCACCGAGGCCGGCACGGTGCTCGTGCTCGACGGCGGGCGCCCGGTCGAGTCCGGGCCGCCCCGGGAGCTGATGGCGGCCGGCGGGCGGTTCGCCCACCTGTGGCAGGCGTGGAGCGGGCTGCGCGGCGGGGCCTGATCCGGGCGCCGGCCCTCAGGCGCCGGAGCACGCGAGCAGGACGCGGGCCAGGTCCTTCCACTGCTCGAGCATCGAGTCGTTCCGCGGGTCGCGCGGATCGAAGGTGTAGGTCATCGCCGCGCCGCGCATCGAGGTCAGCAGCAGGTCGCGCAGCTGCCGGAACCGGGCCCGGGACGCGAGCTCCTCCCCGAACATCCGGGCCATCGAGCCGCGGATCGCGGCACCGAGGCGCCGCTCCTCCGGCCGCAGCGCGTCGGCGATCTCGCCGTTCACCCGGGCCGCCGTCCACAGCTCGATCGACGCCCAGAAGTGCGGCTCGGAGAAGCTCTCCCAGAGCAGCTCGATGACCCGGTCCGCGCGCTCGAACACGTCCGCCGGCGGGTTCTGCTCCACCACCTGCCGGACCCGTCGCTCGGTGTCGGCGACCCGCTTGACGGCCAGGTGCTGGGCGGCCGCCACCAGCAGCCGGTCCCGGGACGGGAAGTGGTGCAGCAGCCGTCCCCGGGACACCGCGGCCTCGGACTGGATCGTGAGCGTGGTCGCGCGCGCGTAGCCGCCGTCGATCAGGCAGGTGACGGCGGCGTCCAGGATCCGGGCGCGGCTGTCCTCGGAGCGCTGCGCCCGGGTCCGGGAGACCGGGACTCGTTCGGTGCTCATGACCTCGCCGGTCAGAGCCCGAGTCCCCGACCGATGACCTCCTTCATGATCTCGGTCGTGCCACCGTAGATCCGGGTGATCCGGGCGTCGGCATAGGCCTTGGAGATCGGGTACTCGGTCATGTACCCGTAGCCGCCGTGAAGCTGCAGGCACCGGTCGACGACCTTGCCCTGCAGCTCGGTGCACCAGTACTTCGCCTTGGACGCGTCCACGGCGGTGAGCTCGCCCGCGTTGAGGGCGCGGACGCAGTCGTCGACGTAGTGCTCGGCGATGTCGATCTCGGTGTCCAGCTCGGCCAGCACGAACTTCGAGTTCTGGAACGACCCGATCGGGGCGCCGAACGCCTTGCGCTCCTTCACGTAGGCCAGGGTCTCGGTCAGCGCGGTCCGTGCCGCCGCCACGGCCGCGACCGCGATCGAGAGCCGTTCCTGGGGCAGCTTGGTGACCAGCTGGGTGAAGCCCTGCCCTTCCTCGGGCCCGAGCAGGTTCTCCACCGGCACCTTCACGTCGGTGAACGACAGCTCGGCCGTGTCCTGCGCGTGCTGGCCGAGCTTGTCCAGGTTGCGGCCGCGCTCGAAGCCGGGCATCCCGCGCTCGAGCACCAGAAGGCTCATGCCCTTGTGCTTCTGCGACGGGTCGGTCTTCACCGCGACGACGACCAGGTCGGCGTTGATGCCGTTGGTGATGAACGTCTTCGCCCCGTTGACGACGTAGTGGTCGCCGTCCCGGATCGCGGTCGTCGACATCGACGCCAGGTCCGAACCGATGCCCGGCTCGGTCATCGCGATGGCGAGGACCTGCTCGCCGCGCACCGCGCCGGGCAGCCACCGCTGCTTCTGCTCCTCGGAGCAGAAGCTGAGCAGGTAGGGCATGACGATGTCGTTGTGCAGGGTCAGGCCCAGCCCGGACGCCGCCGCGCCGGACCGCATGAGCTCCTCGGCGATCACGGCGTTGAACCGGAAGTCCGGGACCCCGCCACCGCCGTAGGCCTCGGGCACGTCGATGCCCAGGAAGCCGTTCGCGCCGGCCGTGGTGAACAGCTCGCGCGACACGATGCCGTCGCGCTCCCACTGCGGCTCGTGCGGGACGATCTCCTTCTCGACGAAGGCCCGGAACGCGGCCCGGAAGTCCTCGTGGTCGGATTCGTAGAGCGTGCGCTTCATCGCCGGTTACCGCGGCTGCATCCGGATCGCGCCGTCCAGGCGGATCGTCTCGCCGTTGAGCATCGGGTTCTCCACGATGTGCGCGGCCAGCAACGCGTACTCGGCCGGCTGCCCCAGCCGGGACGGGTGCGGCACCTGCGTCCCGAGGGAGGCCTTGACGTCCTCGGGCAGCGCGCCCAGCAACGGGGTCTCGAACAGCCCCGGCGCGATCGTCACCACCCGGATGCCCAGGTCGGCCAGGTCGCGGGCGATCGGCAGGGTCATGCCGACGATGCCGCCCTTCGACGCCGAGTACGCGGCCTGCCCGATCTGCCCCTCGAACGCCGCCACCGACGCGGTGTTCACCACCACGCCCCGGTCGCCGTCGACCGGCTCGGCCTTCGCGATCCGCTCGGCAGCCAGCCGGATCACGTTGAACGTGCCGATCAGGTTGACGTTGACGACCTTGGTGAACCCCTCGAGCGGGAACGCGCCCTTCTTGCCGTAGGTCTTGGCGGCGTTGCCGATCCCGGCGCAGTTGACCGCGACCCGCAGGGTGCCGAGCTCCTCGGCGACGTCCAGCGCCGCACCCACCTGCTCGGAGCTGGTCACGTCCGCCGGCACGAACCGCACCGCCTCGCCCAGCTTCTCGGCGACCGCCGCGCCCTGCGACGACGGCAGGTCGATGATCACGACCTTCGCGCCCTGCTCCACGAACTTCTCCGTGGTCGCCAGGCCGAGGCCGGATGCGCCGCCGGTGACGACGGCGACGGCTCCGTTGATGTCCATTCGGGTGTCCTCTCGGGGTGGTGTCGTGAGTGGGAACGAGGGCCGGGACCCTACTTCCCGCCCACGAGCTCCAGGATGGTCGCGTTGGCCTGACCGCCGCCCTCGCACATGGTCTGCAGGCCGTACCGTATGCCCTGGTCACGCATGTGGTGCACGAGCGTCGTCATGATCCGGGCGCCGGACGCGCCCAGCGGGTGCCCGAGCGCGATCGCGCCGCCGTTCGGGTTCATCCGCCCGGCCACGGCCGCGTCCCCACCGGCGATGTCGGCCAGCCACGCCAGCGGCACCGGCGCGAACGCCTCGTTGACCTCGAACACCCCGATGTCGGCCACCGACAGCCCGGACCGGCGCAGCGCCTTCTCGGTGGCCGGGATCGGCGCGCTCAGCATCATCACCGGGTCGGCACCGGCCAGCACCGCGGTGTGCACCCGCGCGATCGGGGTCAGGCCGAGCTCGCGCGCCTTCTCGCTCGTGGTCATCAGCAGCGCCGCCGCGCCGTCGGAGATCTGCGAGGAGTTCCCGGCATGGATGACCCCGCCCTGGTCTGCGTCCTTGAACACCGTCTTGAGCTGGGCCAGCGCCTCCAGGGTGCCGCCGCGGCGCACGCCCTCGTCGGCGGTCACGCCGGCGACCGGGGCGAGCTGGGCGTCGAACCGGCCGCCGTCCTGCGCGGCCGCCGCACGGTCGTGCGATGCCAGCGCGAACTGGTCCAGCTCGGTGCGGGAGAACCCCCACTTCTCCGACATCATCTCGGCGCCGACGCCCTGGTTCGGCGAGACGCCGTAGCGGGCGTGGAAGTCCGCGCCCAGCGGGTCCTGGTCCCCGCGCGAGGAACCCATCGGCACCCGGGTCATCGACTCGACCCCGCCGGCGACGACGACGTCGTAGTGTCCCGCGACCAGCCCGGCGGCCGCGAAGTGCACCGACTGCTGGCTCGACCCGCACTGGCGGTCGACCGTCACGCCGGTCACCGACTCGGGGAAGCCGGCGGCGAGCGCGGCGGTGCGGCCGATGTCGAAGGTCTGCTCCCCGCTCTGGGACACGCAGCCCCAGACGACGTCCTCGATCTCGGCGGGGTCGATCCCGGACCGCTCGGCCAGGCTCCGCAGCACGTGGGCGGAGAGGTCGGCCGGGTGCACCCCTGCCAGCCCGCCCTTGCGCTTGCCGACCGGTGTGCGCACGGCCTCGACGATGACGGCGTCTCGCACGTCCCACGCTCCTTCGCGACGGGTTGGTTTCGGCGCTCGGCGGCGCCGTCGACGAGCACGACGGTAACAGAGAACAGTCAGGGTTGACTGTCTGTGGTTCGTGCGACGCGGCTCACTTCCGAGACGAGCGGATCGCCGCCGCCCTCGCACCCCGCGACGGTGGCCCGGCACCCCGAACCGGCGGCGTACCGGCTCCACCCTGGTGCACCCGGTACGCCGAGGGTGCGATGTCGCCGCCGTCCGCCCCGGTGAGCGATCAAGCCGCTTACCTCGGGACCGCCGGCCGGTCCGCGCCGAGGGCACGTCCGTGCTGATCGACTCGACGGCGGCGGTCGACCTGCACGCTCCCGCCCCGCCGAAGGCACGATCGCGCTGATCGACTCGGCGGGGACGGGTCGACCCGCACATTCCCGCCCCGCCGAGGACACGATCGCGCTGATCGACTCGGTGGGCGCGGTCGAGCTGCACATTTCCGCCGCAGTTTGGGCACGATCGTGCTGATCGACTCGGCGGCGGCAGTCGAGCAGCACGCTCCCGCCCCGCCGACAGCACCTTCGCGCTGATCGACTCGGCGGGGGCAGTCGACCTGCACGCTCCCGCCCCGCCGACGGCACCGCGTTCCGCGGAACGCGCGGCGTCGATACGCAGAGGATCACCGGATCGACGGTCGGCGGCCCGGCTGCCCCACCCGGCACGGCGTCCTACGATCGCGGAATGGCCTCCCCGCTCGTCGCGACGCTCGCCGAGGCCGCGGGGACCGCGCCGTACTGGCCGGTGCGGGTCCGCGCGGCGGGCGATCCACCGGGGACGACCCTCGCCGGGTTCGCCGCCGAGGAGACGATGTCGCCGGCGCTGGACGCACTGGACGCCGAGCTCGACGGCAGCCGGGCGCTGGCCGGGCAGACGCTGGTTGCCCGGCTCGCCGGGCCGGCCGTGGGCGCCACGGCGGAGCTGCTGTTCCGCACCGCACGGGTCCCGCTGCCGGACCCGTCGACGATGGCGTTCGTGCGCGCCACCGCGGACTCCGGTACGACACCGCGGCTGCTGCTGGACCCGGCCACCCCGCTGCTCGTGCTCGACGGGGACCCGCTCGCCGGGGAACCCGGCACCGAGCGCGTCCCGGACCGCGACCGGCTCCGCGCCGCGCTGCTCGACTGGGCGCATGACGCTTTCGCCCCGGTCGTCGAGACGGCCTCTCGACTGTCCCGGCGCGGCCGCCGGGCGCTGTGGCAGACGGTCGCCGACCGGCTCGGCAACGGGTTCCTGCTGGCCGGCCGGGCCGGCGGGGACCTCCCCGCCGCCCGGGCCGAGTTCGAGTCCACGCTGGCCGGCGCCGCCGTGCGGTCGCTTCGCGTGCGGCCGGACTGGGTCGAGGTGCCGAACGGCGGCACCGTCGAGCTGTTCCGCAGGCGGTCGGTGTGCTGCCTCTACTACACCTCGCGGGTGCACGGCGAGCAGTACTGCGCGACCTGCCCGCTGCTGCCGCGCGAGGAGACGCTGGCCCGGCTGCGGGACACCGTCGCCCAGCAGGACGACGGCGCCCCGCACGCCGGGAGTGGTCAGCCGCGGGCCGGTGCCCCCGCCGTCGCGCCGGCGCCGTCGTCGGCCGCTGAGAGCGCCGAGGGCGCGCCGCCTCCGGCCGCCGCCCCCGGACCGCTCCCGGCCACCGTCGTGACACCGCCCTCGTCGGGGGTCTCGGCGTCCTCCCGGTCGAGGAGGCCCTCCTGCCCGGCCACGAGGACCGGCACGGTGACCTGACCGGCCACGTTGGTCGCGGTCCGCATCATGTCCAGGATCGGGTCGATGCCGATGACGACCGCGATGCCCGCGGCGATGACCTCCGGCGGCATGCCGACCGCGGCCAGGGTCAGCGTGAGCATCGTGAACCAGCCGGTGGTCCCGGCGGTGGCCAGCGCGCCGAACACGGCGACCGCGACGATGACCAGGTACTGCCAGGCCGCCAGCGGGTAGCCGGCCACGTGCGCGATGAAGATCGTCGCCAGGGCCGGGTAGACGGCGGCGCAGCCGTCCATCTTGGTCGTGCTGCCCAGCGGGACGGCGAAGCCGGCGTAGTTCCGCTCCACGCCGAGATCGATGGCGGCCTGCCGGGTCAGCGGCAGCGACGCACCCGACGACCGGGACACGAACGCGAACTGCAGGAGCGGCCAGGTCACCGCGAAGAACCGGCGCGGGCCGATCCCCGCGACGGCCTTCAGCAGCACCGGGTACACGACGAACAGCACGAGCGCGCATCCGAGGTAGACGGCCGCGATGAACCCGAACAGCGAGCTCACCACGCCGCTGCCGTAGGTGGCGAAGGCGTTGCCGATCAGGCCGATCACGCCGACCGGGGCGAGCACCACGACCCACCGGACGATCGTCAGGACGATCTCGAAGGCCGACCGGGAGAACGCCACGAACGGGTCGGCCTTGTCCTTCAGCGCGTAGGCGGCGGCCCCGACGAGCAGCGCGGACACGACGACCTGCAGCACCTCGTTGCCGGCGAACGCGGCGACCGGGTTGTCCGGCACGAGGCCGGTCAGCAGGGACTGCCACGAGCCGGGCGTCTTCTCGCCCACCTGCCGGACGGCGTCCGGGTCGGCGGTCAGCGTGACGCCCTCGCCCGGGCGACCGATCAGGCCGATCGCGAGACCGATGAGGACGGCGATCAGCGACGTCCCGGCGAACCACGCGACGGTGCGGCCGCCGAGCCGGGCCGCGGCCCGCCCGCCGCCGAGGTCGCGCAGGCTGACGATGCCGATCACGATCGCCAGGAAGACCAGCGGGACGACGGTGAACTGCAGCAGCCCGGTGAACAGGCTGCCGATGGTGTCCAGTGTGGAGGCCAACCAGCCCGCGCCGGTGACCCGGGCGGTCAGCCCGAGCAGCGCGCCGAGGACGAGGCCGGCGAGGGTGAGGACGGCGAACACGCGGGGCCTGCGCCAGGCGCGGGCCGCACGAACGGCGAGTGACACGGAGGATCCTTCTTCGACGGTGCGGGACGGGGCCGGGGTCTCAGCCCGGACAGCCCGTGGTCATCCGCCGGCACAGGTCGATCACCCGCCGCCGCACGAGCATCGTCTCGTTCCTCCGCACGTACCGGGGCAACGCCGGCGTGATCCACCGTCTTCCCGGGACGGCCCGGGAAGACGGTGGTGTGCGTCATGCCGCGGCGGGTGCGCTCAGGCGGCCCGCGCGGTGCCGGCCTGCTGCTCGTTCCCGATGGTCGCCAGGTCGATCCCCCGGGTCTCCGGCAGGAGGTAGATGGTCACCCCGGAGATCACCAGCAGGCCGATGGCGTAGCCGAGGAACAGGCCCGGACTGCCGATCTCGGAGAACAGCGTCTGCAGGTACGGCGAGGTCCCCCCGAACAGCGCGACCGCGATCGAGTACGGCACGCCGAGCCCGGCCGCGCGGATCCCGGTCGGGAACAGCTCGGCGTAGAGCGCCGGCCCGATGGCGCACCCGGCCCCGAGCAGCACCAGCGCGATCGTCATCGCGAGGAACAGCGTCCAGCCGTCGTGGACCATCGCGTCCAGCGGGAACAGCAGCGCGGCCAGGATCGCGCCGGGGATCAGCAGGGTCCGGCGGCGGCCGAACCGGTCGGAGACCGCGCCCCACAGCGGCAGGACCAGCATGAAGATCACCAGTGCGCCCGCGCCCGCCCACAGCGCCGCGGACGGGTCGACCCCGCGGGCCGTGATCGCGTACGCCGGGGCGGCGACCGACCAGACGTAGTAGGCGACGGTGAGCCCGCAGGTCAGGAACACCACCCGGACCATGGCCTTCGGCTGGGCCAGCATCTGGCGCACCAGCGACGGTGCCGCCTTCGCGGGGGCCGCGGCCCGCGCGGCCTCCTCCTCGGCGTAGGTGTCGGACTCGCGCATCCGCAGCCGCATGACCAGGGCGTAGAGCCCGAACACGCCGCCGAGCACGAACGGCACCCGCCAGCCGTAGGCCGCCATCTGCTCGGTGGTGAGGACGCTGCTGAGCACGGCGCCGAGCACCGTCCCCGCCAGGATCCCCGCCGTGCCGGAGAAGTAGATCAGGCTCGACCACAGGCCGCGCTTCTCCCGCGGCGCCATCTCGGCCAGGTAGGTCTGCGCGGCCGGCAGCTCGCCGCCGTGCGCGAGCCCCTGCGCCAGCCGGGCGACCACCAGGATCAGCGGCGCGGCGAGCCCGATCATGGCGTAGGTCGGGGACAGACCGATCGCCAGGCTGCCGACCGCGGCCGTCGCCACGCACAGCGCCATCGACGCCTTCCGGCCGCGGCGGTCGGCGACCCAGCCGAACAGGAAGCCGCCGAACGGGCGGGCCACGAAGCCGACGGCGAACACGGCGAGGGTCTTCAGCAGGGCGGCACCGGAGTCACCACCGGCGAAGAACTGGGGCGCGAAGAACGCGGAGAAGGTGGCGTAGACGTTCCAGTCGAACCACTCCATCGCGTTGCCGGCACCGATCCCCATGATCGTCCGGCGCTTCTCGGTGCGCGCGTCGACCGTGCTCATGCGGTCACCTCCGGGGCGGGCGCCAGCCGGGTGGTGGCCAGCGAGGCGTAGAGGGCGGCGGCGTCGGCGAGCACGCCGTCGTCGAAGCGGGCCAGCGGCGAGTGGTTCATCGGGGCGGCGGCGGGATCGACGCCGTCCGGGCACGCCCCCATGCCGAGGAACGCACCGGGGATCGCGGCGAGCACCCGCGAGAAGTCCTCCGATCCGCTGACCGGCTCCGGGGCGATCGTGAACCGCTCCTCGCCGAGCAGCTCCGCGCAGACCTCACCGGCGAAGCCGACCTCGTCGGCGTCGTTGACCGTCCGCGGGTACTCGTCGTGCCAGGTCACCTCGGCCCGGACACCGTGTGCCGCCGCGACGCCCGCGCACACCTCGCGGACCAGCTGCGGGAGCTGCTCGGCGTGCGTGTCGGAGAAGCTGCGGATCGTCGCCTCGAACTGCGCGGTGTCCGGGATGATGTTGCGCCGCGTGCCGGCCCGGACGACGCCGACGGTCAGCACGACCGGGTCGAACATGTCGAACCGCCGGGTCACCATCGTCTGCAGCGAGGTGATCATCTCGGCGGCGGCGGCGATCGGGTCCCGGGCGGTGTGCGGGTTGGAGCCGTGCCCACCCGCGCCGTGCACGGTCACGTCGAGGGCGTGCGAGGCGGACAGGAAGACCCCGGGCCGGGTGGTGACCAGGCCCGCCGGGATCTTGTTGGAGAACACGTGCAGGCCGTAGGCGTGGTCGGCCCGCCGGCCCGCTGCGGTGAGGACGCCCTCGTCGATCATCCGGCCTGCGCCGTCCCAGCCCTCCTCGCCGGGCTGGAACATGAACACGACGTCGCCGGCGAGCCGGTCGCGATGCGCGGCGAGCAGCTGCGCGGCACCGGCGAGCGCGGCGGTGTGCAGGTCGTGCCCGCAGGCATGCATCGTGCCGGTCTCCGCGGCGAAGTCCTCGCCGCTGTTCTCGGCGACCGGCAGGGCGTCCATGTCCCCGCGCAGCAGCACGACCAGGCCGTCCCCGTCGGGGGCGGCGCCACCGCGCAGCACGGCGGTCACCGAGGTCGTCGACTCGCCCCGGTGGATCTCCAGTGGAAGGCCCTGCAACGCCGTCAGCACCCGGTCCCGGGTCCGGGGCAGGTCCAGGCCCACCTCGGGCTCGCGGTGCAGGGCCCGTCGCAGCTGCACCAGATCCGGATGGAGGGACCGCGCGTCGTCCCGAAGATCCATGCTGTCTCCTCGTCTCGTCCGGCGGGCCCCGTTGCCCGCCCGGCGGCTGCGGCGAGTGTGCGGGGGCGCTCGCAAGAGCACCTGACATCGATGGATCCGATCTGATTGGCTGGGTGCGTGGACGACAACGCTCACCATCTCCTCTCGGAGGAGGATTTCGCGCTCGCCCACGCCCTCCAGGTCCACCCGCGGGCGAGCTGGAGCGGGCTGGCGCCGGTCCTCGGCAGCTCGGCGGTCACGCTGGCCCGCCGCTGGCAGCGGCTGCGGGACTCCGGGCTGGCCTGGGTCACCAGCTACCCGGCGGTCCAGGAGGGCGGGATGCAGGTCGCCCTCGTGGAGATCGACTGCGCACCCGGCCGGCTCGACGAGGTCGCCGTCGCGCTGGAGACCGAACCCCAGGTCATGACCATCGAGTACGCCGCCCGCGGGCGCGACCTGTTGCTGACGGTGAGCGCGCCGACGTTCACCGGGCTGTCCGGGCTGGTGCTCGACCGGATCGGCCGGGTGCCGGGCGTGGCGTCGACCCGCACCCACCTCACGGCGGCCGTGCACATCGAGGGCAGCCAGTGGCGGCTCGACGCTCTCGACGCCGGTCAGATCGACGCGGTCCGGGCACTGCTCCGGGCCGACCTCGGCACCCGGGCCGCGCCGGTGGACCTGCGCGGGCCGGTGTACGGGCCGATCGTGCGCGAGCTCGGCGCCGACGGGCGGGCCGGCGCGGCCGCGATCGCGGCCCGGCTCGGGCGCCCCGCCTCGACGGTGCGTCGGCAGCTCGCGACCCTGCTCCGCTCCCGGTCGCTGGTCTTCCGCTGCGAGGTCGCGCAGCTGCTGACCCGGTGGCCGATCTGCGTGACGTGGTGGATGCGGCTGCCCACGGCGGACGTCGGCGATGCCGTGCGGCGGATCCGCACCGACCCCCGCGTCCGGCTCTGCCTGTCGCTCACCGGCCCGGAGAACTTCCTGGTCACGGCCTGGACGCATTCGCTGACCGAGCTCGTCGGCATGCAGTCGGCGCTCGAGCGGGCCGCGCCGGCGGCCGAGATCGTCGACACCTCGGTGATCCTGCGGATCCGCAAGCGGATGGGCTGGCTGCTGCACCCCGACGGCCGGTGCACCGGCCGGTCCGTGCCGCTCATCCCGGAGTGAGCTGCCCCGCGAGGGCGTCGCTCCCGGCGAACGCCGGGCCGGGCCCGCGGCCGGTGCGGACGACGCCGGCGACGACCTCCCCCACCGCGGGGGCGTAGCTGAACCCCTGACCGGAGAAGCCGCCCACCGTCACGACGCGGGGCCCGGCCCCGGCGAGCGCGACGATCCCGCGCCGGTCCGCCGTGTACGCCTCCACGTAGGACTCGACCCGCACCGGGCACTCCCCCAGCCCCGGGATCCGCGCTGCCACGGCGGCCGCCCAGGCCCGGGCGTAACCGGGCTCGACGTCGGGGTGGGCCTCGCGGGGGTCCGGCACGCGGGGCTGCGACCGCTGATAGTTGATCTTCACTGTCGTCCCGTCGACCGTCGGGAAGGCGCTGAACACCGGGCCGCCGGTGTGCACGCCGGGCGGGAAGCACCCGGGCCGGAACCGTTCCGGCGCCTCTACCGGGAACCAGCTGAGCACCACCCGCCGCGGGACGATCCCCTGCGGCCGGCCCGGCAGCAGCGGGGTGTGGCGACCGGTGGCGAGGACGGCCGCGTCGGCGACCGTCTCCCCGTCCACGGTCCGCAGCACCACCCGGCCGCGGCGGTGACCGATCCCGAGCACGGTGACGTCCTCACGCACGACCGCACCCGCCCGGCAGGCCTCGTCGACGAGCGCCCGGGTGGCCCGGGGCGCGTCGAGCAGGCCGCCCCGCGGGTCGAACACGGCCAGGTCACCGGGGGCGAGCCGGTGTCCCGGCCAGCGTTCGGCTGCCGCGGCGGACCCGAGCACCTCGGTCCGTCCGGCGAACACGGTGCCGCGGACCCGCGGGTCGGTCGCCGGACCCGCGGTGAGCGCGCCGCACGGGACGAGCGCGCCGCCGGCGACCCCCGCCCAGAGCTCGCGGCTGCGGTCGAGCAGGCGGTGGTGCTCCGGGCGACCGGCCACCGCGGTGCGCACGATCCGGGTCTCGCCACCGCCGGAGGCGCCGTCGGCGTGCCCGACCCGGCCGGCGTCGAGCCCGACGCAGTCGACGCCGGCCCGGGCGAGCGCCAGCAACGCGGCCCCGCCGAGCACCCCGAGCCCGACGACCGCGCACCGGACCGGAGCGGGCGTCACGGTGTGGCCGACCGTGTCCGCGCGTCGGGCGGGAGCGGGACCCGGGCCGGGTCCCGTGGCAGCCGGCCGGCCCACACCAGGCACAGCACCGGCGGCGCCCCGACCGCACGCAGGGCCTCGGCGGCGACCGTGACGTCGGCGAGGCGGGTGCCCGCGGTGTGCACCGCCAGCACGGTCGGCCCGGTGTCGCGCAACGCCCGGAGGTCCTCGTGCTCGACCGGGCGGGTCCGCAACGCGCGGATCGCCGGGGTGCCGTCGGCCACCGTCACGGGCGGGGCCCCCGGGGTGAGGTCCGCGTACGCCCGCCGGTCACCCACCAGCGTGGCCGCCTTGACCAGCTCGGACCCGACGTCGCAGGCCGGTTCCGGGGTGAGCTGCACGACGGTGACGACCGGGAGGCCGCGTAGCCGGACCCGGTAGGCGGCGGCCAGCCGGGGAACCGCGTCCGGTGCCGGACCGGGGGCGAGCACCGGCACGTCCAGCGCCTCGCGCAGCGCGCCCGCCGGGTCGGCCTCCGGCACCAGGCCGCGCGCCCGGCGGACGGCCGGGACGCCGGCCGCCACGAGGACGGGGACGGCGAGGCCGCCCAGGACCGCGGCGACCGCGACCCACACCGCCGCCGGGACCTCCGGTGCCGCCACCGGTTCCGGACCGGCGACGACGACGGTGGCCTGCCCGGCACGCTCCGCCAGCACCCGGCCGAGCTGGTCGGCCAGCGGATCGGGTGCCGGCGACGCTCCAATGCCGTTCCCCGAGTCGGCCCGGGCCGCCGCCAGGCGGTCCAGCTCGGCACGCAGCGGTCCGGTGCCCGCCCCGGTGACCGCCGCGTCGAGGGCGCCGATCCGTTCGCGGAGCGCGGTGACGGCGTGCTCGGCGACGACCGCGGCGTCGGGCCCGGTCACGCGGACGTCGAGCACGCCGGGGACCGGGGAGGTGACCGACAGCCGGGATCCGATCCCGGCTGCGGTCGTGCCGGACAGGGCCGCGACCCGATCGGTGAAGGCTGCCGTCGCGGCCGCGCCGAGGGCCCGGGCGGTGGCGGGAGCGGGGTCGAGCGTGCCGACCGACCCGACCTGCACCGAGGTGGTCGCGACGGTCGGCGGCGGGAACAGCACGGCCAGGGCGGCCGCCGCGCCCGCGGCCACCAGGGCGAGCAGGGTGACCCCGCGACGCCGGCGGGCGAGCGCCGCGCTCGCCTGGCGCAGCGGCCCGTTGCGTGGGGGCGCAGGCACGGTGGCCCATCCCCCGGGCACCGGTCCGGGACCGGTCCGGGCGGGGGCCCGTCCGCCGGACGTCGGTGCCGCATCCGGACCGGGCCGGCCGCCGGGCCGCGGCCCGGGCGGGGGTCCCGGCGGCCGGGGCATCCCGTTCCGGTGCACCGGCCCGGCGGTCCCGGGCACGCCGTTGCGGCCGGGTTCGGCGCGGGGCGGTGCGGTGGTGCCGGGGTGGTTCCCGTTCCGGGCCGGCGCGGGGTCGTTCCGGGGCGGTGCGGGAGCCCCTGTGGGAGAACCGTTCCGGGCCGGCGCGGGGTCGGCCCGCGGCGGCGCGGCCGCCCCCGGGGGAGTGCCGTTCCGCGCCGGCGCGGCGTGGGAGTCGGCGCTCGACGACCGCACCGCGGGCGGGGACGGCAGCGCACCGGAGGGCAGCGCCGCCTCCGGCGAGCCGGGACCGGCGTCCACGGCGCCGGACTCCCCGGGCGGCACCGGGTCCGGCCCGGTCCCCGGCCGCGACGGGACGAGCGGGGCCCGGATCGTGCGCCCCATCAGAGGCTCCGCGCCGGGAGCGGCCCGTCGGACCCGGGCACCGCGGTCCCGAGGTGCGGCAGCGGAGCCGCCCCGCGGGGCACGGGCACCGCTTCGGCGACCGCGTCGCCGAAGTGCTCCCGCAGCCAGGACGGCCGGTACACCGTGTCGAGGTAGCGCTCGCCCAGGTCGGGGGCCAGCGCGACGGCCGTGGTGTCGGCGTCGCCGTGCCGGGCCAGCCAGGCCAGCGCCCCCGCGACGACGGTGCCGGTAGAACCTCCGAAGAGGAACCCGCGGCGCGCCAGCCGGTGACAGGTGTCCAGCGTGTCCGGTTCGGCGACGTGCACGACGTCGTCCACGTAGGACTCGTCGAGCAGCGGGGGCCGGACGCTCGTGCCCAGTCCCGGGATCATCCGCGGCGTCGGCCGGTCACCGAAGGTGACCGATCCCGCGGAGTCGACGGCCACCACCCGCACCCGCCGCGGCCGGCTCCGGAAGTAGCGGGCGCAGCCCATGAGCGTCCCGGTCGTCCCGGCCCCGACGAACAGCACGTCGAGCTCGGGGAACGCGGACTCGATCTCCGGCCCGGTGCTGGCCACGTGCGAGCCCCAGTTCTCCGGGTTGGCGTACTGGTCGAGCCACACGTAGCGGTCGTCGGCCTCGACCAGCGCCCGGACCAGCGCGATCCGGGTGGCGAGGTAACCGCCGGCCGCGTCCGGGACGTCGACCACCCGGACCTCGGCACCGAGCGCCTCCATCAGCCGGTGCGTGGTGGGGTTGCACCGGGGGTCGGTGACGCACACGAACCGGTAGCCGCGGCTCGCCGCGATCATGGCCAGGGCGACACCCAGGTTCCCGGACGACGACTCGATCAGCACCGACCACGGGTGCAGCCGTCCGGCGCGCTCGGCCTCGGCGACCATGCCGAGCGCCGCCTTGAGCTTGACCGAGCCGGCGAAGTTGAAGCCCTCGCACTTGAGGTAGAGCGACCGGCCGACGGACGGGGCCAGGTCGACGTACAGGTCGTCGGTGTTGAACTGCTCGGGGGTGGAGATGACGGTCATCGTGGCCCTCCGGGCGCCGGCACGGCCACGCCGTCGGTCATCGCGACCACGACCTGCCGGTCGCCGGTGTAGGGATCGCGGCCGTGCGCGACCCGCAGGTTGTCGACGACGAGCAGGTCGCCGTCCTGCCACGGCTCCCGCACGGCGTGCCGGTCGTGCGCGGCGTTGATCTCGTCGACGACGTGCTCCGGCACCGGCGCGCCGTCGCCGAACCGGGTGCTGAACGGCAGCCCGTCCGGCCCGTGCAGCTCGAGCAGGAACTCGCGGACCTCCGGGTCCATCGCGTACTCGGAGAGGAACGCGATCTGGTTGAACCAGACCCGCTCCCCCGTGCCCGGGTGGACGAGCACGCCGTGCCGGTGCTGCCGGGTGCGTAGCCCGCCGTCGTCGAGCCACTCGGTCGCGATCGCGTTCGCCCGGCAGTACGACTCCACCTCGGAGCGGTCGGTGGTGCCGAAGGCCTGCTCCCAGGGTGCGCCGATCTCGTCGGAGTAGGCGCGGGTCAGGATCCAGCCGTCGCGCTCGACCCGCTCCACCAGGTCGGCCGGCAGGTCCGCGACGACCCGGGCGGTGTCCACCAGCGGCGTCGCGCCGCCGGTGGCCGGGGCACGCAGGCAGGCGAACAGCAGCGTCGCGGGCGTCTCGAGCACGTAGGACAGCTCGTGGTGGGCACACATCGGCTGCCGGGCCGGCCACGGCGTGGCCGAGTGGACGCCGTCGGCGAGCAGGGTCCGGGTGGCGAACGCCTCGCGCTCGACGTGGCTGCCGCTCCCGAGCCGGGCCGCGACCCCGGAGACGTCGGCGACGGTGCGCAGGCCGAGACCGCGCACCACGACGGCGCCGTGCTCGTCGACGAGCTCGCTCAGCGCGTCGCCGTACCGCTCGCACCAGCCGGTCGCGTCGCCGGCCGGCCCGGCGTCGAGCACCGGTGGACGCCCCGGGTGCAGCCGCACACCCAGCAATGATCCGGTCATGGTTCTTCCCCCTGGTAGTGATCAGGTCGCGGGCCGGCGAACGGGGCCGGCGGGGTTGCCCTCCCAGAACGCGCCGTCCGGCACCTCCTCGCCCTTCATCAGGAAGGCGTCACAGCCGATCCGGGCGTCCTCGCCGACGACGGATCCGTAGTGGACGAAGGCGGCGACGTCGAGGCAGGCACCGGAGGACACGGTGATGCCGGCCGACTTGAACGTGCCGTCCTCCTGCGAGTGGCACTGGATGGTGGTCCCGGCGTTGAGGACGACGTCGTCGCCGACGGTGACCAGGGTGCGGTCGGTCATGGCGGCGCCGTCGTCGAACACGCGGCGGCCGATCCGGACACCCAATGCCCGGGACACGACGTTCTTGAACGGCGTGCCCGCGAACATCTTGTCCCACCCCTGCACCACGAGCTTCCAGTAGCGCTCGTGCCACCAGAAGTACGGGTCGTAGACCGAGCAGAACCGCGCCCGCAGCGGGCGCCGGAACGTGGCGAGCCGTTCGATCGCGACCGTGTAGGTCATGGTGAACAGCAGCGCCGCGAGCATGACGACGCCGACGGCGAACACCCCCAGCGGCACCAGGACGTCGGCCAGGACCAGCGTCAGCAGGGTGCTCCCGAACAGCCCGCCCCAGCGGACCAGCAGGGCCAGCCCGATGGTTCGCCGGTTGTAGCGGTTCTTGCCGCGCAGCCGCCGGTGCAGGTCCAGCCCGGTCTCGAGGTGGGCGAAGGTGCCGTCGCGGGCCACCGTCCGCGGGATCTCGAACGGGGGCGAGCCGAGCAGGCCGACACCGCTGCGGACCGGGCCGTCGGTGGGCACGAGCGTCTTGGTGGCGAACAGGCAGTCGTCACCGACCCGCGACGCCGCCGGGTAGGCGATCCGGTTGCCGAGGAAGCAGTTCGACCCGATCCGCGTCCGGCTGACCACGAAAGCGGTGTCCGAATAATCCGCATTCATGATCGAGAGACCGTCGGCGACCATGGTTCCGGTTCCGATCGAACTCGCGAAGGGCGTCTCGTGTTTCAGCGCGGTGCCGAAGTTCGTCCCGGTCTGGGGAACGAGCCGGAGATCGTATCCGATCATCCGCAGGTACCCGACGATGTAGGAACTGTCGCCGAGCAGGTACGTGAAGAATTTGATGTTCGTCATCCGGATGATCGTGCGGTGCAGCGTGTACCGGATCCCGTACAACCGGTCGACCCGCCCCTCCTCCACGCCGAGCGCCAGCAGCCGGGCCACGACGGTCACGGTGAACAGTCCGGTCACGATCCCGGCGAGGAGCAGCAGCCCGGTGACGCCGAGGACCTCCAGGACGAACAGCGGCGACCCGAACGGGGCCGAGGCGGGAGAGAGGACGAACTGCAGGACCGGGACGTGCGAGAGCAGGACGTTCGCCACCCCGGCACCGAGGGGCAGCCAGACCAGCAGCAGGGTCAGCAGCTGGGCCGCGGCGTACCCGGCCCGGCGCAGCCACCCGCTCGGGGCCGCCACCGGCCCGCCCGGGTCGCCGCCGCCGCGCCGCCCGGGGGTGCCCCACCAGGTCTCCCCCGGCGGGATCCGCTGCCCGGTGTGCAGCGACGACGAGTGCGCGAGCCGGCCGCCGTCCCCGATCTCCGTGCCGATGTCGATCACGGCGACCTCGCCGACCACGACGTCGGCACCGAGGGTGACCCGCCCGGTCCGGATCAGGCCCGGCTCGGCGCGGTAGCAGGTGAGCACCGAGTCCTTCCGCAGCACGGTCCGCGCGCCCACCGTGAGCAGGTCCGGGCAGGCGGGGATCACACGCGCGAGCATCACCACCCCGGGCCCGATCCGGGCGCCGAGCAGGCGCAGGTACAACGGCAGCAGCGGGGAGCCCGCCGCCACCAGGAGCAGAGGGTTGGTCCGCACCAGCACCTTGGCCAGCCAGAACCGGTAGTAGCGGAACCCCCACAGCGGGATCTCCTGCTCGGTCCACCGCCCGACCAGCACCCACTTCGCGACGATCGGCAGCACGGTGAACACCGCGAACGCGATCGACACCGCGAGCAGCGCGCGCAGGTAGAAGTCGACGAGCCCGGATGCCCGGGCGATCCACAGGTAGGCGGTGCCGAGCACGCTGCTGTAGGCGAGGGTGAAGGCCACGAACGTCACGAGCTGGGCGGCACCGCACAGGACGTAGGCCGTGGTCGACGCGCGCGGCCTCGGCCCCCGCTCCGCGGCCGGCTCCGGTACCGCGGCGGCACCGGGCCCGGCGGGCGCCAGCGCCGCGGCGAGACCGGCCGCGGTCGGATGGGCGTAGACGTCGGTCATCGACACCGGCGGCAGGTCGGGGCGCTTCCGGACGCGGGCGCAGAACCGCGCCAGGACCATCGAATCGGCACCCGTGTCGGTGAAGAAATGATCGTCCGGCGCGACCGGGGCACCGGCGAGCTCGCCGAGGATCGCGCAGAATTCGTCCTCGATGGACGGTTCGGCGATCACCGCGGAATGCGACACGGACACGTCACCCCCGGCGCCAGAAGACAGCGTCATCGCTGCCCCCGAATGGACGAGCTTCTGCGGCATGACATCGTGGCGCTTTTGCAGGCGTTACGGCAACCGGAATCCGTCCACCCGTTCGGCGCAACGGAAACGTCGAGAATTTCACCACGACCGGCGCAGCATTCGACCCGCGGCGATCGCCATGCCGCGGAACCGGGCCGCTGCGGGCCGGGCAACGCTCGCACGCCGGCCCACCCGGACCGGCCGATTGTGGCACAGACCACACAGGAACGGCACCGACCACCCGTCCGGGGCGGCGCCACCGGCCCGGACCGGCCACACCGGACCGCATCATGGACGCACCCGTCGAGGAGGAGACCGTGCCCGGACCGTCGAGGCGCATCGTGCTCGCCGGAGCGCTCGGATCGGCCCTCAACGGGCTGCTGCCTCCGGAGCCGGCCCGTGCCGCGGGCACCGCGGCTCCCCGGCGTCCGGCGTTCGCCGCCCCGTTCACGCTCGGCGTCGCCTCCGGGGACCCGGCGCCCGACGGTGTCGTGCTGTGGACCCGGCTCGCCCCGCGGCCGGACGCCGAGGACGGTCGCGGCGGGATGCCGGACCGCCCGGTCGACGTCGAGTGGGAGGTCGCCGAGGACGAGGCGTTCACCCGGGTCGTCCGGCGCGGCACCGAGACCGCGGTCCCCGGGTTCGCGCACAGCGTGCACGCCGAACCGGCCGGGCTCGCCCCCGGCCGCGAGTACTTCTACCGCTTCCGCGCCGAGGGGCACCTCTCCCCCGCCGCACGCACCCGGACCGCACCGGCGGCCGGGGCGGCGGTACCCGCGCTGACGGTGGCGGCGGCGTCCTGCGCGAAGTTCGGCGCCGGGTACTTCACGGCCTACCGCGCGCTGGCGGCCGACCACCCCGACCTGGTCCTGCACCTGGGCGACTACTTCTACGAGTCCGACGACGGCGACGTCCGCGACCCCGGCGGCCCGGAGCCGGTGGACCTGGCCGGGTACCGCCGCCGGCACGCCCACCAGCGCTCGGACGCCGACCTGCGGGCCGCGCACGCCGTCGCGCCGTGGCTGGTCGTCTGGGACGACCACGAGCTGGCGAACAACTGGGCGGGCGGCGACCGTGCCCGCGCACCGCAGCGGCGCCGGGCCGCGTTCCAGGCGTACTACGAGCACATGCCGCTGCGCCGGGCCTCGGTGCCGCGCGGGATCGACCTGCAGCTCTTCCGGCGGGTGCCGTGGGGGTCGCTGGCGACGTTCCACATGCTCGACACCCGCCAGTACCGGACACCGCGCGGCCGCGGCGGCTCCATCACCGGTCCGGAGCAGGAACGCTGGCTGCTGGAGGGTTTCCGCAGCTCGACGGCCGGCTGGGACGTGCTCGGCCAGCAGGTGTTCTTCGCCCCCCGCGGGGGTGGCGGGCACAAGAACGACACGTGGGCGAGCTACCCGGGCTCGCGGGAACGGATCACCCGCGGCTGGGTGGAGGCCGGGGTCCGCAACGCGGTCGTGCTCACCGGGGACGAGCACGTCCACCACGCCAACGAGATCCCCCTCGGCGACGACGGCCGGACCGTGGGCACCGAGCTCGTCACCACCTCGATCACCTCCGGTGGCGACGGCGAGGGCGGCGCCGGCGACGGCGGGCGCGAGAACCCGCACAGCCGCTACCGGGAGGACCGGCGCGGCTACCTCCTCACCCGGTTCACCCCCACCGAGCTGCGCGCCGACTTCCGGACGGTCGAGCAGGTGCGCCGCCCGGGCGCCCCCGTGCGGACCTCGGCCTCGTTCGTCGTGCCGGACCGGGGGGCGCTGTCGCGCCCGTGAGTGGTTCGGAGGGTCCTGGCCCTCGGAAGTACTCACGGGCGCGACAGCGCCGATACTGGGGCCGATGGCTGCCTCGCTCCCCGACCTGCCGGTGCGCGCCGTGCTGGACCGGCTGCGGCACACGCTCGACGACCGCGGGTCGGCCGTGCTCGTCGCGCCGCCGGGTACCGGCAAGACGACGCTGGTCCCGCTCGCGCTCGCCGGCCTGCCGTCCGGGCCGGTCCCCGGGGGGACGATCCTGGTCGCCGAGCCCCGCCGGGTGGCGGCCCGCGCGGCCGCGGCCCGGATGTCGGCGCTGCTCGGCACCTCCGTCGGGGACACCGTCGGCTACCGGGTCCGCGGCGACTCCCGCACCGGGCGGCACACCCGGGTCGAGGTCGTGACCTCCGGCTTGCTGCTGCGCCGCCTCGCGGCCGATCCGGAGCTGGCCGGGGTGTCCACCGTCGTGCTGGACGAGGTGCACGAGCGCCATCTGGACGCCGACCTGCTGCTCACGCTGCTGCTCGACGCCCGCGACGGCCTGCGGCCGGACCTGCGCCTGCTCGCGACCTCGGCGACGCTCGACGCGGCCCGCCCCGCGGCGTTGCTCGGCGGGCGGACCCCGGCCCCGGTGCTGGAGGTCGAGGCACGCACCTACGACGTCGCCGTGCAGCACGTCCCGCCGGCCCGCGGCGAGCGGGTCGAGGCGACCGTCGCGCGGGCGGTGCGGCAGGCCCTGCGGCACGGCAGCGTGCTCGCGTTCCTGCCGGGGGTCGCCGAGATCGGCCGGGTCGCGACGGCGCTCGACGGGGTCGACGCCGACGTCCTGCCGCTGCACGGACGGCTCCCGGCCGCCGACCAGGACGCCGCGCTGCGGGACGGCCCGCGGCGGCGGGTCGTGCTCGCGACGGCGGTCGCCGAGTCCAGCCTGACCGTGCCGGGGGTGCGTGCCGTCGTCGACTCCGGTCTGGTCCGGGTGCCGCACACCGACCACCGGCGCGGGCTGTCCGGGCTGGTCACCCGGCGGGTGTCGCGCGCGGTCGCCACCCAGCGGGCCGGCCGGGCCGGCCGGGAGGCTCCCGGGGTCGCCTACCGCTGCTGGCCCGAAGGCGAAGGACTCGCCGACGCCCCGGATCCGGAGATCCGGACCGCCGACCTGACCGCGCTCGCCCTGGACCTCGCCATCTGGGGAACTCCGGACGGGGCCGGGCTGCGCTGGTGGGACGCGCCCCCACCCGGCCCGCTGGCCGCCGGGCGGGCGGTGCTCTCCGCGCTCGGTGCGCTCGACGGCGCCGGCACCGTCACCGGCCGCGGGCAGCGGATGGCGGCGCTGGGACTGCACCCGCGGCTGGCCCGGGCGCTGCTCGACGGCGTCGCAGCGGGTGGGGACCCGCAGGACGTGGCCGGGATCGTCGCGGTGCTGGACGACGACACCCTCGCCGGCCCCGGCGACGATCTCACCCGTGCGCTCGCCCGGCTGCGTTCCGGGGACGCGCCGGGTGGGCGGCGGTGGCGCAGCGAGCGCGGCCGCCTCGCCGGGGCGTTGCGACGCACCGGCTCCGGCCCCGGCTCCTCCGCCTCGGGTCCGGGGGTCCCCAGGGGTGACCTCGTCGCCCTCGTCACGGGGCTCGCCCACCCGGAGCGCCTCGCGCGGCGGCGCGACACCGGGTCCGGGGTGTACCTCCTGGCCGGTGGCACCGGGGTGGAGGTGCCTCCCGGCCCGCTGCGGGACGCCGAGTGGCTGGCCGTCGCCGTCGCCGACCGGCGGCCCGGGCAGGTGCACGGCCGGGTCCGGCTCGCCGCGCCGACCGACCGGGAGACCGCCGAACGCGCCGGTGCGCCGCTGCTGGCGTCGGGCGACGAGGTCGTGTGGGCCGACGGCGACGTCCGCGCGCGGCGGGTGCGCCGGCTCGGCGCGATCGTCCTGGCCGAGCGGCCGGACCCGGACCCGGATCCCGCCGCGGTGCGCGAGGCGCTGGTCGCCGGCCTGCGCGCGGAGGGCACCGGGCTGCTGCGGTGGACGGCGGCCGCGTCGTCGCTGCGGGAGCGTCTCGGCTTCCTGCACCGGGTGCTCGGCCCGCCGTGGCCGGACGTCGGGGAGCAGGCGTTGCTCGACTCCGCGGCCGACCCCTCCGGGTGGCTCGCCGGGGTCCTGGCCACCGCCCGCAGCCGCGCCGACCTGTCCCGTGTGGACGCCGGGCAGGCGCTGCGCGGCCACGTGGCGGCCCACGTCGGTGCGCAGGCCGGACGGATCGACGAGCTCGCCCCGGAACGGCTCGCCGTCCCGTCGGGGTCGCGGATCGCGCTCGACTACTCGGGCGACGTGCCCGCGCTGCCGGTCACGGTGCAGGAGGTGTTCGGCTGGAGCGGGTCACCGACGGTCGGTGGCGGCCGGGTGCCGGTGGTGCTGCACCTGCTCTCCCCCGCGGGCCGGCCGGCGGCGGTGACGGCGGACCTCGACTCGTTCTGGGACACCGGCTACCCGCAGGTCCGGGCGGAGCTGCGGGGGCGCTACCCCAAGCACGCCTGGCCGGAGGATCCCCGGACGGCCACGCCCGGGCGGGGCACCGCCCGGCGGAGCTGACGCGGACCGGTCAGCGCACCTGCTTCGCGAACACGACGACGTTGTCGCGGTAGCTGTCCGCGCCGCGGTCGAACGTGCCGCCGCAGGTGATCAGGCGCAGCCCGGCGTGGTCGAGGTCGCCGTACACCTCGGCGGTCGGGAAGGCCGCCTTCGGGTACTGGTCGACGCGGGTCACCGCGAAGACCACCGACGACCCGTCGGCGCGGTCGACCCGGATCTCGTCACCCGACTGCAGGGAGTCCAGCTCGGCGAACGCTCCGGGTAGGCCCTTCCAGTCGACGTGCGCGGCCAGGACGGCGGGACCGAGCTCGCCCGGGGTGGGGGCGCCGGTGAACCAGCCGACGGTGCCGGCGTCGTCGGGGACCTGCATGGCGCCGTCCGGGTGCAGGCCGAGCGGGACGGGCGTGGTGTCGAGGCCGAGCCGGGCCACCCGGAGCCGCACCGGCTCCGAGCGGACCAGCGGTACCGGCCCGGCCGGGAGCAGCCCCGCACCGGTCGACGCGCGCCCCGGGCCGGGCCCCTCCCCGATCGCCCCGGTGCCGGCCGGAGCCGCGTCGGACCGCACCGGCCCGGCGTCGGCCCCCGTCCCGGCATCGGTCGGTAGTCGTGTGCCGCCGGCGGCCGCGGCGCCGGCGGCGTCGGGGTGGTGGGCAGGCTCGGGTGCGCGGGCGGGGTCGGCGGCCGCGAGGACCGCGACCGCGACCAGCACCGGGGCCGCGATCCGCACGGCGAGCCGGCCGGTGCCCCGACGGCACGACCGCCGACCGCCCGTCGCAGGCCGGAGCCGGTCGCCGGGCGGCTCGGGACGCGCCGGCGTCCCGCCCACGGCGGCATCCCTCCCGGCGCCGGCCGGCACCGTGCGCACGCCACCGACCTCGGCCGGGGGCACGCGAGCCCCCCGCTCCACGACCGGCCCGGCTCTCAGCCCCGGCGGGCGGCCACCGCGCGGCGCGCCGCGACCGCCCCGACCCCGCCGGCGGCCAGCGCTCCGAGCGCGACCGGCAGGACGTCGGCGGGCCCGCCGCCCGCCTCGACGCCGCCGACCGGGGTGGCCGTGACCTGGCTGCTCTCGTCCGAGGTGGCCGCCGCCGGGGCGTAGGCGTGGTCCTCGCAGGCCTGGCCGTCGTTGTCCCGGTCGAGCCGCTCGGGGTCGCCCGGGAGCAGCGCCGCCTGGGCGTCGGCCTGGGACGCGAAGTCCGGGCAGTCGCGGTCCTGGGCGTACGCCGCTCCGGCCAGCGGGACGGCGGCCGCCACCGCGAGCAGGGCGGCGGCGGAGAAGGTGCGCAGGCGCATCATGTCGGGGGAATCCTTCCGGGAAAGCGGACTGAGGTGGTGGGAGCCGGGGAGCCTCGCCCGGTAGAGCGACCCGGACGTGGCGGTCGTTACACACCGTCGCCGAACGGCGTCGGAACGCGGTTGAACGGATCGGCCGGACCGCCGAAGCTGCCCCGGTGACCTCCGCACCGGACGACCTCCCCACCCCCGACGACGTGCCGGCCGCCGCGGCGATCCTGCGCGGCGTCGCCCACCGCACCCCGGTGCTGACCTCGCGGCTGACCGACGCGGAGGTCGGCGCGTCGGTCCTGATCAAGGCCGAGAACTTGCAGCGCACCGGCAGCTTCAAGTTCCGCGGCGCGTTCCATACGCTGTCCCGGCTCGGCCCGGAGCAGCGCCGCGCGGGCGTCGTCGCGTTCTCGTCCGGCAACCACGCCCAGGCCGTCGCGCTGGCCGCACAGCTGCTGGAGATCCCGGCGACGATCGTCATGCCGACCGACGCGCCGGCGTCCAAGCTGGCCGCGACCCGCGGGTACGGCGCCGAGGTCGTCCCCTACGACCGCTTCGCCGAGGACCGGGCCGCGATCGCCGCCGACCTCGCCCGGCGGCGCGGGCTCACCCTCGTCCCGCCCTACGACCACCCGCACGTGATCGCCGGGCAGGGCACCGCCGTGTTCGAGCTGCTCGAGGACCACGGCCCGCTGGACGCGCTGTTCGTCTGCCTCGGCGGCGGCGGGCTGCTGTCCGGGTCGCTGCTCGCCACGCAGGCGCTCTCTCCCGGCACGGCCGTGTTCGGGGTCGAGCCCGAGGCCGGCGACGACGGCCGGCAGTCCCTGCGTGCAGGCCGGATCGTGACCATCGACCAGCCCCGCACCCTCGCCGACGGTGCGGCGACCACCCACCTGGGCACGCGCACGTTCCCGATCATTGCCAAGCACGTCGAGAACATCCTCACCGTCCCCGACGACGCGCTGGTGGAGGGGATGGCGCTGTTCGCGTCCCGGTACAAGGTGCTGGTGGAGCCGACCGGCGCGCTGGCGTTCGCCGGGATGCGGGCGGCCGTCGCCGCGGACCCGGGGCGGTTCGCCGGTGCCCGCATCGGTGTGACGATCTCCGGCGGCAACGTCGACCTCGACCGCTTCGCGGGCCTGGTCAGCACGGCGTGACGCGCTCCGGCGGCCCTCACGAGCCGGGCCGGTCTCCGTTGGTGACCGGTCGTTCCGTCCGCCGGTCGCCGTGCACCACGGTCGGCGTGATGGGCACCGGGCGTCGGTCGCACGCAGGGCGACGTGGAGGTCGGTGACCGAGGCCGGGACGACGACCCTGCCGTCACCGCGTCGTCCGGGGGTCGCCGTCGGCGCGTGGAACGACGAAGTCGGGGTTCGCCACCGGCAGCTGCAGCGTCAGCGGCCCGGCCCGCTCGAAGGTGAACGTGACCGGGTAGGTCATCCCCGCCCGCAGCGGGGCCCGGAGGCCGAGCAGGGTGATCCCGACCCGGGTCGTGCCGGTGGTGGTCACCGACGAGACCGGTTCGTCGTACCCGGCGGCCATCGCCTGCCCGACGTCGATGCGAGTGTCCCCGGTGACCCGTCCGCCGGCGAACAGCGGGCTCCTCACCGACACCAGACGGTCGGCGCCGACCCCGGGGACCGAGGGGGACGCGCCGCTGATGATCGTGACCCGCAGCGGCACGTCGGCGCCGGGCTCGTGCATGGTGTCGCCGGCGACCGGGAGCCGGCCGTGCAGCTTCGCGTCGCGGACGAGCATCGCCCCGACGCTGCCCTCCGCGCCGTTGGTCGCGGTCACGTGGCCGGCGGTCTGGGCGAGCTGGCCGGTTCCACAACCGGTGACGACGATCAGCGCCACCACCACGGCGGTCAGCAGGCGCAGGCCGGGCGCTGGCTGCCGGCCGGACATCGGTTCGTGCACCACGGCCCACGCCTCCTCGCGTCGGGACGCCGCCTGCACCAGCGCAGTCGTCGCCGTGCCGGGCGGGACGGACACGTAGCGTGGCACGCCCGGTGTGAACCGTCTGTGGGGCGGCGCGCCGGCCCGGGCGGCTCGGGTCGAGAGGGCACGGCCGCCATGCCTCGCCGCGACCGGCTCGGGTGGCGGCGTGTCGCGCACCCGAGCCGGGCATCGGCCCGCCGGGGCTCACGGAGCGGGCCATGCGGTGAACGGTCACCTGGCGCGCCGAGCGGTCGAGAAAATGACATGGCCAGCCCCTATAATTCGAACATGCGAGCGAAGCAGTCGAGCGACGGCGGGGACCCGGTCACGGCCGCGCTGTCGGCGATGCTCGACCAGCTGTCCACGCTCGCCGACACCACCACCGACCCCGCCGGCGGGGTGACCGCCGCGACCCGGATCGACCGGATCGCGCTGCTGGAGAAACTCCGTGGCGCGGTCGCCGCCGCCCAGCACACCGAGGCGATCGGGTTCGCCCGCGCCCAGGTCGAGGACACGATCGCCCGCGGCGACGCGCACCCGGCCAGGGTGCAGCGCGGGATCGCCGACCAGATCGCGCTGGCTTCTCGCATCTCACCCACCGCCGGGTCGCGCCGGCTGGGCACCGCCCGGATCCTGCGTGCCGACCTGCCCGGCGTGCGCGGGCTGCTGGTGGCCGGGCAGATCTCCGAAGACCTGGCTGCCCAGGTGGTCTCGGAGACCCGGCACCTGACCCCGCAGCTTTGTCGGCAGGTGGACACCCAGATCATCGCCGCCGGTGTCGACGGGCTGAACCCGCGCCAGGCCGCGATGAAGGTCCGCGACCTCGCCTACCAGGCCGACAAGGCCGCTTATGTCCAGCGGGGCCGCACCGCCCGCAAGGACCGCCGGGTCACTCTGCGGCCGGCCCCGGACACCATGGCCGTGCTCTCCGCGCTGGTCCCGGTCGAACAAGGCGTGGCCGCGCTGGCGGCGCTGCGCCGGCACGCCGATGCCACGGTCGGGGTCGGCGACGAACCCCGCACCCGGGGCCAGGTGATGGCCGACACCCTGGTCGAACGCCTCACCGGCCAGACCGAAGCCGGCGATGTGAACGTCGAGGTCGGCATCGTCATCCCGGTCGACGCCCTGGTCGACCCCCGCTCCCCGGCGACTGCGCAGGTGGTCGGGCACGGCCCGATCCCGGCCTGTCTCGCCCGCGAGGTCCTGGCCGGCACCAAGGGCCGGCGCTGGTGGCGGCGCCTGTTCACCCGACCGGCCGGCGGACCGCTGATCGGCGCCGACCCCCGGCGCCGCTACTTCGACGGCGTACTCGCGGCGTTGATCCGGATCCGGGACGACGACCGCTGCCGGGACCCCTACTGCGGGGCACCGTGCCGCAACATCGACCACATCCACCCCGACGCACAAGGCGGACCCACCAGCTACACCAACGGCCGCGGCACCTGCGTACGCGGCAACCAGATCAAAGAACTACCCGGCTGGAGCACCGAGGTCACCCACGACGGACTCGGCACCGAACCCCACACCGTGCGGACCACCACCCCGACCGGCCACACCTACACCAGCCGCGCCGGACCCTGACCGGCGGCCACAACGGCAGCCCCTCAACCGAGCAGCGGGCCGAGGCTCGCCGCGTGCTCCCGCAGCAGCGCGACCAGCTCCGGGTCCGGGTCGGCCACCCGCGCGGAGGGCCCGGAGAGCGCCAGCCCGGCCACCAGCCGTCCGTCGGCGGGCGAGCGGACGGCCGCGGCGATGCAGCCGCGGTCCGGCCGCAGCTCCCCGGTCTGGCTGGCCAGACCGTCCCGGGCGACGGCGTCCAGCACCCCGGAGAGCTCCTCCGGGTCGGTGACGGTCAGCTCGGTGACCGGCCGCAGGTCCCGCACCAGCGCGCGCCAGTCCGGCTGCTCGGCCAGGAGCAACCGGCCGAGCGCGGACGCCTGCGGAAGCCGGGCCAGCAGGTCGGGGTCGCTGGGTGGGTGGTCCGGGTCCGGATCGGCCAGGTGCACCTGGCCGCCGTCGAACACGGCCAGGTGCACGCCCCACCGGACCCGCCCGCGGAGGTGCTCCACCACACCGCGGGCCGCGGTCGGCAGCCGCGGAACCGCCACCGGGGAGAGCCGGGCCGCCCGCCGGCCGAGCGCGAAACCGCGCAGGTCCGGCAACCGCACCAGGTACTCCTCCCCCACCAGCAGGTTCAGCACCCGGTAGGTCGTCGCGGGCGGCAGCCGCAACGCCGCCGAGATCTCCTTCGCGGTCACCCCGGGCCCGGCCGCGACGACCTCCTCCAGCACCGCGAGCGCCGTGCGGACGGCCCGCGGCTGCCGTCCGCTGACGGGGACCGGCCCGCCCGTCACGCGGCCCGGTCCCAGACGTCCGAGGCAACCGTCTCGTCGTAGACCCCGAGGTCGCGCAACCCGCCCCGGTGGCGGAGCACGCCGAACCAGGCCACCGCCGCGAGCAGCGCCGCCACCAGCACCACGCCGGTCGGCGGGGCGACGACCACGAACGCGACGAGCGCGGCGACCAGCGCGGGCACCGCGACGACCGCGGTCAGCACGGCGGCCGGCGTGAGCTCGCCGATCCGGCGCAGGAACAGCGGCGCGGCCAGGCAGACCAGCACGTAGGTGACGAGGAACCCGACGGTCGCCGCCCCGAGCAGCGCGATCAGCACGCTGCCCACCGGGACACCGGACACCACCGGCGCCGCCACCCCGGCCGTCGCGCACGGCACACCGAACCCGATCGCGACGTGCGGCGTCCGGAACCGGGGATGGGCGCGCCCGAGCACCCCGGGCACCACCCCGTCGCGGGCCAGCGAGAACAGCACCCGGGACAGCGCCGTCGCCGTCGCGACCGCGCAGGCCAGGAACGACAGCACGAGCGCCACGTCGAGCACCGGGGAGATCCACCACCAGCCCCGCGCGTTCGCGAGCACCTGCACCGGCTGGGCCTGCCCCGCCAGCCCACCCGGGACGGCGGCGAACCCGGCGACCTGCACCCCGGCCGCGAAGACGTAGAGCACGCCGGTGACGGCGGCGGTGGTGAACACCGCCCGCGGCACGGTCCGGAACGGCCGGCGCGTCTCGGCACCCAGCGAGGTCGCCACCTCGAACCCCACGAACGCGGCCAGCGCGGGCAGCACGCCGGCGAGCAGCCCGGTGAGGCCCGGTCCGGGCGGCTCCGGCAGCCCCGGACCGGGCAGCGGCCCCTGCACCAGGAGCAGGACGAACACGGCCACCAGCGCCCCGATCGCCACCGCCTCGACCAGCAGCACCACCCGGGCCGCCGGCCGCACCCCGCGGGCGACCAGCGCGGTGACCAGCGCCCCGAACAGCACGGCGGCACCGGCCGGCACCCAGCGGACGTCCGGGAGCAGCGGGGCGAGCAACGCCTCCAGGTAGACGACGGCGCCGGCGATCGCCGCCGCGCACAGCAGCAGGTAGCCGGCCACCCCGGCGACACCGCCGGCGAACGCCGGCCCGGACCCGAGTCCCTGCGCGGTCAGCGTGTAGAGGCCACCGGGCGCGGCCATCCGGGTGGTGAACCGCCCGATCGACGCGGCGACGAGCAACGCGAGCACCGTCGCGACGGCGAACGACCACACCGTCCACCCGCCCGCCGTCCCGGCCACGATCACCGGCGTCGCCGCCATCGCGGCGGACGGGGCCGACCCGGCGATGGACTGGGCGAGCACGTCGGCGGGGCCGAGACGTCGTCGCTCCAGGCCGTGCACCGGTGAGCGGTCGCGCAGCGGGGCCACGGGAGATCTCCTTGCGGCGGTCGGGGGTGATCCTCGGCTGCGGACACTATCGACCGGGGACGGGCCCGTGACCAGCACCGACGGGCCGAATGAGAAAAACCGCCCGCTCGTTCCCACGGCACGGGAATCGATGGCAGAGTGATTCGCACCACTCGGGACGGGCTGTTGTGCGGGCGGGACGGGGCACGTGACGGTCCCGACCCGTCAGATCCGCACCCGTCCCCCGGAGCTGCTGATGAGCGCACCGTCGTCCGACCCGAAGATACCCGTCGCCCCCGCATCCGCGCCGCGGCCGCACCGGCTCCGCGGCTCGCTGGGAGCCGGTTCCATCGTGTTCATGGTGGTCGCCGCCGCGGCCCCGCTGACGGTCGTGGCCGGCACCGTCCCGCTCGGTCTCGCGGCCGGCAACGGCGCCGGCTTCCCGGCCACGTTCGTCCTGTGCGCCGCCGTGCTGCTGCTGTTCGCCGTCGGCTTCTGCGCGATGAGCAGGCACGTCCCGGAAGCGGGGGCGTTCTACTCCTACATCGCCCGCGGCCTCGGCGCCGCGCCCGGTCTCGGCTCGGCGTTCCTCGCCCTGGTCACCTACACCGCCGTGCAGGCCGCCGTGTACGGCTACCTCGGCGCGACGTTCGACGCGCTGGTGCAGCACTACGGCGGCCCGGCTCTGCCCTGGTACCTGTACGCGGCCGGAGCACTGGTCGTCGCCGGCGTGCTCGGCTACCGGCACATCGAGCTGTCCGGCAAGGTGCTGGGCGCCCTGCTGATCGCCGAGGTGGCGATCGTGCTGGTGTTCGACGCCGTCGTCGCCGTCACCGGCGGGCTGGGCGAGGGCCGCTCCACGGCGCTGCTGCAGCCGTCGGCGGTCTTCTCCGGTTCCCTCGGCATCGCGGTCATGTTCGCGGTCGCGTCGTTCATCGGGTTCGAGGCCACCGCGGTGTTCCGCGACGAGGCCCGCGACCCGGAGCGCACCGTCCCGCGTGCCACCTACCTCGCGCTCGTGCTGATCGGCGCCTTCTACACCGTCTCGGCCTGGGCCGTGGTCTCCGCGTGGGGCGACGGGACCGCCGTGGCGAGGGCGGGCGAGGACCCGGGCAACATGATCGTCACCACGATCACGGCGGTGCTCGGGCCCCTCGGCGGCGACCTCGCCCAGATCCTGCTCGTCACCAGCCTGTTCGCGGCGCTGCTGTCGTTCCACAACGTGCTGGCGCGCTACCTGTTCGCGCTCGGCAACGCCGGGACGATGCCGGCGGTGTTCGGCCGCAGCCACCCCCGGCACGCGTCGCCGCACGCGGCGTCGGCGGCCCAGTCCGGCACCGCGCTCGCGCTGATCGCCGTGTTCGCCGTGACCGGGATGGACCCGGTCACCCAGGTGTTCGCCTGGATGGCCGGGACCGCGACGCTCGGTGTCCTCGCGCTGATGGCGCTGACCTGCCTCGCGGTGGTCGTGTTCTTCGCCTGCCTGCGCAGGCGCGGGACGCCGGTCGACACCCGGCCCTGGCACACGCTCGTCGCCCCGCTGCTCGGCCTCGCGGGGCTGCTCACCTGCCTGTCCCTGACCGTCGCCCACTTCCCGACGCTGATCGGCGGCTCGCCGGCGCTGGCGACCGCGATCGGCGCCGTGCTGGTGATCGCCTTCGTGCTCGGGGCGGCGTGGTCGCGGCTCGGCGGCTCCCGCCGCTCCGTGCCCGCCGCCCATCCGTCCACCACTTCCCAGGAGGAGATCCGATGACCGCCGTTCAGGAACCCCGGACCGACGCCGGGCACCCGCTCGAGATGACCACCGAGGCCGAGGTCACCGCCGTCCGCGCGGTGCTCGACGGGGCCGGGCTGCTCACCGAGCACGTCCGCTACGCCTTCTTCGCTCCCGAGGAGCCGCCGAAGGACCAGGTGCTCGCCGGGGCACCGGTCGACCGCCGGTTCCGCATCGTGCTGCTCGACCTGGCAACCGGACGGTCCTGGGACACCGTGGTGTCGGTGACCTCCGGCGAGCTGGTGTCCTGCCGGGAGCTGGAACCCGAGCGCGAGGGCCAGCCACCGATCATCGACAGCGAGTTCGAGTTCATCGAGGACGTCCTGAACGCCTCACCCGACTGGCTGGCCGCCCTGGAGAAGCGGGGCATCGAGCCGGCGTCGGTGCGGGCCGTGCCGCTGTCCGCGGGCGTGTACGACTACCCGGAGGAGGCGGGCCGCCGGATCGCCCGCGCGTTCGGTTTCCGGCAGGACTCCGAGTCCGACCACCCGTGGGCGCACCCGATCGACGGCCTGGTCGCCTACGTCGACCTCACCGCGCGCACCGTCGCCCGGGTGATCGACACCGGCGTCGTGCCGGTACCGGACGGCAGCGGGAACTTCGACGACCCCGCCGTCCAGGGCGAGCACATGACCGGCCTGAAGCCCATCGAGATCACCCAGCCCGAGGGCCGGTCGTTCACCGTGGAGGACGGCCACGTCCGCTGGGGCAAGTGGGACCTGCGGATCGGGTTCAACGAGCGCGAGGGCCTGACCCTGCACCAGATCGCGTTCGACGGCCGGCCGGTCTGCTACCGGGCGTCGGTGGCCGAGATGGTCGTGCCGTACGCCGACCCCGCCCCGGTCCGGTTCTGGCAGAACTACTTCGACTGCGGCGAGTACATGTTCGCCCGCTACGCCGACTCGTTGCAGCTGGGCTGCGACTGCCTCGGCGACATCCACTACGTCGACGCCACCATCGCCGACGACCTCGGCAACCCGAAGACCATCCGCAACGCGATCTGCATGCACGAGGAGGACCACGGCGTCCTCTGGAAGCACTCGGACATCTTCACCGGGTCCCGCGAGGTCCGCCGCCAGCGCCGGCTGGTGATCTCGTTCTTCACCCCGATCGGCAACTACGACTACGGCTTCTACTGGTACCTCTACCTCGACGGCACCATCGAGCTGGAGTGCAAGGCGACCGGCATCGTGTTCACCTCCGGCACGCCCGGCGAGTACGCGACCGAGGTGGCGCCGGGCGTCGGGGCCCCGTACCACCAGCACCTGTTCTCGGCGCGGCTGGACATGACCGTCGACGGGCTGGCGAACGCCGTCGAGGAGGTGGAGGCGGCCCGCGTCCCGATGGGCGACGGCAACCGGTACGGCAACGCGTTCGCCCGCTCCGCCACCCGCCTGACCAGCGAGTCCGACGCGCAGCGGGACGCCTCACCGGGCACCGCCCGGGTCTGGCACGTGGTCAACACCGAGAAGACCAACGCGCTCGGCCGGCCGGTCGGCTACGTGCTGCACCCGCACGGGCAGCCGACGCTGCTCGCCGACGAGGGCTCCTCGATCCACGCGCGGGCCACGTTCGCGTCGAAGGCGCTGTGGGTGACCCGCTACGACCACGCCGAGCGGTACCCGGCCGGCGACTTCGTCAACCAGAACCCGGGCGGCGACGGGCTGCCGTCCTACGTGGCCGCGGACCGGGACCTCGACGGCCAGGACGTCGTGCTGTGGCACACGTTCGGGCTGACCCACTTCCCGCGGCCGGAGGACTGGCCGGTGATGCCCGTGGACTCCACCGGCTTCACGCTGAAGCCGGCCGGGTTCCTCGACCGCAACCCCACCCTGGACGTGCCGCCGACCGCGGTGAAGCACTGTCACTGAGCCGGTCACGGCCGGGTGCTGGCAGCGTCGGGGCCTCCCCCGCTGCCGGCGCCCGGCAACCGGCGTGGCCTCCGGCGCTCGGCCTGGTAGTCCTCTCACCAGGGAATCCGTACGAGGGGTGGACCATGAGCACGACCCGGATCTGGCTGACCGCACAGACCTACGACGAGCTGCGCGCGGAGCTGCGCGACCTGCTCCGGCAGCGCTCGGAGGCGCCGGTCGCCGACCGCGAGCGGAACGACCCGCCGGGGTCGGACGCCGAGGCGCGGGAGCGCGAGCAGCGCATCCGGCGGCTGCAGGAACTCCTGCGCGACCCGGTGGTCGGCGACCGCCCGCCCGACGACGGCGTCGCCGAGCCCGGGATGGCGGTGACGGTCCGCTACGACGACGGCGAGACCGAGACCTTCCTGCTGTCGCACGAGGAGGGCCGGGCGGGCGCGATGATGGTCTGCTCCCCCGACTCCCCGCTCGGCCGGGCGCTGCAGGACGCGCGCGAGGGCGACCAGGTCCGGTACACGCTGCCCGACGGCGGGACCGCCGGCTGCACGCTGCTGCGCGTGGTGCCCTACACCGGGTAGCCCCTCGTTGCCGGGATCCGGCAACCTCGACGGGGTGAACCCGTCCGGGACGCACCCTGCACCGGGTGGGCCGGCAGGGGCACGGTGGCGGTGCCGGCCGGCCCGCCGGCGGGTGGAGGCACGCGACCATCGCGGCGGTCGCGTGCCTCCGCCGCATGTGGACGGAGGAACGGGTGTACGTGGCAGGACGGGCGGACGCCGCCCACGCGGCGGGCGGGGGCGCGGTCCCGGTGCCGGAGGCCCGGCTGCGCCGGGTCGCCGAGGAGGCCGGCCGCGGTGCCGGCGGTGTCCCGCCGGAGCTGCTCGGGGACTTCCTGCGGGTGCTCGCCGACGCCGCCACCTCCGGCCGGCGCCCGGACCGGGCCGAGCTGGAGGCGGTCGGCCGCAACGGGCGGCGCGCCGCCGAGCTCGGCGTGTCGGCCGGCAACGCCGTCCAGCTGTACCTGTCCGCGGCCTGGCGGCTGTGGCGGGAGCTGCCGTCGACGATGCGCTTCCCGGACACCGCCGGCACCGCGAACGCGGCCGAGGCGGTCCTGCGCACCCTGGACCTCGCCGTGGCCGGCCTGGCCGACGGCTACACCGCCGCCCGCCGGGACATGGTCCGCAGCGAGGAGACGCTGCGCCGCGAGCTGATCGAGGACCTGCTCCGCGGTGACGGCGACGCCGGCGGCCTGGTCGAGCGGGCCGAGCCGTTCGGGCTCGATCTCGGCCGCCCGCACCAGGTCGCGCTGACCGCCCCCGCCGGGCGGGCGGCCCGGGCCGACACCGTTCCCGGCGCGCTGGAACGCGCCGTCGTGCAGGGCGTGGGCGACCGCGACGTGCTCGTCGCGACCAAGGACGGCCGGATCGTCGTCGTGGCCCCGGCACCGGTCGAGGGCGGGCCCGGCCTGGGAACGCTGCTGCACGGCGAGCTCACCCGGTCCGGCCGGGGCGGGCCGTGGCGGGTGGCCGTGGGGCGCCCGCACCCGGGCGCGTACGGGATCGCCCGCTCCTACGAGGAGGCCCGGGAGGCCCTGACCACGGCCGCACGCCTGCAGCTGCCCGCACCCGTCCTGCGTGCCGAGGACATGCTGGTGTACCGGGTGCTGCTGCGCGACCAGCCCGCGATCACCGACCTGGTGCAGACGGTCGTCGTCCCGCTGGCCCGTGCCCGTGGCGGCGCCCGGCCGCTGCTGGAGACCGCCGAGGCCTACTTCGCGACTGGGTGCGTCGCCGCCGAGACCGCCCGGCGGCTGCACCTGTCGGTGCGCGCGGTCTCCTACCGGCTGGAGCGGATCGCCGAGCTGACCGGGCACGACCCGACCGACCCGGCGCAGCGGTTCACGCTGCACGCGGCCGTCCTGGGTGCCCGGTTGCTGGGCTGGCCCGACCGGGAGCTGCGCCCCGGCGACGCCGGCTGACCGCGCGCCCTCAACCGCCCGCCGCCGCAGCGCCGCACAGGTTGCCCGGGCGCCGCACAGGTTGCCCGGGCACCGCACGGATTGCGACCTCTGCGACGAGCACCGAACCTGTGCGGCGGCATGGGATCTGCGGCGACACGCGATCAGCGGGCGAGGGCCGCGCGGAGGCGGGCGGCGGTGTCGGCGAAGTCCTCGATGTCCCGCCAGATCCAGCGCACGACGATCAGACCGATCCCGCGTAACCGGTCCTCGCGGAGCTTCTCCTCCCAGACGGCCTCGGCCGGATCCTGGCCGGGCGCCATGTCGCGGCCGTACTTGACGCGTCCGTCGAACTCGGCGACCACCCCGCGGTCCGGCCACGCGAAGTCGGTGAGGTGGCGGCGCCCCGCCGCGGTGACCTCCCATTGCAGCACCGGCGGCGGGATCCCCGCGCGGGCCAGCGCGATCCGGCTGCGGGTCTCGCCGACGCTGCCCGACCGGTGGTCCGCGTCCGCCGCCACCCTCCGGACGACGCCGGCGCCGGCCCGGCTCCCGACGGCGCCGACGGCCTCGGCGAGCTCCCGCGGGGTCAGCAGCGGCGGCCGTTTCCGCGACCGCGGGGCGAGCGCCCGGTCGGCCACGACGAGGCCACGCTCGTAACCGGTCGTCCGGGCGATGTCGACCACGGTGCGGGCGGGGGTGGTCACGACGATGCCGTCCACCGTGGTCCGGTCGGACGGTGGGAGCGCCGACGGGTGCACGTGCAGGTCCCGGGTCCGGCGTCCGCCGTGCGAACGGTCCCGGGTGACGTGCACCCGATCGAGCGCCAGTCCCCAGAAGTCGATCCCGAGAAGCACGGCTGCCGACACGTGGCTGGCGACCGCGCCGGGACCGAGCTGCCGGATCGCCGCGCGGGTCGCCGCCCGGTGCCGCGCCCGCGCCTTGCGCAGCGCGGGATCGTCGGCGTCGAGGTAGGCGCCCCGCCGGATCGGGACGAGCTCACCGCCCGCCCGTGCCCGGTCGATCTCGTCGTCGGCGAAGCCCGCCGCACGCAGGTCCGCCCGGAGCCGGATGTCGTGGGCAGGCAGGGATCCGTCCATGCCGGCACCGAACACGGTCCGCCCCGTCCCCACGGGCGTTCCGCACGACCGGTGTTCGCCATCGCAAACCCACCCGCCCCCGCGCAACCGTGCCGCACCCGCGCACGCTGATCGAGCCGGCGCCGCGCCGCACAGGTTCGGGCGGCGCCGCACAGGACCGGACCTGTGCGGGGCGCGGACCACCCGTGCGACGGACCGCGAACCTGTGCGACGGCCGTTCGGTACGCCAGGTCGGGCGCGGGCTAGGGTTCGGGGTGGACCAGCCGAACGATCCCCGTGGAGGACCCGTGGCCCTCGCCGCCGGTGACCAGATCCCCGACGTCACCCTGATGACCCCGACCGCCGACGGCCCGAAGCCGGTGCAGAGCGCCGAGGCGCTGGGCAGCGGCACCGTCGTGCTGTTCGGCGTGCCGGGTGCGTTCACCCCGGCCTGCTCGGACACCCACCTGCCCGGCTTCCTGCTGCGCCAGGACGAGCTGAAGGCGAAGGGCGTCGACACGATCGCCTGCACGTCGGTGAACGACGCGTTCGTGCTCTCCGCCTGGGCCGAGGCCCGCAACGTGGACGGCGCGATCGTCATGCTGGCCGACGGCAACGGCGACTTCGCGCGCGCCGCCGGCCTGGAGATGGACGGCTCCAAGTTCGGCCTCGGCACCCGCTCGAAGCGCTACGCCGCGATCATCAAGGACGGCGTCGTGCAGTGGATCGGTGTCGAGGACGTCCCGTCGACCGTCGACGCCTCCGGCGCCGAGTCGGTGCTCAAGCAGCTCTGAGCGGCCCCGGTCGCCTCCGGCACGCGGGCCTAGACTGGCCCGCGTGCCGAAGCTCATCGGGGACTCCCTCGCCACGCACCGCGAGCAGGTGCGCGAGCGGGTGTTCGCCGCGCTGCGCGCGCAGCTCTACGAGCGCGGCTTCGAGGCGGTGACGCTGTCCGGCGTCGCCGCGGCGGCCGGCGTCGGCCGGTCCGCGATGTACAACCACTTCCCGGACCGGCAGGCGCTGCTGGTCGCGTTCGTGGAGGCCGAGGCCGCCCGGTACGTCGCCGACCTCGACGCCGCGCTGGCCGGGGTGTCGTCCCCGGCGGAGCGGCTCGCCGTGTTCGCCCGGATGCAGCTGCGCCGGCTCGCCGAGTTCCACCTCCCGCCCGGGCAGGCCCTTGCCGGTGCGCTGGACCCGCAGGCGTACCGCCGGATCGCCGCGCACGCCGACCCGATCGGTGACCGGCTGGCCGCGATCCTGCACGACGGCGCGGCGGACGGGTCGATGGTCGCCGAGGGCCCGGACGTGCTCGCCGCCCTGGTCTCGGCCGCGCTGACCAGCAGACGGATCGTCGACGTGGCACCGTCCGAACTGGATGCCACTGTGGAGACCGCGGTCCGGGCGGTGCTGCGGATGGTCTCGACACCGTCCCGTGACTGAGGCTAGCCTTACCGCGCTCCCTGCCCTACCATCAAGGATCTGACACGGTGTCATATCCGGCGCCGTGACGCTCCGCCGCACGGGAGGGCCGATGGGCGCCGCAACGACCCCGATCGGGACGCTGTCCGCCGAACTCCGCCAGGCCACCTGGGAGGTCCACGAGCGCGCGCACCGCTCCGCCTACATGGCGGCGCTGCTCGACGGCGCGCTGCCGCTGGACGCCTACACCCTGCTCGCCGAGCAGTACTCCGCCATCTACGGCGCGCTGGAGGCCGCGTCCGACGCGATGGCCGGCCACCCGGTCGCCGGGCCGTTCGTGATCGACGAGCTGCGCCGGCTGCCCGCCCTGCACGACGACCTCGACGCACTCGGCAGCGGCGTCCCGCGGATCCTGCCCGCCACCACCCGCTACGTCGACCGGCTGCACACCGCTGCCACCGACCCGGAGCGGTTCGTCGCCCACCACTACATCCGCTACCTGGGCGACCTGTCCGGCGGCCAGGTGATCGGCAAGCTGCTCACCCGGACCTACGGGCTGTCCGGGGCCGGCGTCCGGTTCTACGACTTCTCCGCCCTCGGCGCCCCGCCCCGGTTCCGGGCCCGCTACCGCGGGCTGCTCGACGCCACCGGGTGGGACGCGGCAGCCCGGGCCCGGGTGGCCGCCGAGGCCGTGCTCGGGTTCGAGCTCAACATCGCCGTGCTCACCGAGATGGCCGAGGAGGCCGGGCTGGACCAGCCGCTCGCGTCGTGATTCCTAGACTGGGCCGGTGAGCAGCGGCATCGACCCGGACGAGCTCGCCACCGCGCTGAAGGTCCTCGCGCAGGTCGACGAGCTGGAGCCCGAGCACCCGGACGCCGTGGCCGTGCGCCGCGCCACCGCCCGGATCTGGAAGTCGGTCCGGCTGCGCCGGCGGGCGGCGAAGCGGCAGCAGGAGAAGGCGGCCGACGCCGCCGTCACCGCGGCGACGGCGACCGGCGCCACCGGCCGGATCGACGACGAGACGGCCGGCATCCCGCTCACCTCGTCGGCCCCGGGCGCGACGGCGGGTGTGCTGCACAAGGCCCGCGGCTGCTACGTCTGCAAGGTCCGCTACACCACGGTCGACGCCTTCTACCACCAGCTCTGCCCGGGCTGCGCCGCCGCGCACCACGCGCACCGCGCGGCCCGCACCGACCTGTCCGGGCGGCGGGCCCTGCTCACCGGCGGCCGGGCCAAGATCGGCATGTACATCGCGCTGCGACTGCTCCGCGACGGCGCGCACCTCACGCTCACCACCCGGTTCCCGCGGGACGCGGCCCGCCGGTTCGCCGCGCTCGACGACAGCGCCGACTGGCTGCACCGGCTGCGCGTGGTCGGGGTCGACCTGCGCGACCCGGCTCAGGTCGTCGCGCTGGCCGACGAGGTCGCCGCGGCCGGGCCGCTGGACATCCTGATCAACAACGCGGCGCAGACGGTCCGCCGCTCCCCCGGCTCGTACGCGGCGCTCGAGGCGGCCGAGTCCGAGGCCCTGCCGCCCGGGGCGCTGCCGGAGATCGTGTCGTTCACCAGCGCGACGGCGCGCGAGCACCCGGCGCTGCTGGCCGGCGCCGTCCCGGGAGCCGGCGCCCTCGTCACCTCCGCGATGACCGCGCGGTCCGCGTCACCGGACCGTATCGCGGCCGGCACCGCCGTCGACGCGGGTGGCCTGCTCCCCGACACCGCGGCCGTCAACAGCTGGGTCGACCACGTCCAGCACGTGGACCCGCTCGAGCTCCTCGAGGTCCAGCTCTGCAACCAGACGGCGCCGTTCGTGCTGGTCTCGCGGCTGCGGGCGGCGATGGCGGCCTCGACGGCCCGCCGCAAGTACGTGGTCAACGTGTCCGCGATGGAGGGCGTGTTCGGCCGCGGCTACAAGGCGCCGGGGCACCCGCACACCAACATGGCCAAGGCCGCGCTGAACATGCTCACCCGCACCAGTGCGGGAGAGATGTTCGCGACCGACCGGATCCTCATGACGTCGGTGGACACCGGATGGATCACCGACGAGCGCCCGCACCCGACGAAGCTGCGGCTCGCCGACGACGGGTTCCACGCGCCGCTGGACCTGTCCGACGGCGCGGCCCGGGTGTACCACCCGATCGTCGCCGGGGAGGCCGGCGAGGACCTGCACGGGGTGTTCCTCAAGGACTACGCGGTCTCGTCCTGGTAGGGGCCGCGCCGCCGCTCCGGGTCGGGCAGTGCGGCGAGCAGCCGCCACAGCGGACGTTGCAGGACCTCGGGCACGCCGTGCAGCACGAAGCTGAGGTCGTGCTCGACGTTGATCCGGGCCAGCCGGCGCAGCGGTGGGAGCCGGCCCGCGCGGGCGAGCGCGCGGAACTGGTCCTCCAGCGGGCCGGCCGGGGTCTCCACCGTGCGGATCCGGACCGGGTGATCGGTCGGGTTGGCGAAGGCGTGCACGACACCGGGGGGCACGGTGACGGCGTCGCCCGGGCCGAGCACGCGGCGATCACGGCCGACGCGCACCCGCAGCTCACCGTCGAGCACGGTGAACGTCTCGGACTCGAACCGGTGCCGGTGCGCGGGCGGCCCGGACAGCCCGGGCGGCAGCACGGCCTCGATCTCGAACGCGGCGCCGCCGGTGCTCGCGCCGGTGCGCAGGACGGTGAGCGCCTCCCCGGTGGGCAGGTCGATGCGGTCGATGCTCATGTCGTTCCCTCCGGTGTGGGCTCCTTGCGCCGCGGGAGTGCCATCGCGACGAACGCCGCCATCGCCGCGTCGGCGCCCGCGGTGTCGCCGGTGACGAGGGCGTCGTGCAGCAGCCCGCGGGCGACGCCGAGGCCGAGGCGGGCCCGGACGGCGGCGGTCCGCCGGGGCACTCCGGCGCGCTCGAAGAGGTCCGTGAGCGGAGCCAACCACGGGTCGACCAGCGTCTCCCGCAGCCGGCCCGCGTGCGGCCGGCCCTGCATCGCGTGTGCCGACAGCTCGAAGAACAGGGGACCGTACCGTTGCGCCGCGGCCGTCACGGTCTGCCAGAACCGCATCACGATCTCGGCCGGGTCGGCCCCCGGCTCGGCGCGGAGCTGGGCGAGGGTCTCCCGCTGCCCCGCCTCCACCGCGGCCACGACCTCGGCGATCAGCCCCTCGCGGGACCCGAAGTGGTAGATCAGCATCCGGTGGCTGGTGCCGATCGCCGTCGCGATCGACCGGAGGCTGCGGTCCGCCACCCCGTGCTCGGCGAAGTGCTCGACGGCCGCCTGCAGCAGCTGGTCCCGCGGCGACGTGACCGTGTCCGGCATGTACCGTATGGTACATGTCCTGTACCATACGGTACAGGCACAGGAGGGTGGGCGATGGAGCTGACCGTCGAACGTGACGTGCACGCCGGGACCGACCGGCTGTGGGCGGTGCTCGCCGACCCCGTGGACTGGCCGCGCTGGACCCGGTCCGTCCGGGAGATCCGGCTGCTGGACGGGGACCTGGCGCCCGGCAGCCGGGCGTGGATCGTCCAACCGGGACTGCGGCCGATGGTGTGGACCGTGACCGAGCTCGTCCCGGGACGGGAGCTCACCTGGACCGCGTCGGCGGCCGGGGTGGTCACGACCGGCCGGCACTCGGTGCGGCCCGGGCCGGGCGGGACCAGCCGGCTGCGGCTCGGCCTCGAGCAGCGGGGCGTGCTCGCGCCGGTCGTGCAGGCGCTGTTCGGACGCCGCAGCCGGCGCTACGTCGAGCTCGAGGCCGACGGGCTCCGGCGGGCGGCCGAGGCGGACCACCCCGGCTGACCCGTCGACGGTTGCTGTCGGGGGTCGCCGATAGCGTGCGGGGCGTGCTGGAGCTCCATCGCGCCGAACGCGCCGACACCCTCGTCGACGCCCTCGCCGGCGTGCTCGCGGCGGGTGCGGCGGACCCGTTCACGCCCGAGGTCGTCGCGGTGCCCGAGCGCGGCGTCGAGCGGTGGCTGGCCCAGCGCCTCTCGCACCGGCTCGGCGCCGGGTCCGGCTCGGGCGGGGTGTGCGCGAACGTGGTGTTCCCGGCCCCGGCGGCGCTGCTCGGCGAGATCGTCGACACGGTGACCGGGGCCGACCCGGAGACCGACCCGTGGGCGCCGGGGCGCGCGGTCTGGCCGCTGCTGGAGCTGATCGACGAGGCCGCGCGCTCGGGTGACGACCGGTTCGCCGGGCTGGCCGCCCACCTCGAGCGCGGTGGTCACGGCCGCCGGTACGCGCTGGCCCGGTCGCTGGCGGGGCTGTTCGGCACCTACGCGACGCACCGTCCTGCGCTGCTGCGGAACTGGCGGCGCGGCGCCGACGAGGTCTCTCCGGACCTGGCCTGGCAGCCGGAGCTCTGGCGGCGGCTGCGGGCCCGCCTGGGCGTCCCGGGCCCGGCCGAGCGGCTGGACGCGGCGGTCGCGGCCCTGCGTGACGGTGCGTCCCCCGGCGACGGGGTGCCGGAGCGGCTGTCGCTGTTCGGGCCGACCCGGCTCGCCGCCGAGCACCTCGGCGTGCTGGAGGCGGTGTCGGTGCACCGCGACGTGCACCTGTGGCTGCCGCACCCCTCCCCCGTCATGTGGGACGCGGTGCGCCGGAGCCGCCCGGCCGCGCCGCCCACCCGGGCGTCGGACGGCAGCGCCGGGCAGGTCCGCAACCCGCTGCTGCGCTCGCTGGGCCGCGACGTCCGCGAGCTGGCCCTGCGGCTGCCCGCCACCGGGCCGGGCGTCACCGACACCCACCACCGGGCGCCCGGGCCCGGCGGCCCGCCGACGCTGCTGCGCCGGCTGCAGGAGGCGCTGCGCGACGACGTCCCGCCGCCGGCTCCCGGGGACCGGCCGCTGCTCGACCCGGCCGACCGCAGCGTCGTGCTGCACTCCTGCCACGGCCCGGACCGCCAGGTCGAGGTGCTGCGCGAGGCGCTGCTCGGCCTGCTCGCCGCCGACGAGACCCTCGAACCGCGCGACATCGTGGTGATGTGTCCGGACATCGAGGTGTTCGCGCCCCTGATCACGGCGTCGTTCGGGCTGGCTCCCGACCCGTCCGCGCCGGGCGCGGCGGCCGGGCCGTCCCGCGACGAGCTGCACCCCGGCCACCTGCTCCGGGTCCGGCTGGCGGACCGGGCGCTGCGGCAGGCCAACCCGCTGCTCGGCACGGTCTCCTCGCTGCTCGAGCTCGCCGGCTCGCGGCTGACCGCGTCGCAGGTGCTGGACCTGATCGCGTCCGGGCCGGTGCGGCGCCGCTTCCGGCTCGACGACGACGCC